>NZ_JBFUAU010000008.1:0-294474 GCF_056406115.1 Arthrobacter sp. P1_D4 | reverse complement strand
GAGCCAGGATCAAACTCTCCGTTGAAGTAAAACAGACACAACATGCGCCCCCGGGAAAACGGGACACACACGCTGCACAAAATTTGAAACCAGCCAAAAACACCAGACCACACCACGGGGTGGCGGGCCCGGCAAATTCAACCAATTCAATACAATAAATTGGTATCAACAAACTTGGCACACTATTGAGTTCTCAAACAACAGACACATTCGAATACTTGCCGAAACACATCATTTCGATGAATTCTTTAGTTCCGCTTTTCTTCGCTGCGATGTTTACATCTTATTTCATTCATTTCCACTTTGCAAATTCGCGATTTTCATCGGAATTTCGCTTTGTGGAGCGAATCCGCCCAGCATAATTGAAGCAATTTTCATTATGTGCGCCTGGCGCATGAAGAATTGCTTCTCATTTGTGGGGGTTTGTCGCCACTCAACGGCGGCAACTCAGAAAACAATACACGATCCTCCCCGGCCGTGCAAATCGGCCGGGAAGGAGCGTGCAGGTGCGTTTTCGGTACCGGTCAGGATCCGGTACTGGTCAGGATCCCGTACTGGTCAGGATCCCGTGCTGGTCAGGACGCGGCGACTTCCACCGTTGCCAGGTTCTTCTTGCCCCGGCGCAGAAGCAGGTAGCGCCCGTGCAGCAACTCGCTGGCCGCAATAACGGCGTCGGGGTCAGACACCTTCGCATTGTTGACGTAGGCGCCGCCCTCCCCCACAGTGCGGCGTGCGGCGGACTTGCTCTCAGACAGACCGGAGGCGACCAGCAGCTCGATGATGCCCAGGGCGCCGGCGTCAACCGTGGCGGAGGGCAGCTCGGAGGTCGCCGCCTTCAGTGTCGCTTCGTCCAGTACGGAGAGGTCGCCATTGCCGAACACCGCGGCGGAAGCCGCAATGACCTTCTCGGTGGCGTCCACGCCATGGACGAGCGAAGTCACCTCGTAGGCCAGCTTTCGCTGGCCCTCGCGGGCGAAGGGCCGTTCGGCGATCGCGAGCTCCAGTTCCTCAATCTCGGCGCGGCTCAGGAAGGTGAACACTTTGAGTCGGTCCGCGACGTCGGCGTCCGC
Source organism: Arthrobacter sp. P1_D4 (assembly GCF_056406115.1). Classification (NCBI taxonomy): domain Bacteria; kingdom Bacillati; phylum Actinomycetota; class Actinomycetes; order Micrococcales; family Micrococcaceae; genus Arthrobacter; species Arthrobacter sp. P1_D4. The sequence continues at coordinate 293,404 of NZ_JBFUAU010000008.1, read as the reverse complement.
CGTGTTGAGCCAGAACTGGTAGAACGCGTAAGGGCTGCACATGGTTGGATCCAGCCAGATCGCGTTGCCCTCGCTCTTGCCGAACTTGGTGCCGTCAGAGTTGGTGATGAGCGGCGTTCCCAGGGCGTGGACGTGTTTGCCCTCAACCTTGCGGATGAGCTCGGTGCCACTGGTGAGGTTGCCCCACTGATCCGAGCCGCCGGTCTGCAGCATGCAACCGTAGTCGCGGAACAACTGCAGGTAGTCCATGCCCTGCAGGATCTGGTAGCTGAACTCCGTGTAGCTGATGCCTTCGTCGGAACTGAGGCGGGAGGCGACGGCGTCCTTCCGGAGCATCGTGCCGACACGGTAGTGCTTGCCGATCTCGCGCAGGAAGTCGATGGCGCTCAGGGGCGCCGTCCAGTCCAGGTTGTTGACCATCCGGGCTGCGTTGTCGCCCTCGAAGTTCAGGAACCTACGGACCTGGGCCTGAAGGTAGCCCACCCACTCGGACACGGTGTCCTTGGTGTTCAGGGTGCGTTCCGCCGTCGGACGCGGATCACCGATCAAGCCCGTGGAGCCGCCCACCAGTCCGAGCGGCTTGTGGCCGGCCAGCTGGATCCGGCGCATGAGCAGCAGCTGGACCAGGTTGCCCAGGTGCAGGCTCGGCGCGGTCGGATCGAAGCCGCAGTAATACGTCACGGGGTCGCCGGCGAGGAGCTTTTCGAGCTCCGCCTCATCCGTGGAGACGTGGACAAGGCCGCGCCATTTCAGCTCCTGCCAGATATTGGCAAAGCTGGGATCGTTCTGCTGGGCATCGAGAATATTTAGCTGGGACACGGAATCTAAGTTAGCAGGATCAACCGGGCGGCAGCGCAGGTGACGCCTGCCGGCCCGGCCTACTCCTCGATGCCTGCCGGGACTCCGGCGGCGGCGATGAGCCGCAGGCGCTGGGTGGGCCGGGTCATGGCCACGTACAGGTCACCCACCCGGCCGTGCTCGTGATTGAGCATGTCCGTCGGTTCCAGGACCACGACGCCGTCGAATTCCAGCCCCTTCGCCTCGCGGGGACTGATCACCACGATGTCCTGCGCATAACTCCCGGCGCCCGTCCCGACCCGGTGGCCGTACACGGCCCGCAGTGCCGCGCTGGCCTCAGGGAGAAGGCCGCCGTCGGCGATGACCGCCAGCAGGCCGCCCTCGATGGCGTCCAGTTCCTCCGGAAGCACCTCGACGAGCTTGCTGACGATCTGGCCCTGGCCGACTTTGTCGATGACCGGGGACCATCGCCCTTCCCGCACGGCCTTGGGCGCCGAAACCACAAGTCCTGCCGCGGTCGCCATGCGGGCGGCGGCCTCGGCGATCTGGGACGGGGTGCGGTAGTTGACGGTCAGCTCCTCGAGCTGCCAGCGGTCGCCGAACATGGGGCCCAGCGCGCTGTGCCAGGAGTTGGCGCCGGCAACAGAACTGGTCTGCGCGATGTCGCCCACGATCGTAAAGGACTTCAGCGGGCAGCGTCGGACCAGCAGCCGCCACTGCATGGGTGACAGCTCCTGCGCTTCGTCCACCACAATGTGCCCGAAGGCCCAGGAACGGTCCGTGGTGGCACGCTCTGCAGCGGTCAGCCGCGTCTCACGCTCCTGGTTCTGATCCACCAGGTCTTCGGCCGTGACAAGGACGTCCACGCCGGCGGTTTCCATGTTGACCAGGGTCTGCTTGGCGTTGGCCAGGTCGCGGGCCCGGTCCTGTTCCTGCTGCGCCAGGCCGCGCCCGGCGGCGGCATCAAGTTCGCCGAGCAATTCGGCAGCCTCGTCCAGCAGCGGAACGTCGGACTCGGTCCAGGGCGAATCGGCCGGACGGAGCAGCAGTGCGCGTTCTTCCGGGCTGAGGTTCGGGGTGCATGCCTCGAGGATGGCCGGCTTGCTGAGCAGCTCCCCCACGAGTTTCTCCGGGGTCATCGGCATCCAGCACAGGTTCAGGGCGATCCGGACATCCCGGGCCGAGCGGACATCCTCGGCCAGGTAGGAGCGGTCGGCGTTGTTGCCGATGTTGCCTGCCTCCACCAGCTCCGTCATCTGCTCGGTCAATTCGCGGAGCAGGATCTTGACGAAGGAGACGCGGGCCTCGTTGTGCGGTTTGCCCGTGGCGCGCGCCCTCTCCTTGGCGCGGCGGACCTGCCTGGGCGTGAGGACCAGTTTGCGGCCGTCCACCTCAAGGGTCCGGTTTCCGGCCGGAATGCGCTGCCGGTTGGCCACGGCGTTGGCGACCACCTCGGCCATGTCGAGCCGGCCCTTGATGGCGGCGACGGCGGAGTCCGGCTCGGCAACGGCGGTGATGCCGGGCATCAGCCGGCCCAGACTCGCCATGACGACGCCGGTCTCGCCGAGCGAGGGCAGCACGCGTTCGATGTACTTCATGAAGGACGACGTCGGCCCCACCAGCAGGACGCCGGCGCTCTTGAGCCGGTCCCGGTGCGTGTAGAGCAGGTACGCGGCGCGGTGCAGGGCGACAGCGGTCTTGCCCGTGCCCGGGCCACCCTGGACCACGAGGGCGCCGGAGATGGAGGAACGGATGATCCGGTCCTGCTCGGACTGGATGGTGCCGACGATGTCTGACATCCGGCCCGTCCGCTTGGAGTTCAGGGCAGCCAGCAGGGCACCCTCGCCCTGTAGCGAATCGTTGTCGGCGAGCATGTCGGCGTCGAGCACGTCATCCTCGATTGCCTTGACCTCGCGGCCCTGCAGGATCAGGTGACGGCGGCGGCGGACGCCCTGCCGGTCGAATGCCGTGGCCTGGTAGAAATGGCCGGCCTCGGGCGCACGCCAGTCCACCATGAGCCGCTGCAGGTCCTCGGTGGTCAGGCCGATGCGGCCGATGTACTGGGCCTCCCCGGAATCCAGGTCCAGGCGGCCGAACACGAGCCGGTCATCGACGGCGTCGAGCTGGGCGAGGCGGTCCTCGTAGAGGGCGGCGAAGGCATCACGTTCGGAAACGTTCTGCATGGTGCCCACGGCACCGGCCCGGCGCACCTGGGCCAGCTGGGTGCGCTTCTCCGCCCGCAACTCATCGAGCCGGGCGTAAAGTCCGGCCACATAGTCGCGTTCATGGGCCAAATCAGCGTCGTGCATCGAACGTTCCCCTATCGAAAAAGACAGACCCACCATTCTACAGCCATTTCGGCGGCACGGCTGTTGCATGTCGCCGAACGATGCCAAGGCAGTCTTCGTCAGGGAATTCTACCGACACGGCCCGGATGGTCCAGCCCGGCAGGCCCGCTAAATCCGCAGCAGGGACCGGACGTTGTGGCCGGTCAGGGCTGTGCGGCCGCCAAGATCGTCGAGTTCCATGACCACACCGATGCCTGCCACGTGGATCCCGCACCGCTCGAAGAGCCGCGCCGCGGCGCCGAGCGTGCCGCCCGTGGCGAGCACGTCGTCGAGGATCAGCACCCGGCTCCCCGGCGCCAGGTCCGTGGTGTGCAGCTCAAGGGTGGCGGTGCCGTACTCCAGGGCGTAGTCCTCGGAGAACACCTCGCGCGGAAGCTTGCCGGCCTTGCGGACCGTGATGACCCCGGTCCCGGTGGCGTAGGCGGCGGCCGCCGCGAGCAGGAAGCCGCGGGCCTCCACTCCGGCGACGGCGTCGAACTGGCCCTGGAAAGGTCCCACCAGGGCATCGACGACGGCCCCGAAGGCGGCACCGTCGGCGAAGACCGGGGTCAGGTCCTTGAAGCTGACGCCGGGTTTGGGATAGTCCGGGATAGTGGCGCACAGGCTCTTGATCAGCTCATCCACCGGCATTGCAGTCGTCGTCTGGTTCGGGTCGCTTTGATTCACCCATCCACCTTACTGGCTGGTAGCCGGAAGCTTCCCGGGCCTCCCGTCCCGGCGGCCCGCGGCAACCCACCGGCCATCCAATGTTCACGCTGTCGGTGCCGGATTCGCCGCTCCTGTCCATCCCGCCGGTGATTGAATGCTCGAATGCGACACGAAATCGTCCTCTCCGGCCATGGGGTTCGGCTGGTTCCGCTGGCCCCGCACCATGCGGCGGGCCTCTTCGATTTTGTGGACGCCGGCATGTGGGCAGGCATGGCGGCACCGATGCCTGCGACTGCCCTCGAACTGGCGGCGCTGTTCCGGTCACGGCTGGAGGATCCCGCCACCATCCCGTTCGCAGTCACGGACGGGCGCACCGGCGCCCTGCTGGGCACGACGTCCCTCCGCGACTACGTTCCGGACCAGCAACGCCTGGAAATCGGCGGAACATTCTACAGGCGGCAATTCTGGGGCAGCCACGTCAATCCGGCGAGCAAGCACATGCTCCTCGCCTACGCCTATGAGGTACTGGAAGTGGACCGGGTGGCTTTCCGCTGCGACGCCCGCAACACCAGGAGTGCGACGGCGATCGAACGGCTCGGCGCACAATTCGAGGGGGTCCTCCGCGGCCACCGCGCGGCGCCAGGCGGGGGACGAGCGGACACGGCCGTCTTCTCGATCCTCTCGCAGGAGTGGCCGCACGTGCGCGAGGACCTGCGGCGCCGGCTCGCCCCCTTCGCCGTCGGCGCCGACTATTCACTGGGCAGCTCCGCAGCAACTTGGAACCCCTAATCCCCCGCCGGTGGCGGCAAGGCGTCCGGATGAACGGGAGGCCCGGCATCTGGGGGCACGGCATCTGGAGGCACGGAGTCCGGTTCCGGCGGGCGCAGGAGTCCGTTGGCAAGCCCGTAGTTGACGATGTTCAGCGCTTTTCGGAGCGCGCGCTCGGCGTCGAACCGCCCGGCCGCCACGCGGCTCAGCCGGGCGTAGTCCCCGGCCCATCCGGACCGGCGGAACCTGTCGGCGTCACCGTGAAGGAGCCGTCCATAGAGGACGTCCTCGAACAAGTCATGGTCGGCCAGGGCGATTTCGGCCATCAGCGCCTCGCGGTCCCGGATCATCCCGTTGGTGAACATCCCGGCCGTTTCCGCTGCGCCCTGGGCCAGGCGGGAGTCCGCCGAGTAGTTGCACAGGCGCAGCGCCCGCACCACGAGTTTGAGCGAAACGTGTTCTTCGGGAACGATGAATTTGCGCAGCAGGGCCGCGCGGAAGAGCTCAATCCAGTGCCGGCGCTCTGCCTCGACGGAGTCCGCCGCGACCTGCACGCCGTCGGGGGTGAACAGTTCCACCATGCGGAAGTACTCGGCGGCCAGCTCCGCGAAGATCTGGAGCCGCTCGAGCTCGCTGCCCGGTTTTCCGCGCTTCCCCTCGCCCATAATGCTCCATCATCCCCCACCGCACGCTCCGGCATCAGCGCGCGGGAACGAGGCGCACACAGTGCCCGCTGCCTCACGCGCCGCGGGCGCCTGGCGCCTTTGCCGGCTTTGCCGCCTTGTAGCGGGAGACGGTCGGGTCGCCGCTGAGCCAGAACCGCCAGGGGTACTCGTGGCTGCCGCCGTCGCCGGAGACGCCGACGCGCGGACCGGAGCTGATGCCCGCGGCGACCCCCTCCGGCGGGTGCGCGGCCGGTTCCAGCCGGAACGGCGGCGCGAGGGCATCCCGCCCGCTGTCCGCCGTCGTCAGTCCCAGCGCGGTCGCCAGCCGGGCAGGCCCGCTCGCGAGGTCGACATCCGATTTCGACGTCGGCCGCCTGGCCCTCGCCAGTTCATGCCCCGCGACCACTTCGCCGGCCCGCAGCAGGAGCGCCGACGCCACGCCCTCGGGCCCGCACACGATATTGGCGCAATGGTGCATCCCGTACGTGAAATACACGTAGAGGTGGCCGGCCGGGCCGAACATCGGGGCGTTGCGGGCCGTTTGGCCGCGGAAGGTGTGGGACCCGGGGTCAGGGTGGTGCGAATCATGCGGGCCCAGGTATGCCTCCACTTCGGTAATCCGAACCGAGACGGATCCGCCGGGCCCGTCGTGCGTCAGGACCGCGCCGAGGATCAGCGGCGCCACGTGCCGGGCATCGGCCGAGAGCAGCTCGCGGACGGACACGGCCGCGCCGGACTCCGTGCCGGACTTGGCAGGAAGCGGGCTGGAAGTCATGCTCAGACTTTAACAAACACCGCCAAAGGTGAGGTAGGCCGTGTCCGAATTCCGCTAGCAGCTGCTCCGCGAAGCTGGCAGGATGGGGTGATGGACTTCTGGCAGCGCTACCGGGCAATCGATGCCCGGGACACCCGCTTCGACGGGCAGTTCTACACAGCTGTCCGGACCACCGGCATCTATTGCCGGCCATCGTGCCCCGCGCGGACGCCCAAGGCGGACAATGTCACGTTCTATGAAACGTCCGCCGCGGCGCACGACGCCGGCTACCGTGCGTGCAAACGCTGCCTGCCCGAGGCCGTGCCGGGTACGCCGGCCTGGAACGTGCGCTCCGATATCGCCGGCCGGGCCATGCGGCTCATCAATGACGGCGTGATCAACCGCGACGGCGTCGAGGGGCTCGCGGCCCGGCTCGGATACTCCTCGCGCCAGCTCAACCGGATCCTCAGCCACGAACTCGGTGCCGGCCCGCTGTCCCTGGCGCGGGCCAGCCGCGCCCAGACCGCCCGCACCCTGCTGGTCTCCACCGCCATGAAAGTCTCGGACATCGCCTTCGCCGCCGGATTCAGCAGCGTGCGCCAGTTCAACGAGACCATCGGCGAGGTCTTTGCGATGACGCCTTCCGCGCTCCGGGCCACAGCCAGGCATCACCGCTCCCCCGCGGCCACCACAGCGCTCACGCTCAACCTTCCGTACCGCGAACCGTTCGACCCGGGCGTCTTTGATTTCCTGGCCGTCCGCGCCATCCCCGGGATCGAGGAAGGTACCTCCACTTCCTACGCCCGGACCCTGCGGCTGATGCACGGCGATGCCCGCTTCCGGGTGGATTACGACGCCGGCACGGCCGGGCGTCCGCTCGTGCTGACCATCGGCGCCGTCGACCTCCGGGATCTGGCCGCCCTGTTGAGCAGGGTCCGCCGGCTGCTGGACCTGGACGCCGATCCGGTCGCCATCGATGCCGCCCTCGAGGCCGACTCCCGGCTGGCCGCCGCGGTGGCGCTCACGCCGGGCATCCGGATGCCCGGCGCCGTTGATCCGCAGGAACTGCTGATCCGGGCGATGATCGGCCAACAGATCACCGTGGCCGCCGCGCGGACCGCCCTGGTCCAGCTTTCCGCGGCCGGGAGCACGAGCCTGGTGCCCGATGACGGCCTCCACCGGCTGTTCCCGACGGCCGCACAGATCGCCGGGACCGGCTTCGAACTTCTCCGCGGCCCGCAGCGGCGCATCGATGCTGTCCGGGGCGCCGCGGCGGCGATGGCCTCGGGCGACCTCGATTTCGGCTACGGCGATGACGTGCAGGGGCTGGAGGCCAAACTCCTGCCCCTGGCCGGCGTCGGGCCGTGGACCGTGGGATACGTCGCGATGCGGGTCATCGGCGCGCCGGATGTGTTCCTGGCCAACGACGCCGCGGTCCGCAATGGCATCCGTTCACTCGCCGAGACACCCGACGGCGCCACCCTCGCCCCGGATTTCCGTGAGGTCAGCCCCTGGCGCTCTTACGCCACCATGCACCTGTGGCGCGCAGCAGCGGCTGCCCAGGCCGCGGCGCGCAAGCCGTCCCTGCCGCCGAGGCAGGCTCCAACGCAGAACCACAAGCAGACTCCGAAGCAGTCTCTGAAGGAAGCGAAACCATGAAAGCCCAGCTGTTGACCATGTCCACCCCGGACGGTCCGTTCACCATCATTGCCCGGGACGGGGCTGTCCTGTCGTCGGGCTGGACCGCCGTTCCCGGCGAGCTGACCGGCCAGATCCACGCTGACCTGCTTCCGGCCGGATTCGAGACCGTCACCGGGCTGGGCGAGATCTCCGAGGCCGTGGAGGCGTTCTATGCCGGCGATCCGGAGCCTGCCATGGGGGTGCCGGTGCTGCAGAAGTCCGGGCCGTTCCGCAGCCATGCCTGGGACGTGCTGCGCACGGTCGCGCCGGGGCGCCCGGTGACCTACACGGAGTACGCGGAGCTGTCCGGCAACGCCAAGGCCGTCCGGGCGGCCGCCAGTGCCTGCGCCTTCAATGCGGCGGCCCTGTTTGTTCCCTGCCACCGCGTCATCCGCACCGACGGGACGCTGGGCGGCTTCCGCTGGGGGCTGGCCGTCAAGGGCAGCCTGTTGGACCGGGAACGCGAAGCAGCCCTCGCGACGGCACGGCCCTGAGCCTTATTCCGTAGCCCGCCCGGCCCGGGCGGGCTCAGTTGTTGACCGGAACGCCGGCAGGCCAGGGCAGCAGCTTCGGAAGGTCGACGCCGTCGGCCGCGGCGGTGGCGCGCAGGCTGCCGAGGGTGGGGTTGCGGCCGGCGAGCCACGCGGCGATGTCCGTGAGCATGCCGTTGATCACGGTCGATGTTCCGCCGCTCCCGATGGCCACCGCGGGCAGGCCGAGCGGCTGCAGCACGAAGCGCTGGCCCTCGGGTACCCGCGCGGAGAGGAAATCGAAAAGGTGCCCGCAGAACGGGCGGCTCCAGGTTTCCGGTCCGTGGCCGGTGCCGAGGTCGGCGGCATGGATGACGAGTTCGCGCCACAGTGCCAGGCCGCCGTCGAACACGACTCCTCCCCGGTAGGTGATGGGCTCACGCCAGCCGGCCGCGTCGAGGGAGTCGAAGGCGCGCAGGGCCCGGTCCAACGCTGCGTCGAGGTCGGCCCGGTGCTGCCCGAGGCTGTGGCCGGCCGCCATCTCGATGGCGCGGTTCCGCCCCTCGAAGCCGCCGTCATAGAGTTCGACACCCTCGCCGCGGGCGGCAAATTCGAGCTGCCGGGCCATCGCGTTGGCAATCCCGCAGATGTGGGCCAGCACGTGCCCGCGGCTCCAGCCGGGCAGTTCCGACGGCGCTTTGATGTCCTGCTCCGTCAGTTTCGCGGCGATTCCGGCCACGACTCCGGCGGCGCGGTGCAGTTCTGCCCGAAGGTTATCTGGTGTGATTGAGGTCATGGCGCCCATCCTAAACCGAGCCACCCGATTAAGTCGGATTAACTGAGCGTTGCCCGGTCAGCGGGGCGCGTAGCGGTGCCGGATATGCCGGCGGTCGTGCCGGGCCTGCCAGAATTCGATTTCGCGGGGCCGGATGGCGTAGAGCTGCCAGTCTGTGTTTTCATTGTCTGCATTTTCGCCGTCGTCGGCGCCGGGCCGGGCCCGCCAGTCGGCGGCCGAGGCTTCCGCGGACAGCTCCACGACGTCCCCGGCCACCCGCACCTGGCGGCCCTGGTGTTGCCAGAAGAAGTTCAGCGCCGCGTGCGGGTTGGCCGTGAGCTCCTTGCCCTTGCGGGATTTCCGGGACGTGGCGAAGTGCCAGCCGTCGGCGTCGATGTCCTTCAGGATCAGCATCCGCGACGACGGCCGGCCGTGCTCATCGGCGGTGGCCAGGCTGCACGCATTGGGCTGCGGCACCCCGGCCGCCAGGGCCTCGTCCAGCCACAGCCGGAACAGCTCCGCGGGGTCCGCGGGCGCCGCCCCCGGGTCGAAGTCCGGGAGCACTTCCGGGAAGTCTGGCAGGGCACGCAGCAGTTGGCGGAACGATTCGCTCATGTCGCAATGCTAGCGGGGAGTTTTCGGCGGCAAACGCCAAACGCTCCCTCACTTTTGGCAGGAAATCCGCCGACGCTCCTGCAGGCAATGCAGGAGCGTCGGCCGAGACGCTGCCGGAACTCCCCACCGGCACCCTAGCCTCGCAAGCTCGGCCAGGGAACCCTGCCCGCGTGGCCCCTCTCGCGTGTGCTGGCTAGCCGGCGTACTCCCGCACGCCGGCGAGCTCGCCCTCGAGGGCCAGCAGCTGGCGTTCGACGGCGGCCGGTGCGGTGCCGCCCTGCGAGTTCCGGCTGTTGAGCGAACCCTCGGTGGACAGGACTGTACGGACCTCCGGCGTCAGGTGCCCCGAGATGGCGGCGTATTCCTCGTCCGTGAGGTCCCAGAGCTCGACGCCGCGGCTTTCGGCCTGCTTGACCGCGGCGCCGGAGAGCTCGTGCGCCTCGCGGAACGGCACACCCTGGCGGACCAGCCATTCGGCGATGTCCGTCGCCAGCGCGAAACCCTGGGGAGCCAGCGCTTCCATCCGTTCGGTGTTGAACTTCAGCGTCGCGATCATCCCGGAAACTGCCGGGAGCAGGACCTCCAGGGTGTCGGCGGCGTCGAAGACCGGTTCCTTGTCCTCCTGCAGATCGCGGTTGTACGCGAGCGGCAGGCCCTTCAGGGTGGCCAGCAGCCCGGTCAGGTTGCCGATCAGCCGGCCGGCCTTGCCGCGAGCGAGTTCGGCCACGTCCGGGTTCTTCTTCTGCGGCATGATCGAGGAGCCGGTGGAGTAGGAATCGTGCAGGGTGACGAAGGAGAACTCCTTCGTGGCCCACAGGATCACTTCCTCCGAGACCCGGGACAGGTCCACGCCGATCATGGCCGTGATCCAGGCGAACTCGGCGAAGACGTCGCGGGAGGCGGTGCCGTCGATCGAGTTGTGCGTCGCCGAGAAGAAGCCGAGGTCCGCGGCGACGGCCTCGGGGTCCAGGCCGAGCGAGGAGCCCGCCAGGGCACCGGAGCCGTAGGGCGAAACCCCGGCGCGCTTGTCCCAGTCGGCCAGCCGCTGCACATCGCGCAGCAGCGCCCATGCGTGGGCCAGCAGGTGGTGGCTGAGAAGGACCGGCTGGGCGTGCTGCAGGTGGGTGCGGCCAGGCATGGCCACGCCCTGGTGCGCCTTGGCCTGGTCCACGAGAGCGTCAATCGTGGCGAGCACGCCGCGGGCGATGATCCGGGCGTGATCGCGCAGGAACATCCGTCCCAGGGTGGCCACCTGGTCGTTGCGGGACCGGCCGGCGCGGAGCTTGCCGCCGAGCTGGGTACCGGCACGTTCGATCAGGCCGCGCTCGAGCGAACCGTGCACGTCCTCATCGGACTCGGCCGGCAGGTAGGCGCCGGAGGCGACGTCCTCATCCAGCTGCGTCAGGGCGGCCAGCATGCCGTCGAGTTCGGCGTCGTCCAGCAGCCCGGCCTTGTGCAGCACGCGGGCGTGCGCCTTGGACCCGGCGATGTCGTAGCGGGCCAGCCGCCAGTCGAAGTGCGTGGACTTGCTCAGCGCGGCGAGGGCGTCCGCGGGGCCGCCGGCAAACCGGCCGCCCCACAGCGCTCCCGTATTTGTCGCCTCAGACTTAGTGGTTTCCGACTCAGCCACAGGGGCTACTCTCCTGCGACGCGGATGTCGCGGCCGGAGGCAACCTTGGCGGACATGCCCCACAGCTCGATGAAGCCGCGCGCCATCGACTGGTCGAACGTGTCGCCGGTGTCGTACGTGGCAAGGTCGAAGTCGTAGAGCGAGGTCTCGGAGCGGCGTCCGTTGACGATTGCCTGGCCGCCGTGCAGCACCATGCGGATGTCACCGGAGACGTACTTCTGGGTGTCCTCGATGAAGGCGTCGAGGGAGCGCTTGAGCGGCGAGAACCACTGGCCGTCGTAGACCAGCTCGGCCCAGCGCTGGCCGACGGTCGCCTTGAAGCGGGCCTGTTCGCGCTCGATCGTGATGTCTTCGAGGTGCTTGTGCGCGGTGATGAGCGCCATGGCGCCCGGTGCCTCGTAGATCTCGCGGGACTTGATGCCCACGAGGCGGTCCTCGACGACGTCGATCCGGCCCACGCCCTGGGCGCCGGCGCGGCGGTTGAGTTCCTTGATGGCCTGCAGCGGGGTGACCTTGACGCCGTCGATCGCGACCGGGACGCCGGCCTCGAAGGAGATGGTGACCTCATCCGGTGCCGGCGGGAATTCCGGGGTGGCGGTGTAGTCGTAGATGTCCTTGGTGGGGGCGTTCCAGATGTCCTCGAGGTAGCCGGTTTCGACGGCGCGGCCCCAGACGTTCTGGTCGATCGAGTACGGGTTCTTCTTGGTGGTCTCGATCGGCAGTCCCTTTTCCTCGGCGAAGGCGATGGCCTTGTCGCGGGTCAGGGCGAGGTCACGGACCGGGGCGATGCACTTCAGGTCGGGGCCGAGGGTCTGGATGCCGACTTCGAAGCGGACCTGGTCGTTGCCCTTGCCGGTGCAGCCGTGGGCGACGGTGGTGGCGCCGAATTCGCGGGCGGCCTTGACCAGGTGCTTGACGATCACCGGGCGGGAGATGGCCGAGACCAGCGGGTAGTGGCCCTGGTAGAGGGCGTTGGCCTTCAGCGTGGGCACGCAGTACTCGTTGGCGAACTCGTCGCTGGCGTCGGCGACGTAGGCCTCGACGGCGCCGCAGCCCAGCGCGCGCTGGCGGATGGTCTCCAGCGATTCGCCGCCCTGTCCGACGTCGACCGCCACGGCGATGACCTCGGCGCCGGTGGCTTCACCGATCCAGCCGATGGCTACGGAAGTATCCAGGCCACCGGAGTAGGCCAGAACAATACGCTCAGTCACGGAAATGCTCCTTAGTTGTTTGGTGATGCTTTAAGTCTGGGAAAAATCTGTCTGTTGCAAGCCTGTCACACACCCCGGGTGCCCGGTCCTGTGAAGGGCTCATGGTGTGGCTTACTGGCCGGCTTCCTCGGCGAACTGCAGGAAGCGTGCGGCGATGTCCGCGCCGCCCAGGGGGTCCCGGGTGACAAGCAGGACGGTGTCGTCCCCAGCGATGGTGCCCAGGATCGAGGGCATCACGGAGTGGTCGATGGCGAGGGCCAGGAAGTTCGCGGCGCCCGGCGGGGTCCGAAGCACCACGAGGTTGGCGGAGGCCTCGGCGGTGACGAGCAGTTCCCCGCACAACCGGGTCAGCCGGGCGTCGAGGATTTCCTGCGTGACGCCGCTCTTGGCCGCCCGTTCGCCGCCCTCCCCCGGGACGGCGTAGACCAGCACGCCGTCTTTGCCGCGGACCCGGACGGCGCCGAGTTCCACGAGGTCGCGTGACAGCGTGGCCTGGGTGACCTGGACGCCGTCGTCCGCGAGCAGCGCCGCGAGCTCGGCCTGGGAACGGACAGATTCGCCCGTGAGAATCGCCGTGATCCGCGCCTGCCGGGCTGTCTTGGTGGCCGGGCTGGCCCCAGGAGAGGCTGGCTGGACGGACATCAGGCCGGGCCGCCCACCGGTGCCGGCCCATCGAGTGGCGCCAGACCGTCAACCACTGCCAGACCGGAGCGGTGCATGAGCCAGGCCATGAGTGCCTTCTGCGCGTGCAGCCGGTTTTCGGCCTCGTCCCAGACCACCGACTGCGGGCCGTCAATGACGTCCGCGGCGATCTCGTAGCCCCGGTAGGCCGGGAGGCAGTGCAGCACGACGGCGTCCGGCGCCGCGAGCTTCATCGCGTCGGCATCCACGGAATAGGCGCGGAACAGCTTCATCCGCGCTTCCTTCTCCGCCTCCTGGCCCATGGACACCCACGTGTCGGTCGCGACGACGTCGGCGCCCAGGAGCGCTTCGGCGGCGTCAACCGTCACCAGCACCGAGCCGCCGGTCTCCGCGGCACGGTCCTCGGCGGCGGCGATGATCTCCGGCGACGGCAGGTAGCCTTCCGGCCCGGCGACGCGGACGTTCATGCCCGCCGTCACGCCGGCCAGCAGGTAGGAGTTGGCCATGTTGTTGGCCGAGTCGCCCAGGTAGGCCATGGTCAGGCCCTGGAGCGAGCCTTTGTGCTCCTTGACCGTCAGCAGATCGGCCAGGAGCTGGCATGGGTGGTAGTCATCGCACAGGGCGTTGATGACCGGAACGCGGGAGTTCTCGGCCATGGCGACGAGCCCGGCATGCGCGCCGGTGCGCCACACAATGGTGGAGACCATGCGTTCGAGCACCTTCGCGGTGTCCTCGACCGATTCTTTGTGCCCGATCTGCGCCTCGCCGGGGTTGATGATGAGCGCGTTGCCGCCCATGTCCGCGATGCCGGTGGCGAAGGAGACCCTGGTCCGGGTGGAGGTCTTGTCGAAGATGACGGCCACCGTCCGGCGGCCGTTGCCGTCCGCGGCGAAGGGCTGCACGCTGTAGGGCGCGGCCTTCATCCGGACGGCGAGCTCGAGGACCTCGGCCTGCTCGGCCGGGCTGAGGTCCGTGTCCTTGAGGAAGTGGCGGGTGGGCACTGAGGCGGTCACGGCGGCGGTCACTTGGCGTCCTTTGCAGCGTTGGTCTTGGCGGTCTCGAGCAGTGCCGGCAGGGCGGCCAGGAAAAGGTCTGCCTGCTCGGTGGTCAGGATCAGCGGGGGCGCCAGCCGGATGGTGCGCGGGCCCGGGCTGTTGACGATGAACCCGGCGTCGAGGCCGGCGGCCACGACGCCCGGGGCGACGTCGGCGTCGAGGTCGAAGCCGATCAGCAGCCCCTCGCCGCGGACCTCTGTCACGCCGGCGATTCCGGTGAGGCCGGCGCGCAGATGCTCCCCCAGGTTCCGGACGTGGGCCAGGATGTCTTGGTTTTCCAGGACGTGCAGGGTGGCGAGGGCGGCGGCGGTGGCCACCGGGTTGCCGCCGAATGTCGTCCCGTGCTGGCCGGCGGTCAGCAGGGCAGACGTTTCCGGGCCGAACGTGACGAGCGCGCCGACCGGGAAGCCGCCGCCCAGGCCCTTGGCGAGGGTCACGGCGTCGGGCACGATTCCGGCGTCCTCGCTGGCCAGCCACTTGCCGGTGCGGCCGATGCCGGTCTGGACCTCGTCGAGGATCAGCAGGGCGCCGGCCGCGCTCGTGGCCTCGCGGGCCGCCTTGAGGTAGCCGGCAGGCAGCGGCCGGACGCCGGCCTCGCCCTGGATCGGTTCGAGGAAGACGGCGGCAGTGGTCTCATCAATGGCGGCGCGGAGGGCCTCGATGTCACCAAACGGGACATGCACGACGCCGCCGGGCAGCGGCGCGAACGGCGCCCGGTAGGCCTCCTTGGAGGTCAGCGCGAGGGCACCCATGGTGCGCCCGTGGAAGGCGCCTTCGAGCGCGATGATCTTGGTGCGCGGCTTCGCTGTTCTTTCCGCGACAATATTCTCCGCGGCCGCGGACTGGCTCGCGCCACTGTTACGGCGCGCCAGTTTGAAGGCCGCCTCGACGGCTTCGGTGCCGGAGTTGGCGAAGAACACCTTGGAGCCGGCCGGGGCCTTGGACAGTTCCAGCAGCTTCTCGGCCAGGGCGATCTGGGTGGGGCTCGTGAAGAAGTTCGAGACGTGGCCCAGGGTGGCCAGCTGGCTGGAGATCACCGAGGTCACGAACGGGTGGGCGTGGCCGAGGGCGTTCACCGCGATGCCGCCGAGCAGGTCCAGGTATTCCTTGCCGTCGGCGTCCCACACGAGGCAGCCGGCGCCGCGGACCAGGACCCGTTGCGGGGTGCCGAAGACGCCCAGCAGGGAGGAGGAGTAGCGGGACAGCCACTGCGCGCCACTGCTCTTCCCAGTCATAACGGAAGCTGTCGGGGCCGAGCCGGCGATGGGGGCCCGGGTGTGGTCGGGCACCGCGAAGCGGGCGGGGGCCCCATCGCCGGTCGGACTCACGCCTACAGTTTCGTTCATGCGTTCACTTCCTCGTCGGGGACGACCTGGGTGCCGATGCCGGCGGTCGTAAAGGTTTCCAGGAGCATCGAGTGCGGCAGGCGGCCGTCCACGATGTGGGCGCGCTCGACGCCGTCGTCAATGGCCTTCAGGCACGCCGCCATCTTCGGGATCATGCCGGACTCGAGGCGCGGCAGCATCTCGCGCAGCTCCGACGCCGTCAGCGACGAAATGAGCGATGACCTGTCCGGCCAGTTGGCGTAGAGGCCCTCGACGTCGGTCAGGATGACCAGCTTGGAGGCACCCAGGGCCGACGCGACCGCGGCCGCCGCCGTGTCCGCGTTCACATTAAGTACCTGACCGGTGGTGGATCCGTCGTCGTGGATCTCCGGGGCGACGGTGGAGATCACGGGAATCCGGCCGGCCGCGAGGATGTCCACAATCCCTTCCGGGTTCACCCCGACCACCTCGCCCACCAGGCCGAGGTCCACCGCTTCGCCGTCCACCACGGTGCCGGTGCGGACGGCGCGGAGCAGGCCGCCGTCTTCGCCGGACATCCCGACGGCGTACGGGCCGTGGGAGTTGATCAGACCCACGAGTTCGCGTCCCACCTGGCCGGTGAGGACCATCCGGACCACATCCATGGCCTCGGGCGTGGTGACGCGCAGCCCGCCCTTGAATTCGGATTCGATCCCGAGCCGGCTGAGCATGGCGTTGATCTGCGGGCCGCCGCCATGCACCACCACGGGGTGGATGCCGACGTGGTGCAGGAACACGACGTCCTCGGCGAAGGCGCGGCGGAGCTCGTCGTTGACCATGGCATTGCCGCCGTACTTGATCACCATGGTGCTGCCGGCAAAGCGCTGGATCCAGGGCAGCGCCTCGATCAGCGTGGCGGCTTTGTCCCGGGCGTCGGACTGGGAGGTGGTCTCTCGGGTCTGGGTGTTCATGCTGTTCGTCCTCTGTTCGTCCCTACTGTTCATCCCTCCGGGGGGGGATTAGCTGGAGTAGGCGCTGTTTTCGTGGACGTAGTCGTGGGTGAGGTCGTTGGTGAGGATCGTTGCCTCGGCCGTACCGGCCTGCAGGTCGATTTCGACCAGGACCTCGCGCGGTTCGAGGTCCACGAGGTTCCGGTCATCGCCGATGCTGCCGTTGCGGCAGATCTGCACGCCGTTCATGGACACGTTCAGCTGGTCCGGATCGAAGGCCGCATCGGTGGTGCCGACGGCGGACAGCACGCGGCCCCAGTTGGGGTCCTTGCCGAAGATCGCGGTTTTGAACAGGTTGGAGCGGGCGACGGCGCGGCTGACGACTTCTGCGTCCCGCTCGCTCGCGGCGTTGAACGTCCGGATCGCGATGTCGTGGCTGGCGCCCTCGGCGTCGCCGATCAGTTTCCGGGCCAGCTCGGCGCAGACCTGGGTCAGGCCGGCGCCGAAGTCGGCGGCGGACGGCGCGGCACCGGAGGCGCCGGAGGCGAGCAGCACCACGGTGTCGTTGGTGGACATGCAGCCGTCCGAGTCCGCCCGGTCGAAGGTGAGCCGCGTGGCGTTGCGGAGTTCGGCGTCGAGCACGTCCGGCGGGACGTCGGCGTCCGTGGTGAGGACCACCAGCATGGTGGCCAGGCCCGGGGCCAGCATGCCGGCGCCCTTGGCCATGCCGCCGATGGTGAACTGCGTGCCGTCCGCGGCCGTGCCGGTGAAGACGGCCTGCTTGGACACCGAATCCGTGGTCATGATCGCGGTTGCCGCCGCGGGGCCGCCGTCCGCGGCCAGGGCCGCGGTGGCGGAACCGATCCCGGCCAGGATTTTCTCCATGGGGAGCTGCTCGCCAATCAGTCCGGTGGAGCAGACCACGACGTCGGTGGCGGAGACGCCGAGGACCTCGGCGGTCTTCTCCGCAGTGGTGTGCGTGTTCTGGAACCCCTGGGGCCCGGTGCAGGCGTTGGCGCCGCCGGAGTTGAGGATCACGGCATCCACGCGGCCGTCCTTGACCACTTCGCGGGACCAGTGCACGGGGGCCGCTGCGACGCGGTTGGACGTGAAGACCGCCGCGGCGGCCTTGGACGGGCCGTCGTTGACCACGAGGGCCACATCCGGCTTGCCGGAAGCCTTGAGCCCGGCCGTCACGCCGGCGGCGCGGAATCCCTGCGGTGCGGTGATGCTCACGGTGCGACTCCCTGGAGGTTGAGGCCGGCGGTTTCCGCCAGGCCGAGGGCTAGGTTCATGGACTGCACGGCCCCGCCGGCGGTCCCCTTGGTGAGGTTGTCGATGGCACAGCACACGATCACGCGGCCGGTGTGCTCATCAAAGGCGAGCTGCATGACCGTGTGGTTCGATCCCTGGACCGATTTCGTGGAGGGCCACTGCCCCTCGGGGAGCAGGTGCACGAACGGTTCGTCGTCGTAGGCTTCGGCCCAGGCGGCACGCAGGTCTGCGGCAGTGACACTGCGGCCTGGCTGCTGCCGGACCCTGGCGGTCGCCGTGGTGAGGATGCCGCGGCTCATCGGTGCCAGCGTGGGCGTGAAGGAGACGGTGACCGGGGACCCCAGCGCCTTGGAGAGTCCCTGTTCGATCTCGGGGGTGTGCCGGTGTCCCCCGCCGACCCCGTAGGGGCTCATGGAGCCCATGACTTCGGCGCCGATCAGGTTGACCTTGGCAGCCTTGCCGGCCCCTGAGGTGCCGGAGGCGGAGACGATCACGACGTCGTCGCCCTCCAGCAACTGGTTGCTGAAGCCGGGAGTGAGGGCCAGCAGGGCCGAGGTCGGGTAGCAGCCGGGGACGGCGATCCGGGTGGCGCCGCGGAGGGCATCTCGCTGGCCGGGCAGTTCCGGGAGTCCGTAGGGCCAGGTTCCGGCGTGGGCCGATCCGTAGAACTTCTCCCAGGCCTCCGGGTCCTCGAGTCGGTGGTCCGCGCCGGCGTCGATGACCAGGGTCCCGGCGGGCAGCTGCGCCGCGATCTCCCCGGATGCCCCGTGCGGAAGCGCCAGGAACACGACGTCGTGCCCGGCCAGGTTATCCACGGTGGTGTCTTCGAGAATCCGGTCCGCGAGGCCATGGAGATGCGGCTGCAATTCCCCTAGTCTGGAACCGGCGTTGCTGTGGGCCGTGATGGCGCCGATGGTGACGTCGGGATGACCGGCGAGGAGCCGCAGGACCTCGCCGCCGGCATAGCCGCTAGCCCCGGAAACGGCAACAGAAATAGTCATAAGCACGACTATACAGCAAGAGTATGCATAGATGCCGATATTTATGCATCGATGGGCGTGTGTCCAAAGCTCCCGAACGGCCCGCCGCGGAAACCCGGGGGCGTATGCTTGGTAAAGGGTGATCCAGACCGTGCAGCTGCGAATGTCAGCTGCAGCGTTGCCCGTAACCGTGACGAGGCAAGCGCCCTATGACCGCCACTTCCACCCTTCCCGCCGAAACGCCGGCGCGGCCGCCATCGCGGGTCCGGCAGCCCAACGCCGTCGTCCTGAGCTATTCGGAACTCCTCAAGAGCGTGAAGACGGCCGGCCTCCTCGAACGGCGCGTCGGGTTCTACATCACAGTGTTCGCCAGCCTGGTGCTCCTGATGGCCGCCACCTGGTTCGGGTTCGCGCTGATCGGTGACAGCTGGTTCCAGCTCCTGATCGCCGCCGCCCTCGGCATCATCTGCACGCAGTTGAGTTTCCTCGCCCACGAGGCCGGGCACCGGCAGATCTTCGCGTCCCGCCGTGCCAACGACTGGGCAGCACGCCTGCTCGCCACCTCCGTGGCCGGGATCAGCTACTCCTGGTGGGAGCAGAAGCACGGCGCGCACCACAACCACCCGAACGTCATCTCCAAGGACCCGGACATCGCGCCCGGCCCCATCGCCTTCCACCCCGAAGCCGTAGCCGACCGCCAGGGACGCCTCGCGTTCCTGACCCGCAAGCAGGGCTGGTTCTTCTTCCCGCTCCTGTTCCTGGTGGGCCTGGGACTGCAGATCGATTCCGTGAAATTCATCGTCCGCCGGGCCAAGGTCACGCACCGCTGGGTCGAAATCCCGATCCTCGCGGTCCGGCTCAGCCTCCTGCCGGTCCTCGCGTTCACCTTCCTGCCGCTGGGCATGGCGTTCGCCTTCATCGGCGTCCAACTCGCCGTGTTCGGCTTCTATATGGGCGCGTCCTTCGCGCCGAACCACAAGGGCATGCCGGTGCTGCCGGCGGACAGCCGGGTGGACTTCTTCAGCCGCCAGGTCCTGACGTCCCGGAACATCTCGGGCGGCCGCTTCATGGACATCCTGCTCGGCGGCCTCAACCGCCAGGCCGAACACCACCTCTTCCCGGACATGGCCCGCCCGCAGCTGCACCAGGCCGCCAAGATCGTCCGCGAGTACTGCGCCAAGCACCAGGTCCCGTACACGGAAACCACGCTGATGCAGTCCTACGCCATCATTGTCCGCTACCTCAACGACGTCGGACTCGCCGCGGGCCGCCACTTCGAATGCCCGATGGCAACGGTAACCCGCCGCTACTAAAGGACGGACCGCCGCCGGCCGCGCAGGACCCGCCGCCTCCGGGCCACGTCGGCCCAAACATCACGTGACGGCTGGTTACGGAAGGCCCCTTCATGGTTACCCCCGGTGTCCCTAGGATGGACCCAGGGACCGGGACAGAATTCCCGCCCGGAAAAGGAGCCACATGATGCACGCAATCGTCGCCCGCCAGGCCGGCGGCCCCGAGGTCCTCGAACTCGACAAGACAGCCCGACCCGTTCCCGGGCCCGGCCAGCTGCTGGTCAAGGTCGCGGCCGCGGGCGTGAACTTCATTGACACCTACAAGCGCAGCGGCGTCTACAAGGTCAGCTACCCCTTCACGCCCGGCTCCGAGGCCGCGGGCACCGTGGAGGAGGTCGGCGACGCCGTCGCCGGGTTTGCTCCCGGTGACCGGGTGGCCACGGCCGAGGGCGCTGACTGCTACGCCGGCTATGCACTCGTCGATGAGGACAAGGCCCTCCCGGTTCCCGACGGCCTGGATGATTTCACCGCCGCGGCGCTGCCGCTGCAGGGCGTGACGGCCCACTACCTGATCAACTCAACTTTCAAGGTCGAGTCCGGCCACACCGTGCTGCTCCACGCCGGCGCCGGTGGCGTGGGGCTCCTGATGATCCAGTTGCTCAAGGCCAGGGGCGCCAATGTCATCACCACCGTTTCGACAGACGCGAAAGAGCAGTTGGCCCGCGAAGCCGGCGCCGACCACGTGCTGCGCTACGACGGTTTCGCCGACCGGGTCCGGGATCTGACCAACGGCACCGGCGCGGATGTGGTGTACGACGGCGTCGGAAAAGACACTTTCGACGCCTCCCTGGCGTCCCTGCGCATCCGGGGCATGCTGGTCCTCTTCGGCGCAGCGTCCGGCCCGGTCCCGCCGTTCGACCCGCAGCGGCTCAACGCCGGCGGCTCGCTGTACCTCACGCGGCCCACCATGGGCCACTACCTGCGCGACGCCCGGGAACGCCGCTGGCGCTCCGACGAAGTCTTTGCCGCCGCCGCCGACGGCAGCCTCAAGGTCAGGATCGGCGCACGCTATCCTCTCGGCGAGGCGGCCCGTGCCCACGAGGACCTTGAACAGCGCCGCACCACCGGCAAAGTCATCCTCGTCCCCTAAGCTGCACGGTCCCCCCAAGCCGTACGGCAACACCATCCGTTCATCTCCTGCAGGGACAATGCGCCAGTGACCGAGCAACGACTGACCCCCAGTGAAGCCCCCGACGCCGGTGCGGTGCAGAGTCTTCCCGCTCCCCGTCTCACCGTCCACGAGCCCCAGCTGCCGGGCGCCCTCTCCGCCCCGCCGGAGCGCACGCTGATAGACATCGTCCGGGATACTGCCGCCCGGTACCCGGACGCTTCGGCGCTCGACGACGGCCACCGTTCGCTCAGCTACGCCCAGCTCATGGACGAGGTCCGGGCCACCGCCCGGAAACTGCACCTCGCCGGGCTGGGTGCCGGCGACAAGATCGGCGTCCGGATCCCGTCGGGCACCAACGAGCTCTACGTCTCGATCCTGGCGGTGCTGCTGGTCGGTGCGGCCTATGTCCCCGTAGACGCCGACGATCCCGACGAGCGGGCCAAACTGGTCTTCGGGGAGGCGAGGGTGGCCGGCATCCTCCGCGCCGGCGGGAAGATCGTCACGGACAGCAACCACCCCCGCCCGTTCCCCGACGCGAGGCCGCCCGGCCCCGACGACGACGCGTGGGTCATTTTCACGTCCGGCTCCACCGGCACCCCCAAGGGCGTCGCGGTCCAGCACCGCTCAGCCGCCGCGTTCGTGGACGCCGAGGCCCGCATCTTCCTGCAGGCCGATCCGGTGGGTCCGCAGGACCGGGTGCTGGCCGGCCTGTCCGTTGCCTTCGATGCCTCCTGCGAGGAAATGTGGCTCGCGTGGCGCCACGGCGCCTGCCTGGTTCCGGCACCCCGGGCGCTGGTGCGGACCGGGATGGACCTCGGCCCCTGGCTCATCAGCCACGGCATCACCGTGGTCTCCACCGTCCCCACTCTGGCCGCTCTCTGGCC
The DNA here is from genome assembly GCF_056406115.1 of Arthrobacter sp. P1_D4. NCBI lineage: Bacteria > Bacillati > Actinomycetota > Actinomycetes > Micrococcales > Micrococcaceae > Arthrobacter > Arthrobacter sp. P1_D4. The sequence continues at coordinate 271,489 of NZ_JBFUAU010000008.1, read as the reverse complement.
CGTGGAGTCGCTGGAAAGTGTCCGGCTGCTGATCTTCGGCGGGGAGGCGTGCCCGCCCGACCTTGCCGAACGGCTCGCCGTCGAAGGACGCGAAGTATGGAACACCTACGGACCCACCGAGGCCACCGTGGTCGCGTGCGCCGCGCAGCTCGGCGCGGGCGGCCCCATCCGGATCGGCCTGCCGCTGGACGGCTGGGACCTCGCCGTCGTCGACGCCGATTCGCTGCCCGTCGCCGAAGGCGGGGTGGGCGAACTGATCATCGGCGGCGTCGGGCTGGCCCGGTACCTTGACCCGGTCAAGGACGCGGAAAAATATGCCCCCATGCCGTCCCTGGGCTGGCCGCGCGCCTACCGCTCCGGCGACCTCGTCAGGTACGAAGCAGAAGGCCTCATTTTCCAGGGCCGCGCCGATGAGCAGGTCAAGCTCGGCGGGCGCCGGATCGAGCTCGGCGAAATCGACGCCGCCCTGCAGTCCCTGCCGGATATCGCCGGCGCCGCCGCCGCCGTGCAGACCACCGCGGCCGGCAACCAGATCCTGGTCGGCTACCTTGCCGCCGTCGCGGGCCGTGACATCGACCTCGCAGCCGCCCGCGAACTGCTGGGCGAACGCCTGCCCGCGCCCCTCATTCCGCTGCTGACGCTCGTCGATTCGCTGCCGACCAAGACCAGCGGCAAAGTGGACCGCCACGCCCTGCCCTGGCCGCTCAGTGGAACCGGAGCGGCGGAGGCCGAAGGTGCCCCGCTGAACCTGCCGGAGGACGCGCAGTGGATCGTGGAGCAGTGGAGCGCCGTGCTGGGAAGCCCGGTCACCAGCCTCGATGCCGACTTCTTCGCCTACGGCGGCGGCTCGCTGGCCGCCGCGCAGCTCGTGTCCGCCCTCCGCGTCCGCTATCCCACCATCACGGTGGCCGATATCTACGCGACACCCCGGGTGGGCGCCCTGGTGGACGAGGCCCGGCAGTCGCTGCCGGAGGGTGGTGCCGTCGCTGCCCAGGAGCGCACCGTCCGGCCCACCGCGCGGAAGTCGCAGGCCTTCCAGACGCTCCTGGGCGTTCCCTTGCACATCCTGGTCGGCATGCGCTGGCTGACCTATCTGATGGCAGCCAACAACCTGCTGGCCGCCGTCGCCGGATTCAGCGCCGCGCCAACGATCTCATGGTGGTGGGTGGGAGCTTCCTGGCTGGTCTTCGTCAGTCCCGCCGGGCGGATGCTGCTCTCCGTCGCCGCCGCCCGCATCCTGCTGCGCAACGTGGTGCCTGGCACCTATCCCCGGTCCGGGCGGGTGCACCTCCGGCTCTGGCTCGCGGAACAGATCCAGGACCTCGCCGGCGCCATCAGCCTCGCCAGCGCGCCCTGGGTGCCCTACTACGCGAAAGCGCTCGGGGCGAAGATCGGCGAGAACGTCCAGCTGCACTCGCTGCCGCCCGTCACCGGGCTGCTGACCCTCGGCACAGGATCCAATATCGAGCCCGAAGTCGATCTGTCCGGCTGGTGGATCGACGGCGACCGTGTCCACATCGGCGCCATCCGGATTGGCCCCGGCGCAAGCGTGGGGGCCCGCAGCACGCTGATGCCGGGAGCCACGGTGGGTGCCGGGGCGCAGGTGGAGCCGGGTTCCGCTGTGATCGGCAAGGTCAAGGCGGGCCAGCTCGTGGCCGGGTCGCCGGCCGAGCGCCGTGGCAAGGCCCGGCACTCGTGGCCGGACTCCCCGGACGAGCACCGGCTGATGGGCCGGTTGTGGTTCGCCGGTTTCGCCGCCGCCTCCGCCATGCTGGCGCTCATCCCCTACGTCTCCGCCGCCGTCGCGGGCTTGGTGATCTTCGCGTTCATCCAGGGCAGCTCCTCCCTGCCCGCGGCCCTGCCCGGCATAGCGCTCTCGATCCCGCTGGCGGCGCTGGCATGGTTCCTGACCAACCTGCTGCTGATCCTGGCCACGACGAGGCTCCTCAGCGTCGGCCTCGCTGAAGGCTACTACCGGGTCCGGAGCCGGATCGGGTGGCAGGTCTGGGCGACCGAGCGGGTACTGGATCTGGCCCGGGATCTGCTGTTCCCGATCTACGCCAGCCTCTTTACGCCGGTCTGGCTGCGGCTTCTCGGTGCGAAGGTCGGCCGCAACGTGGAGGCCTCGACAGTGCTGCTGATCCCGCGGATGACCACCGTGGGCGAGGGCGCGTTCCTGGCCGACGACACGATGGTGGCGTCGTACGAACTCGACGGCGGCTGGATGCACATAGCCCCGGCCAAGATCGGCAAGCGGTCTTTCCTGGGCAACTCGGGCATGACGGCGGCCGGGCGCAGCGTGCCCAAGAACTCCCTCGTGGCGGTGTTGTCCGCGACGCCGGCCAAGGCGAAGTCCGGCACCTCGTGGCTCGGCAGCCCGCCGGTGCGGCTGCGGCGCACCGCCATCGCCTCGGACGACACGCGGACCTACCAGCCGCCCCGGAGGCTGAAGGTCGCGCGCGCCCTGTGGGAGCTGTGCCGGTTCGTCCCGGTCATGCTGACGGTCGTCATCGCCGTCGGTGTGATGCTCGCGTTCGACGCGATGGCGGCCCTGTTCAACTACGGAGTCGCCGCTCTCCTGAGCGGGGTGGTGATCCTGCTCGCCGGGGCCACGGCCGCGGGCAGTGCTGTCGTGGCCAAGTGGCTGCTGGTGGGCCGCATCCGCCCCGGCGAGCACCCGCTGTGGAGCTCCTTCATTTGGCGGAACGAGGTAGTGGACACGTTCATTGAGATGGTCAGCGCCCCGTGGTTCGCGCGCGCCGCCACGGGGACACCGGCGCTGGTGTGGTGGCTGCGGGCACTCGGCGCGAAAATCGGTGCCGGGACCTGGTGCGAAAGCTACTGGCTGCCGGAGGCGGACCTCGTCACCCTCGGCAGGAATTCGACCGTCAACCGCGGGTGCGTGGTCCAGACCCATCTGTTCCATGACCGTGTCATGAGCATCGACACTGTTACGCTCGATGACGGAGCCACCATGGGCCCGCACGGCGTCATCCTGCCGCAGGCCAGGATCGGCAGCGGCGGCACGGTGGGGCCGGCGTCCCTCGTCATGCGGGGCGAAACCGTCCCTGCCGGGACGTACTGGATGGGCAATCCGGTCAGCCCCTGGGACGGGCCGGCACCGCCGGCCGGGCCCCGTTAGGCCCGGCGCCTGCGCACGTCCACCAGCACCACAACCGAAGGTCCGTCCATTGAGCACCAGCGCACCAAGCAGCAGCGGCGCCGCCGCCCGCGGGGACATCAGCGGGGAAATCAGCCGCGAAATCAGCCGGGCGACGAGCCCGGAAGCCGGCGCCCCGGACCCCTATATGCCCGGCCACGGGACCAATGCCTACCGCGTCACCCGGTATGAACTCGATCTGGACTACCGCGTCAGCAGCAACCGCCTTGCCGGGCACGCCGTCCTGCACGCCATCACGCAGCTCCCGACGTCGGCGATCGTCCTGGACCTGGCCGGCTTGCGGGCCACGAAGATCCAGCTCAACGGGCGCAGGGTACGCCGGTTCACGCAGCGGGCAGAGCAGCTCGTTGTCTACCCCGACAACCCACTGCTCGCCACCGAGGCCTTCACGCTGGACATCCGCTATGAGGGGTACCCCGCGCCGCGCCGCGGTGTGTGGGGCGAAGTGGGCTGGGAAGAGCTCTCCGATGGGGTGCTGGTCGCCGGGCAGCCCAACGGGGCAGCCTCCTGGTTTCCGTGCAATGACCACCCGCGGGACAAAGCGACTTACCTCATCACCGTGACCACCGATGCGAACTACCGGGCCGTGTGCAACGGGGTGATGCTCTCCCGCACCAGCAGGGCCAGCCGCGTGACGTGGGTCTTTGAGCAGGCCGAACCCATGGCCACGTACCTGGCCACGGTCCAGATCGGCCGCTACGAGCTCCTGACCCTCAATGCCGACCGGCCCTCAGGGCACGTTCCGCAGTATGTGGCCGTGCCGGCGTCGCTGCAGGCGGGCGCCCGGGCCGCCCTGGCCCGCCAGCCCGACATGATGCGGACCTTCACGAACTGCTTTGGGCCGTACCCGTTCCCGGAGTACACGGTGGTGGTCACCGACGACGTCCTGGAAATCCCGCTGGAAGCGCAGACACTGTCCATCCTGGGGCCCAACCATCTGCGGCAGGACTGGGAATCACAGCGGATGATCGCCCACGAACTCGCCCACCAGTGGTTCGGGAACTCCCTGACCACTGCGACCTGGAGGGACATCTGGCTGCACGAGGGCTTTGCCTGCTACGCGGAATGGATCTGGTCTGAAGAGGCCGGCATCATGTCGGCGGCGGCCCGCGCGCGCGCCGCCTGGCGCAAGCTCGCTGCTGCCCCGCAGGACCTGATGGTGGGCGACCCCGGCCCGGAACTGATGTTTGACGACCGGGTCTACAAACGCGGCGCCCTGGCCCTGCACGCCCTGCGGGTACGCTGCGGCGACCTGGCGTTCTTCGCCCTGCTGCACGACTGGACGGACCACTTCCGGCACGGCACCGTGACCACCGCCGACTTCATCGTCGCGGCCGCCCACACGACGGGCCTGGACGCAGAGGCCCTGTTGCACCCCTGGCTGTTCGCCGACGCCCTGCCGCCGCTCCCGCAGGCAACGCCGCCCAAGATCTGATCAGGGGCGCGGAGCCCTGACTAGGGAAGGACCGCCAGGGCGACGGCGGCCACCAGGTCAGCGGGCAGGCCTGTCTCTGCCGGCGGCAGGTCCCGGAGCCCTGCGCGGCCGTTCACTGCCGGCGCCAGCACGTCCAGGGTGTCCGGGGCTGTCTGCAGCCCGGTGCCCAGCATTTTGAGCCAGGCCTCCTTGCGCGCCCACAGGCGCGTCCTGCCCTGCAGCAGCGCGATGCCGGCCAGCCCGGCGAGGTGCCGTTGTTCCGCCGGGGTCAACACGACGTCGTCGAACCCGTCGAAGTCCGCCCGGGCCGGATCCTCGACGTCGATGCCCAGCTGCTCACCCGGGTCCGGGTCCACGACCCCGGCCAGTAGCGTCCAGCCGGCCGCACGGGACAGGCTCAGCAGCAGCGGCGCAGCCTGGCCCCGGAGCAGGTAGCCGGGCCGGCCGTGTGAGATGTCCGCGCCGGTGCCGCACCGTGGGCAGCTGTACCAGGCGGTGAGATCCGACGCCGGAACGCCGAGCAGGCCGGCGGCGAACCGGCGCTGCGCGAGCCGCCCGTACAGGAAGTCCTCCCGGGTCCGCGGGGTCATGGCCCGGGCCCGGACGAGTTCGGCCCCGTCCAGCACGGAGCGCGAGTCGCATTCCAGCTCCGGTTCCGGATAGAGGGCTGGTGCCGCGTCCACGGGCGCCCCCAGGTCCCTGGGAACACGGGGGTCGCCGGGAACGCGAAAGGGCGGGCAGGCACGCACAACAAGGTGTGATGCCATGACCCGCCCCTTTCAGAAACGTCTGCGCCGTGAGCAGCGCAGTCCTCAGCGCTGAACCGCTCCGAATCGTTCGTGGGCGGCGGCCACGGCACCTTCACGGGCCTCCGAGGCCTCGTCCGCCGTCAGGGTGCGGTCGTCGGCGCGGAAGCGCAGGCTGAACGCCAGCGACTTCTTGCCTGCCTCGATGCCCTTGCCCGCGTAGACGTCGAACAACGCGACGTCCTCGAGCAGCTCGCCGGCGCCTTCACGCAGCGCAGCCACCACCTCCCCCGCCGGGACATCCTGCGCCACTACCAGGGCCACGTCCTGCGTGGCCACCGGATACGTCGAGATGTGCCGGGCCACGATCACGTCGGCGGCGGCCTCGAAGAGGGCGTCGGCGTTCAGTTCCAGTGCCACGGAACGGGCCGGCATGTCGTGCGCCGCCAGCAGCTTCGGGTGCAGCTCGCCGGCGAAGCCCACCACTTCGCCGGTGCGCAGTTCAAGCTGCGCCGCCCGGCCCGGGTGGAAGGCCTGATGCCGGCCCTGCGTGACCAGGAGCTCGACGCCGAGCACGTCGCCGGCGATCCGGGCGATGTCCACCGCGTCTGCCCAGTCCCAGGCCCGCGGGGCGTGGCCCGGGGCAGCGGGAGAGTCGTGCCCAGTGAGCACAGCGCCCAGGTGCAGCGGCTGGTCCGGGACGCCGTTGTACAGGGCATCAAGCACGTCGTCGCCGGGCTTGACGCCGAGCGGCGGAATCGCGGAGGTGCCAAGCTTCTCGCCCGGCAGGAACACGAGCCCGGCCTCGAAAAGCGCGAGGTCGCGGAAGCCGCGGGAGTGGTTGCGCTTGGCCACCTCGATCAGGCCCGGCAGCACGGAGGTCCGCAGGAAGCCGTGCTCCTCGCTGATCGGGTTGGCCAGCTTGAGGGCCTTGCGCTCCGCACCCTCGGCGGGGACGCCAAAGGTGTCATTGGCGGACTTCGAGACGAACGGATACGCCAGCACCTCGGTGAGTCCGGCGTCGGCGAGGGCCTGGATCAGGCGGCGGCGCTGCTGCTGGACGCGGGTCAGGCCACGGCCCGGGGGCGCCACCGGCAGGGTCGCCGGGATCTTGTCATAGCCGATCAGCCGGGCGATTTCCTCGGTCAGGTCGTCCTGGGTCTCGAGGTCCTGGCGCCAGCTCGGGGCGGTCACCGTATAGCCGTTACCGGTCCTGGCAACGACGGCGCCGAGGTCCTCGAGCGAACTCAGGATCTGTTCCTCGGTGAAGTCGATCCCGATCCGGGCTGCCGCGTACTCTGCCGGCAGTTCGATGGTGACGGCGTCCGGCGCGGTCCCGACGTCGGTCCCGGCCTCGTCGGCCGTTCCGCCGGCGAGTTCGACCAGCAGGTCCACCACACGCTGGGCGGCCACGTCGGCCACCTGCCAGTCCACGCCGCGTTCGAAGCGCTTGGACGCCTCGGACGGCAGCTTGTGCCGGCGGCGTGCGCGGGCGATCGAGACCTCGTCGAAGTGCGCGGCCTCGACCAGGACGTTCGTGGTGGTGTCCGAGACTTCGGTGTGGGCGCCTCCCATGACACCGGCGATTCCGATGGGCCCGGATTCGTCCGTGATCAGCAGATCCTCGACGTCGAGCGTGCGCTCCTTGTCGTCCAGGGTGGTGATCTTCTCCCCCGCTGTGGCCCGCCGGACCACGATGTCGCCGGCCAGCTTGTTCAGGTCATAGCAGTGGTTCGGCTGCCCGAGCTCGAGCATGACGTAGTTGGAGATGTCCACCGGCAGGGAGATGGACCGGATGCCGGCGAGCCGGAGACGGGAGGTCATCCACAGCGGGGTGGGCCGGGTGGCATCCACACCGCGCACGGTGCGGGCCACGAAACGGTCGCAGCCGGGCTTGCCGTAGATGGGGGCGTCGTCGTTGAGCTTGACGCCGTAGCCGCCGGAGAGCGACTGCGGAACCTGGACCTTGGAGACCGGGTCCGTGAACACGGTGCCGGTGGCGTGCGCGTATTCACGGGCTGCGCCGCGGATGGAAAACGCGTACCCGCGGTCCGGCGTCACATTGATCTCGGCCGCCTGGTCATAGAGGCCCAGCAGTTCCATCGCGTCGGTGCCCAGTTCCGGGTCGAGGCCGATCCGGGACAGCACCAGGATGCCGTCATGGTCCTCACCGATGCCAAGCTCACGGACGGAGGCGATCATGCCGGCAGAGAGGTGCCCGTAGGTCTTGCGGGCGGAGATGTGGAAGTCGCCCGGCAGCACTGCGCCCGGGAGGGTGACCACCACCTTGTCACCCTCGACGAAGTTGTGGGCGCCGCAGATGATGCCCTGCACGCCGGAGGGGTCGATGCCCTCGCCCGTGAGGGTCTGCTCGCGGCCCTCGGGGACAACCCGGACCTGGCACCAGTTGATGGTCTTGCCGTTGGTCTGGGGCTCCTTGACGATGCTCAGGACCTGGCCCACGACGATCGGCCCACGAAGGGTGTCCGTGGGTCGGTGGACGGCTTCTTCTTCAAAGCCGACCTTGACGAGTTCGGCCATGACGTCTTCGGCCGATGCTTCGGCCGGTACCTGCGCGAATTCGCGCAGCCAGGAAAGTGGGATACGCACTGTTAGATCTCCATCCCGAAGTGCTCGCTGAAACGTACGTCGCCTTCAATCATGTCGCGCATGTCGCCAACCTCGTTGCGGAACATGAGGGTGCGTTCGATGCCCATGCCGAAGGCAAAGGCTGAATAGATGTCCGGGTCGATCCCGGCCGCGCGCAGGACGTTGGCGTTGACCATGCCGCAGCCGCCCCACTCGATCCAGCTGGGGCCGCCCTTGGCGCCCGGGTGCCAAATGTCCAGCTCCGCGGACGGCTCGGTGAACGGAAAATAGTTCGGGCGCAGCCGGATCTGGGCTTCCGCACCAAACATCTGGCGTGCGAAGTGCTCCAGCGTGCCGCGAAGGTCCGCCATGCTCAGGTTCTTATCGATGGCCAGGCCTTCGAACTGGTGGAACACGGGGGTGTGCGTCGCGTCGAGCTCGTCCGTGCGGAACACCTTGCCCGGGCACAACACATAGATGGGCAGCTCCCGTTCCAGCATGGAGCGGACCTGCACCGGCGAGGTGTGCGTGCGCATGAGCAGGTGGGCCTCGGGCGGCTCGACGAAGAACGTGTCCTGCATGTCGCGGGCGGGGTGGTCCGGCTTGAAGTTCAGGGCATCGAAGTTAAACCATTCGGACTCGACCTCGGGCCCTTCGGCAATTTCCCAACCCATGCCGACAAAGATGTCCGCCACGCGGTCCTGCAGCGTGGACAGCGGGTGGCGTGCACCGGCCGTGCGCCGGCGCGGCGCTGCCGTGACATCCACGGTCTCTTCGACGAGGATCCGCGCGTCGTTCTCGGCCTCGAGCGCGACCGTCCGGTCCGCGAGCGCCTTGTTGACCCGTCCCCTCGAGGCGCCCATGAGCTTGCCGGCGGCGGCCTTCTGGTCCTTGGGCAGCGCGCCAATCTCACGGTTGGCGAGGCTCAGGGCGGACTTCTCGCCCGTGTGGGCGAGGCGCACGGCCTTGAGTTCATCGAGGGTCGCTGCGGCGGCGATGGCGGCAACGGCCTGGTCTACGGCGGCGGTAATGGCGGCTTCATCCAGAGGATTCGGGACGGCTGCGTCCGGCAAAGTTTCAGTCATCTACTGTTCTTAGCTACGAGTCGGATCATGCCAACAGCGTGCGCCGGGCACAGGGCGCGGCGCAGGTTCTCGGCAAGGCTTGTGGTCACTGTCCCCAGTCTAGTAGACGGCCGTCGGCGGCATGGCAATGGCCGCCCCGCACGTGACGCCGCGGTGCCGGCCGCCCCTGGCACGCTTACGCCGGAATTCCAAGGGCACGGGACATCCCGGCGGCCCCCTGACTGCCGGGCACACCCCCGGCTACCATGGCCTCATGACGCCCGGACAACGGCTTCGCCAGATCGCCAACCTGCTCAACGGCTCCACCCTGCTGGGCCTGCTGCTGGCAGCCTGTGCTCGGACAACCGTCAGCTCCGGTCCGCGCGGACTGCTGATCGCGGGCCGCTACCGCTGGCGGTTGCCGTTTGCTGCGGCCTTCACCGTGGGCAACGTGATCCTCTTCCGAACCGGACCGGAATCCGCCCGCGCCAATCCAGTGCTGCTGGGCCACGAGGAGCGCCACAGCACCCAATATGCCTGGTGCCTCGGGCTGCCCTTCCTTCCGCTGTACTTCATAGCCGCCGGCTGGTCCCTCTGGCGCACGGGCAACCCGGGCAGCGCCAACATCTTCGAGCGCCACGCCGGCCTGGAAGCAGGCGGCTACCCCCTGCCCGGCCTGCCCGGGACCAGACCACGCACGCACCGCAGATTGGGCGTGACCGCCCCTGAACGTTACGAGGCCTGACATGACAGACAGCCCCCGAAGCATCTCCGTTGCAGGAACCGGCAGCGCCGAGGCGGTGCCGGACCTGTTGACCGTGTCGATCGGCGTTGAATGCCGCCGCGAGACCGTGGCCGAGGCCTACAGCGAGGCCGGAACACGGTCGGCCGCCATCACGTCGGAGCTCCGGCAGCGCGGCGTGGACAGCGCGGACTTGTCCACTTCCGGGCTGAACGTCCGGGCCGAGCTGAACTGGCAGGATGGCCGGGGCCAGACCGTGACCGGCTACCTGGCCTCCAGCACGCTCACCGTCAGGATCCGCGAGCTGTCCGCGTCCTCGCAGGTCCTTGCCGCGGCGGTTGCTGCCGGCGGCGACGCCGTCCGGCTGAACGGGCTGACCCTCGGCTTCGCCGACTCCTCGGCCGTCGAAGCCCGGGCCCGTGAGGCCGCCTGGCAGGACGCCCGCACCACCGCCGAGCACTATGCCGCCCTCGCGGGAACCGGGCTGGGCAGGGTCCTGTCCCTCACCCAGCACACCGGTTTCCAGGCGCCGATCCCCGTGGCGAAGATGCAGCGGGAAGTGGCCGTGACCTCACTCACCGTCGAGGCCGGTGAGTCGGGGGTCACTGCCACCATCGGCGTCGTCTGGGAACTGCTCGACTGATTGCCCAGTAATTGCGGGAGCAGTTGTTTCGCGTCGCCGACGGCGGCCGCCACCGGCTCGGGCGCCGGATGACCGGCTGGGGCTAGTGGGTTGCGCCGGCAGGGAGCTTTAGATCCGCCGTCGTCGCCAGTGCAGTGCGCACGACGACGGCGAGCGCCGCCGCCATCTGGGCGGCCGGCAGCGAGGGGGCACTGCTCCCGGCCGGAAGCTGCGTGTCCTCGTAGGGGACGTGGACAAAGCCTCCCCTGGTGCCCGGACGTAGCCGCAGGGCGTGCATGAGCGCGTAGAAGACATGGTTGCAGACATAGGTCCCGGCACTCTGGGACACTTCGGCCGGGATCTGCTCTGCGCTCAACGCCGCGAGCGCCGCCTTGACCGGCAGCGACGTGAAATAGGCTGCCGGTCCGCCCGGGACCACGGCTTCGTCCACGGGCTGATTGCCGGCATTGTCCGGAATCCGGGCGTCGTCACAATTGATGGCCACCCGTTCCAGCGAGATGCGCGCCCTCCCGCCGGCCTGGCCGGCGCACAGCACAAGCTCCGGCGTGAAACGCTCGAGGGCCTCCGCCAGCACCTTGGCCGACTCGCCGAAGACGCATGGCAATTCCACCGCCTGGACATCCAGCCCTTCGGATTGGAGCAGCCGTGCCGCCGAACGGGCCGCTGCCCACGACGGATTGGCCGTATCGCCGCCAAATGGCTCAAACCCGGTCAGGAGAATCATCGCCCCAGCCTAACAACGCCCTCCCACTGCTGCGGTAAGGCGGCACCCCGCGGCACCCTCGACCCGGCCCCGTCCACACTTGGCCGCCGGGGCATGTGTCGCTCCGGCCTCATGCGTGTGTCCGCGTCGGCAGGGTGAGGATTTCGGCCCCGTCGTTGGTGATGGCGATCGTGTGCTCACTGTGTGCTGTCCGGCAGCCGGTCGCGCTTCGGAGCGTCCACCCGTCGGCGTCGGTGATGAGTTCAGCGGTGTCGGCCATGACCCATGGCTCCAGTGCGAGCAGCAGCCCGGGGCGCAGCTTGTAGCCACGGCCCGGCCGTCCGGTGTTGGGAATGTGCGGGTCCTGGTGCATGGTCGATCCGATGCCATGGCCCCCGAACTCGGTGTTGATCGGGTACCCCGCCTCGCCAAGGACCGAGCCGATGGCATGGGAGATGTCGCCGATCCTGGCTCCGGGCCGGGCAGCGGCTATCCCTGCGCCGAGCGCGCGCTCGGTCGCGCTGATCATCGCGACGCTTCCCGGGGGCTTTGAGTCGCCCACGATGAAGCTGATGGCGGAGTCTGCTGCGACTCCCCGCTTGGAGACGGCGAGGTCGAGTGTCAGCAGGTCGCCGTCTGCCAGCGTGTAGTCGCGTGGGAGTCCGTGGAGCACGGCGTCGTTGACGGCCGTGCAGATGTAGTGTCCGAACGGCCCGCGGCCGAAGGACGGCTCGTAGTCGACATAACAGGACTGCGCACCAGCCTCGGCGATCATGGCCTGCGCCCATCGGTCGAGGTCCAGGAGGTTCGCGCCGACCGTGCTGCGGTTCTTCAGCGTCTGCAGGATGTCAGCTACAAGGGCGCCTGTTTCTTTGGCCCGGGCAAGTTCGGTGGGATTCAGGATCTCGATCATGCGGCGCCTTTCTCACGTGTCCAATAACTATACCGGTCATATTATCCCGGTATAATCGAAGCCATGGTCAGGTTGCCCCTCACATTCGCAGAGATCGAGCGCGGACAGCGCCTCGGCGCCCTGTTGCGCCGCGCCAGGGGGGAACGCTCGATGCTCGACATCGCACTCGATGCACGCGTCTCACCGGAGACCCTCCGGAAGATCGAGACGGGCCGCGTAGCGACCCCCGCCTTCCCGACCATCGCCGCTATCGCCGGCGTCCTCGGACTCTCCCTCGATGCGGTGTGGGCCGAGGTCAACCAGACCAAACGCGCCACTGAACCGACCGGCCCTGATCACAACGCCCGTGAGCGGCTGGCTTCGTAAGCCCCGATCCCCGCAGCTGCACAGGCCGCCCCATGCTGCAACCGGCCGCCGCCTCGCCCGTCAGCATCCTTGACATTCAGTCGAACATATATTCGAATGTAGGCATGAGATGGGACGCACAAGCACTTGAGCGCGGCGATTCCCCGGCCGCCGTTTCCGCCGCTTCGCCCACGGCTGCCCTGCTGCCGCTGGCCGGACTCGTGCGGACGGTCTCCACCCCGGAATTTGCCGGGATCACCTTCCATGAGGTCACCGCCAAATCGGTGCTCAACAAGGTGGTCGCCGGTTCCCGGATGCCGTTCGACTGGACCATCAACCCCTACCGCGGCTGCAGCCATGCGTGCGTCTACTGCTTTGCCCGGAAGAGCCACACCTACCTTGACTTCGACGCCGGCCTGGACTTTGACAGCCAAGTGGTGGTCAAGATCAACGCCGCCGAAGTCCTGCGCAAGGAACTGGCCAAGCCGTCCTGGCGCCACGAGCACGTGGCCCTTGGCACAAACACCGACCCCTACCAGCGCGCCGAGGGCCGCTACCAGCTCATGCCCGGCATCATTGGTGCCCTGGCCGACTCCGGCACTCCCCTGTCCATCCTCACCAAGGGCACGCTCCTGGCCCGGGACATCCCGCTCCTCAAGCATGCGGCGGCGCAAGTGCCGGTCGGGGTGGGCATCTCGCTGGCCATGACCAACGGGCAGCTGTCCGAGGCCGTGGAGCCTGGCACGCCTGGGCCACGGGCCCGGCTGAAGCTCATCTCCCGTCTGCGGGAAGCGGGCCTGCCCTGCGGCGTCATGGCCATGCCCATCCTGCCGTGGCTCTCCGACAGTGATGAGGCCCTCGATTCCCTCTTCGGGGCCCTCGCGGCGGCCGGCGCCACAGGGGTCACGGCCGGTGCGCTGTACCTGAAGCCGGGCACCCGTGAATGGTTCATGCAGTGGATCGCCCGGGAACATCCGCAACTGGCGGGCAAGTACTGCCGCCTGTACGGCAGCGGGTCATACGCATCCAAGGAATACCGCGCGTGGCTGGCAGGACGGGTCCGGCATTTCAAGGACCTGCACGGCTTCTCCGGCTCGCAGGGCTTCAGCCACCGGGACCTTGACGGGGGCAGCGACCATGACAACGCCCGGGAGGAAGAAGCCCAGTACCCGGCCGGGAGCATCCCGGACACCGCGGGGCACGCAAGCCCACGCCACGCTGGCGCTGCCCGTTCCGGCACGGCCCAGCCCACACTGTTTTGAAGTCCGCTCCACCTCAAGCACACGGAGCCATGGGTCCCCTGCGCAGCAGGGCTGCCGGAGCGGAAAGCGCCCTGAGCCGCCGGGCGCAGGATGCCTAGAGCGCCTTGACCGCGCCGAGCACCCTCGCCAGCGAATCCTTGGCGTCGCCGAACAGGAGGGTGGTCTTGGGATCGTGCAGGAGCTCATTCTCGATGCCGGCAAACCCCGGGCGCATGGACCGCTTCAGGAACACGACCTGCTGGGCCTGCACCACTTCCAGGATCGGCATCCCGTAAATCGGCGAACCCGGCGAGGACTTGGCCGCCGGGTTGACGACGTCGTTGGCCCCGACTACCAGAACGATGTCCGTGGTCGCGAATTCGGGGTTGACTTCCGCGAGCTCCCGCAGTGACTCGTACGGCACGTTGGCCTCGGCCAGCAGCACGTTCATGTGGCCCGGCATGCGTCCCGCCACGGGATGGATGGCGAACACGACGTCCACGCCGCGCGCGACCAGGGCCGTGGCAAGCTCCGCCACAGTGTGCTGGCCCTGGGCCACGGCGAGCCCATAACCGGGAACGATCACCACCCGCTGGGCGTAGCCGAGCTGGACGGCAATGTCCTCCGGGGACGAGGAACGCACTGGCCGGTCGCTCAGGGCGGTGGAACCCGCCGTCGAGCCGCCCTTGAACGCCCCGAACATGATTCCGCCGACTCCGCGCCCCATGGCCGAGGCCATGACCTTGGTCAGGATGGTGCCGCTCGCGCCCACGAGCGTCCCGGCGACCAGCAGCAGGACATTGCCCAGGACCACGCCCGACGCTGCCACCGCCAGCCCCGTGAACGCATTCAGCAGGGAGATCACGATCGGCACGTCCGCCCCGCCCACGGGCAGCACCAGGAGCAGCCCGGCCGCGAGGCCCAGGCCCAGCAATGCGAGCGACCAGCCCAGCGACCCGGTCACGACCACCAGAGCTCCTGAGAAGACCGCCCCCAGCAGGACGGCCCCCATCACCCAGGGCATCCCGGGGAACAGCAGCGGACGGGTGCTGATGAGCTCCTGCAGCTTGCCCACGGTCACCGCGGAGCCGGCAAAGGACACCGCCCCCACCAGCATGGTGAAGACCACGGCCAGGCGGACCCAGGGATCTTCCTGGTGGCCAAGTTCCAGCACGGCGACGAGCGCCGCGGCCCCGCCCCCGACGCCGTTGAAGAGCGCCACGAGTTGGGGCATCTGGGTCATCTGCACCCGCCGTGCCACGGGGAAGGCAATCGCGGACCCCACGGCGATGGCCGCGAGGATGAGCGGAACATTCTCCAGCCGCGCGGAGAGGAAGACGGTGACGACGGCGAGGAGCGCCCCGGCCGCGCCGATGGCGTTGCCGCGGCGGGCCGTTCGTGGCGAGCTGAGTCCCTTGAGCGCCAGGATGAAGCAGACGGCGGCCACAAGGTAGAGCAGGGCTGTCCATTCGGGGCTCAGGAGGCTCATTTGGACTCCCCCGCCGCGTCGGCGGAGCTCCCCTCGCCGGGGTGTCCTTCGCCCGCGGCTCCGCCAGCCTTGGCGGCGCCGCTTGAGGCGGGGATGCGTGTCCGCTTGTGGGCGCTGAACATCTCCAGCATCCGGTCCGTGACCACAAAGCCGCCCACCAGGTTGACGGTGGCCAGGACGACGGCCAGGAGCGCGATGCCGAGGACCCACGGGTCACTGGCCTGTCCGGCCACGATGATGGCGCCGACTAGGATGATGCCGTGGATGGCGTTGGCGCCGGACATGAGCGGCGTGTGCAGTTTGCTGGTGACCTTGGAGACGACTTCGAAGCCAACGAACACCGCGAGAACCACCACGGTCAGCAACACGATGGGGCCCATCACGCCTCCCTTTCCAATGCTTCCGCGGTGGGGGCGTGCCGCACCGTGCCGCCGTGGGTCAGGCACGTTCCGGCGACCACGTCGTCGTCGAAGTCCGGGGCCACCGACCCGCAGTCGGTCATGAGCGCGAGGAAGTTGCTGACGTTCCGGGCGAAAAGCCGGGACGCGTCCGAGGGCATGGCGGATGCCGCGTCCTGCAAACCCACGAGCGTGACCGATCCGCCGTCGACCGGCACCTGCACGTCCTGGCCGGCGATCACGCCTTCGACGTTGCCTCCGGACTCCGCGGCGAGGTCGACGACGACAGACCCCGCCCGCATGCCGGCCACCATGGCGGTGGTCACCAGCAAGGGAGCGGCCCGGCCGGGGATGGCGGCCGTCGTGATCAGGACGTCCGCCGCCGCGACATGCGGGGCCAGGAGGCTGCGCTGGCGTTGCGCCCGGTCCTCGCCGAGGGCACGGGCGTAGCCTCCGGCTCCGTCTGCCGCCGCATCGATGTCCAGGTTGATGAAGGTGCCACCCATCGAGGCGACTTCCTCGGCGGAGGCGGCCCGGATGTCGTTGGCCGAGACCCGGGCGCCGAGCCGCTTCGCCGTGCCTATTGCCTGCAGCCCGGCGACGCCGGCGCCAAGGACCAGCACCCTCGCCGGCGGGATGGTACCGGCGGCGGTCATGTAGAGCGGGAAGAACCGCGGGTAGCGGACGGCGGCTTCCAGCACGGCGCGGTAGCCCGTGACCAGGGACTGGGAGCTGAGCGCATCCATGGACTGCGCCCGGGAGATCCGCGGAAGCAGCTCCAGGGCGAAAGAGGTGATCCCGGCCGCGGCGAGTGCCCGGACGGTTGGCAGTTCCGAGGACGGCGAAGCCAGCCCGATGGTGACGGTGCCGGGCCGCAGCCGGGCCGCGGCCTCCGGGGTGAGCGGGCGGACATGCAACAGGACGTCCAGGGCCTCGAACGGGAGCTCGAAGATCACCGTCGCGCCGGCCTCCTTGAAAGCGGCGTCGGCGAAGCCTGCTTCGGTGCCGGCACCGCTCTCGACCAGGAGATGGAGCCCGAGCGCTGTCAGCTGCCGGGCCGTCTCCGGTGTGGCCGCGACGCGACGTTCTCCGGCTCGCTGCTCTCGTCCGACACCGACCTGCACGGGCCACTCCTCTCGGTTGGGATCAGAGTAGGCACATGCCTGACGGTTTGGCGAGAGGCGGGCTCCCGAAGCGCGGCGGCGAGTCCGGTCAGCGGCCCAGCCCCGCTTCCACTCCGCGAGTCCCGGTGGCCTGCACAGCCGCCAGGAGGGCCTCGACGATGGGGAGGTCCGCCGGGATCCACGGCAGGTCCAGGACCCCTGCCGGATTGCGGAGGTCGAGCCAGCGCAATTCGTCATGGTCCTCCAGCGGCCGGGGTTCTCCCTGCGCGAGCTCCGCGAACCAGACCCTCATCGCCGCCTTCGCGTTGAGCGGCCAGCCCGCGGCGGTTTCCGCGGGCAGTTCCGCCCCGAGCCGCACCAGCACGCCCAGTTCTTCCTGGAGCTCGCGGTGCAAGGCGTCCTCGGCGGCCTCTCCTGCTTCGACTTTTCCGCCCGGGAACTCCCACATTCCGGCAAACTGCGGCGGCGCCGTGCGCCGGGCCACAAGGAGCATGCCCGGGTCGGCCAGCGAGTCCACTACTGCGCCGCCAACGACGCCTATGAGTCCAGTCACGCCCTCAAGTCTAAGGCGGGCGCAGGGTCCGGCGCCCGAGGCCGGGGGCCGGGGCCGGCTCAGGTAGGGGACAATGGTGGAGGCGACCGCCACGACACCTTCCGGAATATTCGGCGCCCCCTCCCGGTTCTTAAAAGCATATTTATCTGTCCGATCCATCCGGTCTCTCCCGGAAAATCTCTCCGAAAAGACGAATGACAACCACCACACACGCCCCGGCGCCGACCAAGACCGGCACCCGTCACGTTGCCCTGGCAATCATTGCCCTCGCGATGGGCGGCTTTGGCATCGGCACCACGGAATTCACCATGATGGGCCTGCTCAAGGAGATCGAACAGGGCCTGAACATCAGCACGCCCGAGGCAGGTCACCTGATTTCGGCCTACGCCCTCGGCGTCGTGATTGGCGCGCCGGTGCTGGCCGCGGTGGGAGCCAAACTCCCGCGGAAGTATCTGGCCCTCGGGCTCATGCTCTTCTTCAGCGTCGCCAACCTCAGTTCCTTCCTCGCCCCGGACTACGGCTCCATGCTGGTGTCCCGGTTCGCCGCGGGACTCCCCCACGGCGCCTTCTTCGGGGTCGCGGCCGTGATTGCCGCCTCCCTGGTGGCGCCGACCAAGCGGGGTTGGGCCATTTCGATGGTCATGGCGGGGCTGACGGTATCCAACGTCATTGGCGTCCCCTTCGCCACCTGGCTGGGCCAGAGCTACGGGTGGCGGCTGCTGTTCCTGCTGGTGGGCCTGATCGGCATCATTACGCTCTTCATGCTGTGGAAGTTTGTCCCGTTCCAGAAACCGCACGCCGATGCCAGCTTCCGCAGGGAGCTCGGCGCGCTCAAGCGGCTGCAGGTGTGGCTTGCCATCCTGGTCGGCATCGTCGGCTTCGGCGGGTTCTTCGCGACCTACACCTACATTTCGCACACCATGACCTCCGTCGCCGGCCTCCCGGCGGTCTGGCTGCCGCTGGTCGTGGCGCTGTACGGCGTGGGCATGGTGGTGGGCAACATCGTTGGCGGCCGGATCGCCGACAAGTCCGTCATGGGCACGATTTACTGGGTCCTGCCCGGCACGGCGGTGGCACTCGTGGTTTATGCCGTGGGCGTCCACTGGGCCTGGTCCGCGCTGGTCATGGTGTTCGTCGTTGGCGCCGCAGGGTCCATGCTCGTTCCCGCCCTGCAGACGAGGCTGCTCGATGCGTCCCCGGATGCACCGTCGCTGGCCTCCTCGCTGAACCATGCTGCGCTCAACGTCGCCAACGCCCTCGGTGCCTTCCTGGGCGGCCTGGTGATCGCCTGGGGCTGGGGATACGTCGCTCCCGCGCTCGTGGGCGCCGTCCTGGCCGTGCTGGGGCTCGGGGTCGCCGCCTTCAGCGGCGCCGTAGAACGCCGGCGGCCGCTGGCCTCCTAGCCACCCCGCCGCCGCGGCGCAACAGCCGCGGCAGAGGTACCCCGGCAGAACAGCCACGGCAACGGCAGAGGCCGAGACCGAGGTACCAGCGCGCAAATGCTCCAAAAAGAACAGCAGTCCGGTCCAGTGAAGCACTGGACCGGACTGCTGTTTCGTTGAGGGGCCGCCGTTCCATCTGTCGGCTGCCGCTATCCTAGTGGCTTCCGTTATCCCTAGTGGCTTCCGTTCTCCCTAGGGGCCGGGCGGCTTAGGGGGCGCTGACGCGCTGCACGTCCGGTTCCAGGTAGATGACCCGGGCAATCGGGACGGCTTCGCGGACCCGGACCTCCGCGTCATCAATCGCCTTCGCTATGTCCTGGCCCGAGTCCGAGCGGCCGATGCTGATCTTGGCCGCCACCAAGAGCTCCTCAGGGCCAAGGTGCATGGTCTTGAGGTGAATGATGCTGGTGCCGCCGGCCTCGATCGCGCTGCGGATCTTGGCGACGTCATCGCGGGTGGCCGACTCGCCCAGCAGCAGCGACTTGGTTTCCATGGCCAGGACCACGGCGATCGACACGAGCAGCAGACCGATCATCGCGGTGCCGAGGGCGTCCCAGATGCCGTTCCCGGTCAGGAGCGTCAGGCCCACGCCGAAGAGCGCGAACACCAGGCCCACGAGGGCACCGAAATCCTCGAGCAGGATGACCGGGAGTTCAGGCTGCTTGGCGTTGCGGATGAATTTAACCCAGCTTTGCTTCCCGCGGAGCGGGTTGGATTCGATGATCGCTGTCCGGAACGAGAAGGACTCGGCAATGATCGCGCCGATCAGGACGGCCAGCGGCACCCACCAGAAGTCCCCTTCGATGGCGTGCGGGTGCTGGATTTTTCCCCAGGCCTCGTACAGTGCGAACAGGCCGCCGACGCTGAAAAGCACAATCGAAACGATGAAGGCGTAGATGTAACGCTCGCGGCCGTAGCCGAAGGGGTGCTCGGGGCTGGCTTCCCGCTTTGCGCGTTTGCCGCCGAGCAGGAGCAGCAGCTGGTTGCCGGAGTCCGCGAGGGAGTGAATCGCCTCGGCCAGCATGGACGAGGACAGCGTCAGAAAGTAGGCGACGAACTTCAAAACGGCGATGGTCAGGTTTGCGGCCAGCGCCGCGAGAATCGCCTTGGTACCGCCATTTGCAGCCACGTGAGCTTCTCCTTATGGGGTTCTTCCGGGGTGTATGCGAACACCGGAAGAACCCAGCGCCCACAAGGAATACCGTACCGGTTTCCGGGCCGGCGCCGAACCGCGGCGGGACCAACGCTGCCACGTAACGATTGGGTAGTCCCCTGCTGACAAGCAATCCGCCCTATGTTAGCTTGAAGCCATATTCGGTATTCACAATTTGGATGCCGAAAAATATGTAGGAGGAGACATGGGCTTTCTTGGCTGGATCATTCTCGGACTCATAGTGGGTGCAATCGTCAAGGCACTCTTGCCCGGCAGGGTCGGTGGCGGCTGGGTTACCAGCCTCGTGCTCGGCGTCGTCGGCGCAATTGTTGGCGGCTGGATCGGGGACCTGCTGTTCGGCGGCGGCAAGATGGAATTCTGGAATCTCGGTTCCTGGCTCCTGGCCATCGTCGGTGGCCTCGCGGCCGCGCTCATCTACGGCGCCATCACAGGGCGCAACAAGACCACCACCTAATTCTTCAAGGCACTGGCCGCACACTTTGTGTGGGGGCGGCAGTGACAGTACGACGGCGGGGCTCACCATTCGGKGGGCCCCGCCGTTCGTTTGGCCTGCTTTTTTTGGACAGGAATTCCTGCCGGACCCGCTGGTTTCCTGCCGGGCGGCTAGGGGGTTTGCTGGGAGCGGGCGCTGGCGTACAGGCAGACGGTGGCTGCGGTGCCGAGGTTCAGGCTTTCCGCTTCCCCGTACACCGGCACGGCCACCCGGTGGTCGGCCAGCGCGATCTCGTCCTCGGACAGGCCTTGGGCCTCGTTGCCGAAGAGCCAGGCGGTCGGCTGTTCCAACGCATACACCGATTCGGCGGCGGAGGCCCCCAGGCGGCGGGCGGCGTTCTCGTCCTGGAGACGGTCCAGGTCCAGTTGTCCCTTGCCGTCCGCGGCCAGCACGCCGACGCCACGCTCCCGGCAGCGGGCCACGACTTCCTCGACCTCCGCGCCGAGGACGACGGGCAGATGGAACAGGGAACCCGCCGTCGACCGCACGGCCTTGGGGTTGTAGATATCCACGCTCGAGCCGGTCAGGATGACGGCGTCGGCGCCGGCGGCGTCGGCCGCCCGCAACACGGTGCCGGCGTTGCCGGGGTCGCGGACCTGGCACAGGACGGCAATCAGCCGCGGGCCGGCGTCGAGCACGTGCTCAAGGCTGACGTCCAGGAAGCCGCAGACGGCGACGATGCCCTGTGGCGTGACGGTATCCGCCATCGCAGCGATCACTTCGTCGGTTGCGAGGTGCGCGTGGGTTCCCTCGGCCAGCTGCTCCAGCTCCGGGTGGCGGTCCAGGCAGGCCTCGGTGGCGTACACCTCATAGACGATGCCGGGCTCCCCCGCGGCGATCCTCTTCCGGTGCAGGACCAAGGCCTCTCGGACCGCCTGCGGGCCTTCGGCCAGGAACTCGCGACGCTTTAAACGGGCCGGGCGCCCGGCAAGCTGTGCCACCTTCCTCATCCGATCAGCTCGGGGGTTGGAGAGTGGAAAGTCTTGCGGGCGCCCGGTTTCGTTCATATAAGAACCTTAGTGGCTATTCCAGCCGGCTCTTGAACGAGGCAGTCTTTCAACTGCGGGAGGAACTACTTTGCAGCCTCGTCGGCGGCCTTCTTGGCAGCAGGCTTCTTCGCGGGAGCCTTCTTGGCAGCCTTGGGAGCCGGAGCAGCCTCAGCCTGGACGGCCGGAGCGGACGTGTCGGCAGGCAGCGAGTCCTTGGCGACCTTGACCAGCGCGGCGAAGGCGTTGGCGTCGGAAACGGCCAGCTCGGCCAGCATACGGCGGTCAACCTCAACCTCAGCGGCCTTCAGGCCCTGGATCAGGCGGTTGTAGGTCAGGCCGTTGGCGCGGGATGCAGCGTTGATGCGCTGGATCCAAAGACGGCGGAAGTCGCCCTTCTTCTTCTTGCGGTCACCATAGCTGTACACAAACGAGTGCAGCAGCTGCTCTTTTGCCTTGCGGTACAGGCGTGAACGCTGTCCGCGGTAACCCTTTGCGCGTTCGAGGATAACCCGGCGCTTCTTGTGGGCGTTAACCGCCCTCTTCACACGTGCCACGTGCGTACTCCTTAGAAAATTTCTGATCCCAAGCGTCTACTGCCGGAACGGTCCGGCTGGCCTGAGAAGCCTTTTTGGTAGTTGACTGCTGCCAGGTGGCGAACAGTCAGAGAACTTGGAACTTAGATGCCGAGCATCTTCCGGATGACCTTGGCGTCGCCCTTGAAGACGATCTTGTCGCCGGCAAGGCGACGGGTCAGCCGGGAGGACTTGTGCTCGAGGTAGTGGCGGCGGTTGGCCTGCTGGCGGCGCAGCTTGCCGGTACCGGTCAGCTTGAAGCGCTTCTTAGCACCGCTGTGGGTCTTCATCTTCGGCATGGGAACCGATCTCCTTACGTATCCGCAGAAAAGTCTGCAGCTCTTTCGTGCAGCCACCCCTGCGGGCGGCGTGCTGGTTGCCTGCTGCCGGACATTGCTGTCCGGCAGCCGTGAACTAGTTGGTCTTCTTGGTGCCAGGCTTGGCGGCTGCCCGGGGGGCGGCCGGCCGTGCGGCGGGCTTCGGCGCTGCGGGCCTGGGTACCGGCTTCGGAGCAGCAACCGGCTTCGGTGCTGCTGCCGGAGCGGCTGCCTTTTCCTCGGGAGCCTTCGCTGCCGCCGGGGCCGGAGCGGCCTTCGGAGCCGCGGGAGCCTTCGCTGCTGCAGGCTTCTCTGCGGCCTTCGGAGCCGCCGGAGCCTTCGCTGCTGCCGGCTTCTCGGCTGCCTTCGGAGCCGCCGGAGCCTTCGCTGCTGCCGGCTCCTCGGCTGCCTTCGGAGCGGTTTCCGCCGCCGCGTCCTGGGCGGGGGCCTCGTCGGCCTTGGTCTCTTCGACCGGAGCCGCTTCAACCTTGGCTTCTTCAACCTTGGTCTCTTCGACCTTGGTCTCGTCGACCTTGGTCTCGTCAACCTTGGCTTCTTCGACGGGGGCCTCCGCTGCGGGTGCCTCCGACGATACGACGTAGCCTTCCGGCAGGAGGTCCGACAGCGTCTGGGTCAGCGGGGCGTTGCCACCGGAGACATCGACGCGTCCCGAAGCCTTGGCTTCGTTCTCAGCCTTGGCTTCTGCGCGCTGCGTTGCGCGGCGGGCCTCCGCCTTGGCTTCGGCCTTGTTCTTCAGCGGGCCAACCACCATGACCATGTTGCGGCCATCGATGCGCGGGCTGGACTCCACCACACCAACTTCGGCGACGTCGTCGGCGAAGCGCTGGAGCAGGCGGATGCCCATCTCGGGGCGCTGCTGCTCGCGGCCGCGGAACTGGATCATGGCCTTGACCTTGTCGCCGGCACCGAGGAAGCGGAGCGCGTGGCCGCGCTTCGTTTCGTAGTCGTGGGTGTCGATCTTCAGGCGGAAACGGATTTCCTTCAGGACCGTGTTGGTCTGGTTCTTCCGGGCCTCGCGTGCCTTGACAGCGGCTTCGTACTTGTACTTGCCGAAGTCCATCAGCTTGCACACCGGAGGCTTCGCCTGCGGTGCAACTTCAACGAGATCAAGATCGGACTCGGCAGCCAAACGCAGGGCATCCTCAATACGGACAATTCCTACTTGTTCGCCTGCAGGGCCGACCAGCCGCACCTCGGGGACGCGGATACGCTCATTGATTCTTGGCTCGCTAATGTTAAAGCTCCTGTGTTCGTGAGGGGTATTCCACCGGCAAAAAGAGAAGGCCCCCAATTGCCGGAGCAATCGAAGGCCTCGAGATCGGAACTGCCGCCCTCAATGGGGCAACATGCACTTCCTGCGGACCGGAGTCCGAGGTAGTGCCCGACCAGGTACCCGGCAACCTTGACTCCTGAACAGGAGGGGCTTCCCGAAGGAAGTTTCGCGGCTGACGCGGGTGGGAGAGAACTCCGCTTGCAAACTAAAGCCAACTCTACAGAAAAACACCCGTTCAACGCACGTATGCGCGGCGGGCGCCAACTTCAGTGACAAGCACTGCCAGTCAGAACACTGCATTCTATAAAAGCTTGAGAATAACGACATTTAGTCGGTCTGTGACAAGCTTACCAGCATGAGCACTTCAGATAGTAATTCCCACGTCTTCGAGCCCGCGGCCGCCCAGGCGGACGTCTCGCAGCAGATCCGCGACATCTCGGAAGTCCCCGCGATCGAGGTCATCACCACGGCCGCAGTGCACCTGATGAGCGCCGCCGCGGTAAAGCTCGGCCTCGCCGCCGAGGAAAATGCCCAGGACCTCAAGGACCTGGACGAGGCCCGCAAGCTGATCACCGCCCTCGCCGGTCTGGTGACCGCGGCGGCGCCCGAAATCGGCTCACAGCACGCTGGACCGTTGCGCGACGGACTCCGCTCGCTCCAGCTGGCCTTCCGCGAAGAATCGGTCATCCCGGACGCTCCGGGCAAGGGCCCGGGCGAGAAGTACACCGGCCCCGTCAACTAAGCACTCGTCAGCCAGGACAACGCCGGCGTGCGGACCACCCAGGTCCGCCCGCCGGCGTCGCTATTTTTCCGTTCGCACGATTTTCCGTCCGCACGGCCCGGGCGGCGTGCCCGGGTCGGCGCAGTGGGGGCCGGCCCGCGTTCAGACGCGGGCCAGGCGGCTGCGCCGGACCTGTTGCAGGGCCAGCCCCACCAGGCAGAGGGCCACGCCCGCCAACCCCACTGAGACGAAGCCGGCCGACGGGCCGATGAGGTCAATGAACAGCCCGGCCAGCGGCGCGCCCAGGGCCACTCCGCCGGTGAGCGATGACCCGTACCAGCCCATCGCCTCGCCGCGCCGGCTTTCATCCACCAGTTCGGCCACCTTTTCCGAGGCCGCGGACAACACCGGCGCGCACAGCAGACCCGGCAGCAACGCGAGCAGGCTGAGCGTCCAGACGTCGGTCGCGAAGGCCATCGGGACCGTCAGCGCTGACATCCCCAACAACAGGAGGATCGGGGAAACGGCCCGGTGCATGGCGCCGTAGAGGACGCCGCCCACCACCGAGGCCGCGCACCAGAAGAGGAACACGATGCCGATTTCAGCCTGGTGGCCGCCGGTCTGGAGCGCCGCGACGATGCCGACGTCGGTGCCGCTGAGGACCATGCCGGCACCGGCACCGACGGCAAACACGGCGGCTACGGCGGCGGTGAACCAGCTGAAGTTGTGGATGACCCTCTGGCGCAGGCCGGAGCCCCGCCGGCGCCGCTCCTCGGCGGCGGCCGCAAGGGGTGCCAGTTCGGCTGCGGCCTCCTGCAGATGGGCTGGCGCGGCGGCGACCACAGCGGCTTCCGCGCACTCCAGCTCCTGCGCCTCAAGCCCGGCGTCCGGGGAAGCACTCCGGGTGGGCGGGTTGAACCACATCAGGAAGAGCCCGGCGACGGATGTGGCCACTCCCACGACTGTCAGGCCCAGGACGGACTGGCCGCTAGTGGCGACGACGGCCCCGACGGCCGGGCCGATCATGAAGACCAGCTCGGTGGCGATGGCGTCGAGCGCAAAGGCAGTCCGGCGCTGTTCCCCGGGGGCCAGCACGCCCAGCGACTGCCGCACCACGCTGAAGATAGGCAGGGTCAGCAGGCCCCCGATGAAGACCAGGGGCAACAGGGCCTCGTAGGACACGTGCGGCACGATCGACCAGATCACGGCCTCGGAGACCACAGACGGAATCAGCGCCTTCCGCAGCCCCACGGTGTCGACCCGACGTCCGCGCCAGGGCGCGCCGACAGCGATACCGATCGTCATCACGGCGGCGGCCGCTCCGGCGGCCGCGTAGCCCTGGCCGAGGGTCAGGACGATGTGCAGGGTCAGCAGGACACCGGCCGCCGAGTGCGGTATGCGGGCGATCATGCCGACCAACAGGAGGCGCCTGATGGGCCGGATGGCCAGCAGCTGACGGTAAAGCGCGAAATTCACGGACTATATCCTTCTGGTACTGCCCACGGCAGCACCGGGAGGTCCCCCCGTTGGGCCGTCAGCTATGGTGCTGCGCGCTGCAGCTTGACCTCGATCGAATCAACCCGCTCGGCAAAGATTTCATTCCGGGCCCAGGCGTTATTGAGGCCGGCGACGATCGACTGCACGCCGGCGGCGTCGAGACCGTCTTCAAGATAGAGGACCACACGGAGTTCCGGGCCGGCTCCCCCACCGGGGAGCCGCCTGCCATCGGCCGTGGCCGAGGCAACTCCACCCCCCGGATGAATTTCAACACGGCGGACCGCCGGAAAGCCAACCGCGCCTTCCCCGAGTGCACCCGCGAGATCGGGATCGGCGTATGACGGCGTCCATGGCTGCTGTTGGGCGAGGGCCCAGACTGCCGGCCGGCGGACCACGAACGTCACTTCCGATCCGGGATCGAGCACGAGCAGCTCCGCGCCTTCCGCGACCGCTGACAAGGCGGCCCGGGCCGCGTACACGGCGACCGGCCTGGCCTCCGGGTGCCACGCCGAAAGTGACGCCGCCGAGGTGAACACCGGCATGGCCGTCCGCCCGTCCGGCGCCTTGAGCGTCACCAGGGCCATGTCGGCCTGCTTGTCCGAGTGCAGCGGATCCCCGTTGGGGCCGGCCGCGGCCTCGCCCTCTTCGGCGAGCTGGGCGAGGATTGGCACGAACACCCGGGCGGTGGCCAGCGCGGCCACCACGGCCGCTTCGTCGCCAGTGCCCGCGGCGAGGTCGGACAAAGCCGCCAGATAGCCGGCGTCGGCGGTGCCGTCGTCGTTGTCGAAATTGTGGATCTTGGCGTCATCGCCGGACAGGCTGCGCCCTGCCCAGGGTTGGCCGGCGGAGTCGGTGGCCCCGCCGGCGCCGGCGAGGGCCGCCGCGATGTGCCCGGGCAGATGCCGGACGGGACCGGCCCCGGTCCCTGCCTGCACTGCCTCGTGGGGGTTATTGGGGTCGTGGGTGTGCGTCATGGGCACCTTCGCCGCTAGCGGCGGCCGGCGACGTCGAGGGCCTCGGGCAGGGTGAAGTTGCCGTTGTAGAGGGCCTTGCCGACGATGGCGCCTTCGACGCCGAGCGGCACCAGGGAGCGCAGGACCTTCAGATCCTCGAGGCTGGAAATGCCGCCGGAGGCGACCACCGGCTTGCCCGTTTTCTCGACCATCTGGCGCAGGAGTTCGACGTTGGGGCCCTGGAGCGTGCCGTCCTTGGTCACATCAGTCACGACGTACCGGGCGCAGCCGGCGTCCTCGAGGCGGCCGAGCACGTCCCAGAGGTCCCCGCCTTCCTTGGTCCAGCCCCGGCCGGCGAGGGTGGTGCCGCGGACATCCAGGCCGACGGCAATCTTGTCGCCGAAGCGATCGATCACCCGGGCCGTCCATTCCGGGTTCTCCAGTGCCGCCGTGCCCAGGTTGACGCGGGCGACGCCGAGGTCGAGGGCCTTCTCCAGGGATTCGTCGTCGCGCAGGCCGCCGGAGAGCTCCACCTTGATATCGAGCCGGCCGACGACCTCGCGCAGAAGCTCGGCGTTGGAACCGCGACCAAACGCGGCGTCCAGGTCGACCAGATGCACCCACTCAGCCCCCTGCTGCTGCCAGTTGAGGGCGGCCTCCAGCGGGGTGCCGTAGCTCGTCTCGCTGCCGGCTTCGCCCTGTACGAGCCGGACGGCCTGTCCGTTGACAACGTCGACGGCGGGCAGGAGCTCGAGTACGGGCAGCGGGGTTTCGGTGGTCATCGTGGAGTCCTCAGCTTGGGGATGGTGGTGGGGAGGGGGCGGTCAGGACGCCGGCAGGGTCAGGAGGTAGGCGGCCAGCAGTGACATGCCGGCGAGGATGTAGAAAACGATCTGCACCCAGAGCGGACTTTTCTGCTGGCGGAAGGAGATCCCGCCGCCAACCAGCAGGCCGGCCACGCCCATAAGCACCAGAGACCACATCTAGGCGGTCCCTTCCGGGGCTGCGGTCCGGTCCGGGGCTGCGGGGCGCAGGCCCTGGACCCAGTTGCGCAGCAGCCGGGCGCCGGCGTCGCCGGACTTCTCCGGGTGGAACTGGGTGGCACACAGCGGGCCGTTCTCCACGGCCGCGATGAACGGGGCACCGTGGTCGGACCAGGTCACCAGCGGCGCAGCCATCCGCGGCTGGATGACGTCGAAGTCCCACTTCTGGACACCGTAGGAGTGCACGAAGTAGAACCGCTCGTCCTCAACCCCGGCGAAGAGCCTGGACCCTTCGGGGACGGCGACGGTGTTCCAGCCCATATGGGGCACGACGTCGGCAGGCAACAGTTCCACCTTGCCGGGCCACTCCCCCATGCCCTCGGCTTCGGTGCCGTGTTCGACGCCGGCCTCGAACAGCACTTGGAGCCCGACGCAGATGGCCAGCACGGGGCGGCCTCCGGCGACACGGCGGCCGATCATCCGGATGGCGTCAACGGCCTTAAGTTCGCGCATGACGGTTTCGAAGGCGCCCACACCGGGGACGACGAGGCCGTCGGCATTGAGTACATCCTCGGCCTTGGAGCTGAGGATGACTTCGGCGCCGGCCCGCTCCAGCGCGCGGAC
The DNA here is from genome assembly GCF_056406115.1 of Arthrobacter sp. P1_D4. Classification (NCBI taxonomy): domain Bacteria; kingdom Bacillati; phylum Actinomycetota; class Actinomycetes; order Micrococcales; family Micrococcaceae; genus Arthrobacter; species Arthrobacter sp. P1_D4. Next base: position 243,264 of record NZ_JBFUAU010000008.1, on the reverse strand, counting down.
GGCGGACCGGACATTCCCGGAGCCGTAGTCCAGCACCGTAACGGTGGGCTTTCCCTGCGGGGAGACCGGCTTGGTCGCGGCGGCGGGGTCGATGATGGCCCCGTCGCGGAGCAGCGGGCCGGTCACAAAGCACCCTTTGTCGACGGGATGCCCTCGACGCGGGGATCCGGCTCGACGGCTGCGCGCAGGGCACGGGCAAAGGCCTTGAACTGGGCCTCGACGATGTGATGGGGGTCGCGCCCGGCGGTGACGTTCATGTGCAGGCAGATCCCGGCGTGAAGGGTGATCGCCTCAAAAACGTGGCGGGTCAGGGAGCCCGTAAAGTGGCCACCGATCAGGTGGTATTCCTGGCCTGCCGGCTCGCCGGCGTGGACCAGGTAGGGACGGCCGGAGACGTCTACGACAGCTTGCGCGAGGGCCTCATCGAGGGGAACGGTCGCCTCGCCAAAACGGCGGATCCCGGCCTTGTTGCCCAGGGCGGTCCGCAGAACCTCGCCGAAAGTGATGGCCACGTCCTCGACAGTGTGGTGGACATCGATGTGGGTGTCGCCGGTGGCCTTGACGGTCATGTCGATCAGGGAGTGCTTGCTGAGGGCCGTCAGCATGTGGTCGTAGAACGGGACCGACGTGCTGATGTCTGAAACGCCGGTGCCGTCCAGGTTGATCTCGACCAGGACCGAGGACTCGCTGGTGGTCCGTTCCATGCGTGCGGTCCGGCCCTCGGCGGTGGTGGATCCGGTGGTGCTCATGTAGATGTGTCCTTTGGAAGAAGGCAGGGTGTTGGGCAATCTGGCGGGGACGATCGGGCTCCCCACCAAGTCTAGGCCTGCGGCTTTGCGGAGCCGGCCAGGATAAGTTCAAGTGCCTCCAGGAAGGCTGTGGTTTCTGTCTCAGTGCCCGCGGTGACGCGCAGGTGCCCCGGAATACCGACGTCGCGGATGAGGACACCGGCGTCCAGCATCCGCTGCCAAACCTCATGGGGGTTCTCGAGGCCGCCGAAGAACACGTAGTTGGAATCGGACGCGGCCGGGGTCAAGCCCAACCGCGTCAGTTCCGACACGATCCGGTCGCGCTGGCGCTTGATGTCCTCGACGTCCGCCATGAGCGCCTCCCGGTGGTGCAGGGCAGCCAGGGCCGCAGCCTGGGTGATGGCGGAAAGGTGGTACGGGAGACGGACCAGGCGCAGGGCGTCAGCGACCTCCGGTGCCGCGGCCATGTAGCCGAGCCGCGCACCCGCGAGGGCGAAGGCCTTGCTCATGGTGCGCGAGACGATGAGCCGCTCCCGGCCAGGCAGCAGGGTGAGGGCACTGGGCGTGCCGTCGTGGGCGAACTCGTGGTAGGCCTCGTCGACGATCACGATGGTCTGGCTGGCCTCGCCGGCGTCATAGACGGCCTCGACGACATCGAGCCCCAGACCGGTACCGGTGGGGTTGTTTGGGGAGCACAGGAAGACGATGTTGGGCTGAAGCTCGCGGACCTGCTGTGCCGCCGATTCCGCGCTGAGCCCATAGTCTGACGCGCGGGCCCCGACGATGTACTCCGTGTCCGTGCCGGAGGCCAGCAGCGGGTACATCGAATACGTGGGAGGGAACCCGAGGGCCGTCCGGCCGGGGCCGCCGAAGGCCTGGAGGATTTGCTGAAGGACTTCGTTGGAACCGTTCGCGGCCCAGATGTTCTCCGCGTCCAGCCCATGGCCAAGGTATTCGGCGAGGGCTTCGCGTAATTCGGTGAATTCGCGGTCCGGATAGCGGTTCAGCCCGGCAGCGGCGGCGCTCACGGCCTCGGTGATCGCTGCGCGGACATCGGCCGGGACCCCATGGGTGTTCTCGTTGACGTTGAGCAGGATGGGGACGTCCAGCTGCGGCGCGCCATACGGACGCAGGCCACGCAGATTGGCTCGGAGGGGCAGTCGGTTGAGGCGCTCAAGCTGGTCAGTCACGTGACCAGTTTAAGTGGTAGCGGGACGGGCGCTGAAACTGTGACGCCCGCGGCGGCACCGGGGGGCGGTTACTTGGACGGGACGAACAGTTGTTGGCCCGGCATCACACGCGCGGCGTCCAGATTGTTCAGCTCCACGATGTCGGCCACGACGTCGCGGGGATCGCGCTCCGGAGCCACCGACCCGGCAATGGCCCAGAGGGACTCCCCCGGTTGGACTGTGACGGATACGGTCGGCGTCACCGAGAGCTGGTCTGCGGAATCTGCCGCTTTCGCGGGAGCGTTGAGGAATCCGCTGAACGACAGGATGAACGCCGCCAGCAGGATCAGCGGGACACCGAAGAAGACGAAGCGTCCGCGCCGGGTTAGCCGCAGCGGCGGCTGCTTGGTCCGGCCGCCGGAAACCGCGGCGGCGGCCCCTTGCGGCGCCTGGCGTTGAGCGGGTACACGTTGCCGTGAAGGGAACCACCCTGGCCAATGCCGCCTTGGTCGAGCCTGCCGTGTCCGATGCTGCCGTGTCCGATGTTGCGGCGACCCACTGCACCACCTGGACCAACACCGCGGTGGCGGGTCGTGACGCCCTGAATGTTGGTGCCGTCAAACGCGCTTGAAACTGCCATGAACTGAGCCCTCCTGGACCATAAGTTGCCGCCCGGCGTACTCACGTACTCGCCGCCAACCGGCCGAACCTTCGAACATAGAACCGAACATCGCTTGCGAACCCAGATCGTCGGAATCGAACACATATTCGAATCTTGCTAGTTCTGTTTTAGCACTTACTAACGAACGATGTCGAGACTCGCTAGAACAAATGTTTGAAAAAGGTCTGCGGCTGGCCTACTTTTGAGGGACAGGACAACCACTTTCGGACTCCCACTTTCGAACTACCCGTGGGAATTCATTCGTAGTTGATCAGCAGGGTCTGACATTTCAGGCCGGAAGTTCCCGGTGACAGCAGCCACGGCAGCCGGGCGGAACGGAAAGGCGTTGGCGAACATGGCAGCACAAGCCACCGGCGGCAGGGCCGCCCCACGGAGCCCGCAGCCCGCCCGGGCCCCCAAGAGCCTCACCGTCCGGCAAAAGAAAATCCTGGAGACCATCCAGCGGTCCGTCACGGACAAGGGCTATCCGCCGTCCATGCGAGAAATCGGCGACACCGTTGGTCTCGCCAGCCTCTCGAGCGTGACCCACCAGCTCTCCCAGCTCGAAAAGCTCGGCTATCTGCGGCGTGATCCGAAGCGCCCGCGGGCCATGGAAGTGCTCATGCCGCTGACCCTGGACGAGGGGACCACACCGATTTCCGGTGTCGAGAAGTCAAGCGGCCTGCGGGCCGTCGGCGGCCTGTCAGTGACTGAGCTGGCCAGCGCCACCGACACGGCAATGGTGCCGTTCGTCGGACGCATCGCCGCCGGCGGGCCGATCCTCGCGGACCAGGTGGTGGAGGACGTCATGCCGCTGCCCCGCCAGCTCGTGGGCCATGGCGAACTCTTCATGCTCAAAGTGGCCGGCGACTCGATGATCGACGCCGCCATCTGCGACGGCGACTGGGTGGTTGTCCGCCGCCAGGGCGATGCCGTGAACGGCGACATCGTTGCCGCCCTGCTGGACGACGAAGCCACGGTCAAGACCTTCCGCCAGCGGGACGGCCACACGTGGCTGTTGCCGCAAAACACCCAGTACGAGCCCATCCTGGGCGACCACGCCGTCATCATGGGCAAGGTCGTCTCGGTACTGCGCTCCCTCTAAACTGCGCTCCCCTTAGCCGTCACGGGCCATGCCGCCAGTTCGGAGCGGCCACCCCGCGGCGGATTTCCGGCGCAGGGTGGCGACCCCGGTTTGGGACTTAGTCTTTCGCCAGGCGCTTCAGGGCTGCCATGGCTATCGATGAATCGGTGGTGGGCCAGAACGGCGGCAGCGCGGCGCGCAGGAAGCCGCCGTAACGCTCCGTGGAGAGCCGCGAATCCAGCACTGCCACCACGCCCTTATCCGAGGTCGAGCGGATCAGCCGTCCGGCGCCCTGCGCGAGGCGGATGGCGGCGTGCGTGGCCGAGACGGCCATGAAGCCGTTGCCGCCGGCCTGGGCCACGGCCCGTGAACGTGCCGTCATCAGCGGGTCGTCCGGCCGCGGGAAGGGAATCCGGTCGATGACCACCAGCCGGCAGGACACGCCAGGGACGTCGACGCCCTGCCAGAGGGACATGGTGCCGAACAAACACGTGTCAGGTTCGTCGGCAAACTGCCGCACGAGCGCCGTCATGGTCGACTCCCCCTGGCACAGGATGCTGAGGCCCAGCCGGGGCCGCATGGCCTCGGCTGCTTCCTCTGCGGCGCGCCGCGAGGAGAACAGGCACAGGGCGCCTCCGCCGGAGGCGCGGATCAGCTTCTCGAGTTCGTCCAGGGCCTCGGGGGACGTTCCGCGGCCGGGTTTGGGCAGGTGCCGGGCGACGTAGAGTATGCCCTGCTTCGGGTAGTCGAACGGGGAGCCGACGTCGACGCCGGTCCAGCTCGGTGCGCCGTTGCCAACCAGGCCCAGGCCGCCGGCGGCGGGTTCGAAGGCGGCGCCGATGGCCAGTGTGGCCGAGGTCAGGATGACGGTGTGGTCTGCGAACAGGCCCTCGCGCAACCGCCCTGCGACGCTCAGCGGGGCAACATTGATCAACGCCGGCGCGCTCTCGTCCGGCTGCGAGTAGCCCTGCGCCGGATCGAAGCTGCTGTTGCGGGAGAACCACACGACTTCGCGGTTTTCGCGCGCGGCCAGGAGGCGTTCACAGAGCTCCAGGATGACCATGAGGCGCGAGCGGGCCAGCTGCCGTCCGCCGTCCGCCGACACGGAGCTGTCCCCCTTGGAATCGGACAGCGCGGCGCGGCATGCGTCGCGCAGCTGGTCGATGCAGTCCAGCTGCCCGCTGTTCAGGCCGTTGGGCATCAGCCCGCTGGGGACGCCGTCGATGGCGAGCTCCAGGTGGGCAGCGGCGTTGTTCAGTGCATCCACGGTGATGCCCGTGTGCTTCCGGGCCCCGGACGCGGCGGCGTGCACCATCGCCACGGAGAGCTGGCCCGAGACCGCGCCCGTGACGCGGTCCTGAAGTTCGTGTGCTTCATCCACCACGACGACGTCGTACTCGGGCAGCACCGCCAGGCCTTCGAAGGCACTGACGGCGAGCATGGCGTGGTTGGTGACCACGACGTCGGCATCGGCGGCGTTCTGCCGTGCCAGTTCGCTGAAGCATTCGGCCGCGAGCGGGCATTTCTGCGCGCCGAGGCACTCCATGGAGGTGACCGAGACCTGGCGCCAGGCCCGGTCCGTGACGCCCGGCATGAGCTCGTCGCGGTCCCCCGTGGTGGTCTCCTCGGCCCATTCGCGCAGGCGGACGACTTCCTTGCCCAGCTGGGAGGACGGCCCGCCAAGTGCGGCGGCGAAATGCGGCACGCTGGTGTCCTCGCCCAGGGAAAACAGCTGTCCCTCGGAAGGTTCTTCGGACGGGAAGCCGCCCTCGAGTTTGTGCCGGCAGACGTAGTTGGACCGGCCCTTGACCAGGGCGACCTTGACGGGCCTCTCCAGGGCGGGCGTGATGGTCTTGAGCAGCCTGGGCAGGTCCCGGCCCACAATCTGCGTCTGCAGCGCCAAGGTGGCGGTGGAGACCAGGGTGGGTTTGTTGCTGGTCAGCGAATGCGCGATCAGCGGAATCAGGTAGGCCAGCGACTTGCCGGTGCCGGTGCCGGCCTGGACTAGCAGGTGATCGCCGCTGTCTATCGCGCGCGCCACCTGCCGGGCCATTTCGTGCTGGCCATCGCGGCTCTGCCCGCCCATGCCGGACACGGCACGGTCGAGCAGCTTAACAACAAACTCCTCGCCGGCCGCGCCGGCAACCGAACCGGCGCCGGTGTCAGTTTCGGCCGGCTCAGCATCAGCTGAATCGGCGGCAGCTGGTTCGGCGTCGGTCCTGGTCACCGCAGCCTCAGTCATTGCTGATGAAGGGATCCAGTTCGGCGGCGAGTCCTTCACGCACCATCACCACGGCACGGGTCCCGGTTTCCTCGTGGTCGAGGCTGAGGATCTCGGCGTCGCTCTCGTGGAGCTTGCTGATCAGATCCCCGCGGTTGTACGGGATGAGCAGTTCAAGCTTCACGCTGGGCCGCGGAATGCCGTCGCTGATGGCCTTGAGCAGTTCCGGAATGCCTTCGCCGGTGCGGGCCGAGACCACCACGTGGCGCGGCTCGCGCTGCTTGAGCCGTTCGACCACGAACGGGTCAGCGGCGTCGGCCTTGTTCAGGACAATGATTTCCGGAACCTTGCGCGCGTCGACTTCGCTGAAGACCGTCCGGACAGCGGCGATCTGGCCCTCCGGATCCGGGTGCGAGACGTCCACGACATGCAGGATCAGGTCAGAGTCGGCGACCTCTTCCAGCGTGGAGCGGAATGCCTCCACGAGCTGGGTGGGCAGGGACCGGACAAAGCCCACGGTGTCGGCCAGGGTGTATCCCAGCCCGTCAGCGGTTTCGGCCTTGCGGACGGTGGGGTCCAGGGTGGCGAACAGGGCGTTTTCCACCAGCACCCCCGCGTCGGTCAGCCGGTTCAGCAGCGAGGACTTCCCGGCGTTGGTGTACCCGGCGATCGCGACAGAGGGCACGGCATTACGACGGCGGTTGGCGCGCTTCGTTTCCCGGGCAGGCTTCATGGCGGCGATTTCGCGCCGCAGCTTGGCCATCCGGGTGCGGATCCGACGGCGGTCCAGTTCGATCTTGGTCTCACCGGGACCACGCGAGCCCATGCCGGCACCGGCGCCGCCCACCTGGCCACCGGCCTGGCGGGACATCGATTCACCCCAGCCGCGCAGGCGCGGGAGCAGGTATTCGAGCTGGGCGAGCTCCACCTGGGCCTTGCCTTCACGGCTCTTGGCGTGCTGGGCGAAGATGTCCAGGATCAGCGCTGTCCGGTCAATGACCTTGACCTTGACGATGTCCTCCAGCCCGCGCCGCTGGGAGGGGGCCAGTTCGGCGTCGACGACGACGGTGTCGGCGCCGGTGGACATCACGATGGCTTTCAGCTCCTGTGCCTTGCCGGAGCCGAGGAAAGTCCCGGGATCGGGCTTGGCGCGCCGCTGGACGAGCCCGTCGAGGACCTCGGAGCCGGCCGTCTCGGCGAGGGCGGCAAGTTCGCGCAGGGAGTTCTCGGCGTCCGCGAGGGTGCCCTCGGTCCAGAGGCCGGCCAGGACGACGCGCTCAAGGCGCAACTGCCGGTATTCGACCTCGGTGACGTCTTCGAGCTCGGTGGACAGGCCGGCCTTGCGGCGCAGTGCGTGCCGTTCCTCAAGGTCCTGCTGGTCGCCGTCGAAGTTGGTGTACACCTCGTCCAGGCGGGAGATGGCCTGCGCCTTGCCGAGCACCGACGCCGGGCTGCTGGTACCAGCACCGGTGGCGGTGCCATGGCTGGTGCCGGAGCCGCCGCGGCCTGGGGCGGGGGTGTCCTTGGAAAGGATCCGGTCGATTACAGCTTGAATCTCTTCAGGGCTCATGTCCTGGGCTGCTGAATCGGGTCCGGTGTTGGGGTGGCTGGTCATGGTCTCCTTTAAAGGTTCGGCACTTTCAGAATAGTGCCGATTGTTGCTCTGTGGGGCGGTATTCGCGCTGGGCTGACGGCGGGGGGTCATGCGGGCCTCCTGGAATGCCCGCGGCAACGGCGCCGGGGCGGGGCTGGCTCTGTGCAGAGCGGTGGCTGGGTGATGGTAGAGGCGGCTAAGGCGCCTGGCTACGGGGACACTGGCTGTGTGGGCGGTGCCGGTGCCGGTGCAAAACACGGTGACGTGGGTGCCTCCGCCACGCCGGGCCTGGGAGCGGGCCAGGGAGCACAGTGCCAGCAAAAACGGTGCCAGCAAAACTCCGTGCCTGGGACATGGCTGGATTCCAAGTGGTGCGGGCGCCCGCGGGTGAGAAAACTCACCCCTGCGATGGCGCACTCAGCGGAAGGCGTTTACCTGCGTCGCTACGGAGTCCCCCGGCGTCCCTGACAAGGACGGGACGGGACCCGTGCCGGCTACTTGGAGATCAAGATCATGTTTTGTAGCGTAGCAGACGCCGGCGCTGCCACCCGGTTTCCCATACGGGCTGGCCGCGAACTAATCTGGCCCATTATGGAGTCTGCACACTATTTCAGCGCCCAGCCGGCCGGGCCATTTACCCGCAAGCCGCTCACCGTGGATCTTGCCGGTGAGACGCGCCGGCTGCAGACGTCCTCGGGGATCTTCAGCCCGGACGGGATCGACAAGGGAACGGCCGTGCTGCTGGCCGATGTCCCGGCGCCGTCGCCGCAGGGCAACCTGCTGGATATCGGCTGCGGCTGGGGACCGATCGCCCTGACCATGGCCCTGCGGGCACCGCACGCCCAGGTCTACGCGGTGGACGTGAACGAACGCTGCGTGACCCTGACCAATGAAAACGCCGGGCTGCTGGGGCTGCACAACGTATCCGCCAGCACGCCGGACGCCGTGGACCCCGACCTGCGCTTTGACACCATCTGGTCCAACCCGCCGATCAGGATCGGCAAGGATGAGCTTCATGCCCTCCTGCGCCTGTGGATTCCCAGGCTGGCGCCGGGCGGATCGGCCTGGCTCGTCGTCCAAAAGAACCTCGGCTCGGACTCGTTGCAGCGCTGGCTCTCGGCGGAGCTCGACGCCAGCTTCAGCGTGACCCGGGAGAGCACGTCGAAGTCGTTCCGGATCCTTCGAATCAGGAAAGCGTCCCGCTAGCGACGATCACGGCCGGGCCGCTGAGTTCGACGTGTTCGTGCCCCTCCGGGCCCAGGAAGAATTTCACGCCGACGACGCCGCCGGGGACGTGGACGTTCCATGCGTCCGGTGCGCCCTGCCCGGCCCAGTGGCGAATCGCGACGGCGGCGGCGCAGGCGCCCGTGCCGCATGACTGGGTCTCCCCCACTCCGCGCTCGTGGACCCGCATGGTGATGGTGCCGGTGCCGTCGTGGACCAGTGGTTCGGAGGGCACAACGAATTCGACGTTGGTGCCGTGCGGAGGCGTCGGGTCCACCCGGGGGGCAGTGAACAGCTGCGTGGCCTGCAGTTCGGCTGTTTCGGCCAGGGCCACGACGGTGTGCGGGTTGCCCATGCTGACGGAGAGGGCGGGCCGCGCGACTTCGAGCCCGTCGGCGCTGACCAGCGAGTCCATGGCCCGCGCGGTCGCCTCGCCCGGGAAAATGAATTCCCAAGGGCCCATGTCGACGGCGTAGCCCGCAGCCGTCCGGACGATCGTCTTGGCACCGCCCCGGGTTCCAATGACGAGCGATTCGCCGGCCGGCAGGTCTACGAGGCCTTCGGCGATGAGGAAGTGCACAAAGACGCGGACCCCGTTCCCGCACATCTCAGAGAGCGAGCCGTCGCCGTTGCGGTAGTCCATGAACCACTCGGCATCGGGGTGCGCGGTCAGCAATTGCTGCCCCTCGGGCAGGAGCCGGGAAGGCACGGCCCGGATCAGGCCGTCGCCGCCGATGCCACGGTGCCGGTCACAGAGCGCCGCGACGTGCTCCGGGCTCAACTCGAGCGCGCCGTTGGGGTCCGAGATCAGGACAAAGTCGTTGCCCGTTCCGTGGCCTTTGGAAAACTTCAGGCCGCTCAGCGGGGCGGTATCGCCGGCAGTACGGTCAGCGGCTACGGCTTGGGATTCGTCCATGCTCCAAGGTTACCGTTCCGCCCGGACCGCTCCGGCACCGTGGCCCAAGCGCTTCGCCGGAGGCAGAACCGGCGTCGCCCGGCAGAGGCCGGCGGCCTTGGCCACGAGGTCAGGACCGTGCCAGCCCAGCCAGGTGACCCGGGGATCCGCACGGAACCAGGTCAGCTGGCGTCGCGCGAACTGCCGGGTGGCGATGATGGTTTCGTCCGCGGCCTGCTCCACGCTGGAGGCACCGTCGAGCACCCGGAGGAACTGGGCGTAGCCGAGGGCCCGCGGCGCGGTCCGGCCGTTGCGGAGCCCTGCGGCGTCCAGCCGGCGGACTTCGTCCAGGAGCCCCCGGTCCACCATCGCGTGGACCCTGTCGGCCAGGCGCTGCCGAAGCAGTTCCCGGTCCACCTCGAGTCCGATCTGGACGGCAGGCTGGAAGTATTGGCGGGCCGGCATGAAGGAGCTGAATGGCCGCCCGGTGAGCTCGAAGACTTCCAGGGCGCGGATGATCCTGCGCTCATCGCCGAGCCTGCCCGCGGAGACGGGATCCACTGCCTCGAGCCGTTGCCGCAGGGGCGCGGGTCCTGAGGTAGCCAGTTCCGCCTCGAGCCGGCCGCGGATGTCCGGATCCGTGCCGGGGAATTCCAGGACGTCGAGGGCGGCGCGGACGTAGAGCCCGGAGCCGCCGGCGAGGATTGCCCGCTTACCCCGGCCGTGGATGTCGGCGATCAACGCCCGGGCCTGCTGCTGGAAGTCCGAGACGCTCGCTTCCTCGGTCACGTCCAGAATGTCCAGCAGGTGATGCGGCACACCGCGGCGCTCCGCCTCGGTGATCTTGGCGGTGCCGATATCCATGCCGCGGTAGAACTGCATCGAGTCGGCGTTGATGACTTCCCCGTCGAGTTCGAGGGCGAGGGAGACGGCCAGGTCTGATTTGCCGGATCCCGTCGGTCCGACGACGGCGATCACCGGCGGAGCAGCCGGCTGTGCCCCCTGCGCCGCCGCATTTTGGGCAGCGTCCTGCTGGGCCGTGTCCTGCTGGGCAGTGGCCTGAGCTGTGGCCCGGGCTGCTGCGTTCTGGACTGCTGCGTTGCCGGGAGCGCCCTGCTGGCCGGGCACTGCGCTAACGGCCGCGGACCGGGAGGCTGGGCATGCCCAGGGACACACCGGAGGTGCCCGACGCGCTGGTCTTGCCCGCCGGGCTGGTTTTGCCTGCTGGGCCTGCGCCGCAGGAATCTGCCTGCGACCGGTCCCAGGCGTCGCCGGCACGGGACCGTCGCAGGCTGTAGTCCTCGGCCGAGGCAGGGTCGGAGACGAGGTGGAACGCCGCCGCCTCCGTGATGGTGACAGTCACCAGATCGCCGGGCCGGGGCACTTCGGCTCCGGCGGGCACGGAGAAGTGCACCAGCCGCTGGTCCTGGGAGCGGCCGGAGAGGCGGTGGGTTTCCCCAGCCTTGCGGCCCGACTGGGCCGTCACCATGACCTCGACGCGGCGGCCAAGCTGCCGGGCGTTTTCCTCGGCGGCAATCCGGTCCTGCAGGGCAGTGAGGCGTTCGAAGCGTTCCTGGACCACGGCCTTGGGCAGCTGGTCCGGCAGGTCCGCGGCGGGCGTGCCGGGCCGCTTGGAATACTGGAAGGTGAAGGCGGTGGCGAACCGGGACTTCTCCACGACGTCGAGGGTGGCCTGGAAGTCCTCCTCGGTCTCGCCGGGGAACCCAACGATGATGTCCGTGGAGATGGCGGCGTGCGGAATTTTCTCCCGGACCTTGTCCAGGATGCCGAGGAACTTGGTCGAACGGTAGGACCGCTTCATGTCCTTGAGGACCTTGTCCGAGCCGGACTGCAGGGGCATGTGCAGCTGCGGCATGACGTTGGGGGTCTCGGCCATGGCGTCGATGACGTCGTCGGTGAAGGCGGCCGGGTGCGGGCTGGTGAACCGGACCCGCTCCAGGCCCGGAATGTCGCCGCACGCACGCAGGAGCTTGGAGAACGCCTGCCGGTCGCCGAATTCGACGCCGTAGGAGTTCACGTTCTGGCCCAGCAGGGTTACCTCGATGGCACCGTCGTCCACGAGCGCCTGGATTTCGGCCAGGATCTCACCGGGGCGGCGGTCCTTTTCCTTGCCCCGCAGGGCCGGGACGATGCAGAAGGTGCAGGTGTTGTTGCAGCCCACCGAGATCGATACCCAGCCCGAGTAGACGGAGTCACGCTTGGTGGGGAGGGTGGAGGGAAAGACGTCCAGCGATTCGAGGATCTCCAGCTGGGCCTCATTGTTGTGGCGGGCCCGGTCCAGCAGCGCCGGCAGGGCACCGACATTGTGCGTGCCGAACACGGCATCCACCCACGGGGCTTTCTTGAGGATGGTCTCCCGGTCCTTTTGCGCGAGACAGCCGCCGACGGCGATCTGCATGCCCGGGTTGGCTGCCTTGACCGGGGCGAGGATGCCGAGGTTGCCGTACAGCTTGTTGTCGGCGTTTTCCCTGACGGCGCAGGTGTTGAAGACCACGACGTCGGCCAGCTCGCCGGCGGAGGGGACGTAGCCTGCCGCTTCCAGCATGCCGGCCATCCGCTCGGAATCGTGCACGTTCATCTGGCAGCCGAAGGTGCGCACCTGGTAGGTGCGGGGCTGGGCCGGGGCGGGACTTTCCGGTGCGGAAACAGGGTCCGCACCGAATGTCTGGGGCCCTGCTGGCGGCACCGCCGGTGGCGCTGTCGGAGAAGTCGTGCCGGCCGTTGGGGAGGGAATGGTAAAACTCACCTGTTAAGGGTAACGGGTAAGGGTAGTGGGCAGCGGCTGGGCCAGCGCAGACCCCGGCCCGGCGGTCCTAATCCCCGTCCCCTGCCTGGCCGGCGGCGGCATCGAGCACCTCACCCACCACCCGGAAGGCGAGCGACGGCTGGTATCCCTTGCGGGCCAGCATTGACGCGAGGCGGCGCGTAACTTTGTCGCGTTCGGCACGGTCTTCGCCGCCGGTGAATCCCCGCAGCTTGCGCTCCACGAGCTCCCGGGCGGCCGTTTCCTCGTCGGCGTCGCTGAGCTGATCCAATGCACCGGCAGCGATCTCCGGGTCGATGCCCTTGTCCGCAAGTTCGCGCCGCAAGGCCCCTTTGGCGAGCTTGCGCGTCTGGGACCTGCTGCGGACCCACATGTCGGCGAACTCGGCGTCGTCAACCAGCCGCACTTCCTCGAAGCGGTCCAGCACGGCCTCCGCGACGTCCTCGGGGACGTTGCGCTCGGCCAGCTTGCGCGAGAGCTGCAGCCGGCTCTTGGGCGAATTCGTCAGCTGCCGCAGCACGATGGCACGCGCCACGGCCGCGGGGTCCGCGTCCCGGTCCTGCCCGGCCAACGAATCCGCGCCATCGGTGCGGTCCGCCGGCTGATCCGGGCCGACAAAGCCGGAGGCAGGACTCCGTGACGGAAATCCTGCCCCTTTGCGCCGCCGGCTGTTAGAAGCCGTCAACGGCCTTCAGCTTCGGAGATTCTTCGGTCTCAGCCGGGGCTTTGACGCCAACGCCGAGCTTTTCCTTGATCAGGCGCTCGAGTTCGGCCGCCAGCTCCGGGTTGTCGCGCAGGAAGCGGCGGGAGTTCTCCATGCCCTGGCCCAGCTGGTCGCCATCGTAGGTGAACCAGGAGCCCGACTTTTTGATCAGGCCGTGCTCGACACCCATGTCGATGATGCCGCCCTCACGGGAAATGCCCTGGCCGTAGATGATGTCGAACTCGGCGATCTTGAAGGGCGGGGCCATCTTGTTCTTGACGATTTTGGCCTTGGTGCGGTTGCCGACGGAATCGGCGCCCTCTTTCAGGGTCTGGATGCGGCGGACGTCGATGCGGATGGAGGCGTAGAACTTCAGCGCCTTACCACCGGTGGTGGTTTCCGGGGAGCCGAAGAAGACACCGATCTTTTCACGCAGCTGGTTGATGAAGATGGCCGTGGTCTTCGTCTGGCTCAGGCGGCCGGTGATTTTACGTAGGGCCTGGCTCATCAGGCGGGCCTGCAGGCCCACGTGGCTGTCGCCCATGTCGCCTTCGATTTCCGCGCGGGGAACGAGGGCGGCCACGGAGTCGATGACTATGACGTCAAGGGAGCCGGACCCGATAAGCATGTCCATGATTTCCAGCGCCTGCTCGCCGGTGTCCGGCTGGGAGACCAGGAGCGCGTCGGTGTCGACGCCCAGCTTGGCGGCATATTCCGGATCGAGGGCGTGCTCGGCGTCGATGAAGGCGGCAATGCCGCCCTGGCGCTGGGCATTGGCAACCGCGTGCAGCGCGACCGTGGTCTTACCGGATGATTCCGGACCGTAGATTTCCACGACGCGGCCGCGGGGCAGGCCGCCAATTCCCAGGGCGACGTCCAGTGCGATGGACCCGGTCGGGATGACTTCGATGGGTGCACGGACTTCATCGCCGAGGCGCATGACCGAGCCTTTGCCGAACTGCTTGTCAATCTGGGCAAGCGCTGCGTCGAGCGCCTTCTGGCGATCCGGGGCTGCGGCCATGATTCACACCTCTAATACTTTCTCGCTGTGGAGTGGCCGTGGAGGCCTCTGTCTGTCATCACTGACGCTACTGGCACCCTCCGACAAAGTTATCGGGAGAACCACTTATGTGGAAAACGGTCTGAAAAAAAGCATATCGCTATCCGAACAGATATTCGAACAAGCGGGCGGCGTGTCAGGCGTCAGCGGTGCTCAGCCGGCGTCAGCGCGACGGCGCGGGCGTCAGCAGGCGTCAGCGGGGCCCGGTGGTGTCACGGGGTTTGACGTCGCGGCCCAGGCGGCGTTCCGGCGGAACGTCCTGGACGTCGCACAGGGCAAGCCACACCTGGCGCGGCGGAATGCCGGCGCTGAGGGCCTGGTCCGCGGTGCGGCCTCCGACCCCAGCCAGGACCAGCGAATTGCTCAGGACGCGGGAGTATCCCGCGCCGAACTCGTCGTCCATAAGCCGCCAAAAGTCACTGATTCGCACGAGTAAAGTCTCTCACGGCCGGGGACTCTAGAATGGTTGCCATGAGCAACCCAACTGAGTCCGCGGGAGATCCCGCTCCCGATACCGCCGGCGCGGACGCCGCCCTGGACGCCGTCGAGAACCAGCTGAGTCTGCTCTGGCGCCGGGGCCGGTCGATTTCCCACCAGCTCTCGCGCCAGGTCCACCCGGACATGGAACCCGCCGCTTACGGGCTGCTCAGCGTGATCCGCAAGCAGGGCCCCATCCGGCTGACCGACCTCGCATCCTGCATCGGCGTCGGCAAGCCTTCGGTGAGCCGGCAGATTGCTTTCCTCGAGGGCCTCGGCCTCGTGTCGAAGGAGGCGGACCCGCTGGACGGCCGGGCGCAGGCCATCCGGTTGACGTCCGAAGGCGAGGAAAGGATGCACCAGGTCCAGGACGCACGGCGTGAGGTGTTCCGGGAACGCCTGGCGGAATGGCCGGCCGAGGATCTGCAGGCTTTGGCCATGTACATGGCCAAGCTCAATGCCACCTACGAGCGCGACGGTTTCCCCCGGGACGAGCACGCCTGACTCCCCCACCGGGAACCCTGGTCACCGAAACACGTCAAAGGACAACACGTCAAAGGACCTCCGGCCTGGGCCGGAGGTCCTCTTTTGTGTCTTAGGTCTTAGGTGAGTGGGCGGGCTAGCGCGCTCCGGAAAGGAGGCCCTTGGCCAGCTCGTCGGTGAGATCGGAGTTCAGTTCCCGGTCGAGGTCGCGGCCATAGCGCTGCGCGAACTCCTGGGGAACGGTGTCCGGAACCGCGACGCCCTCGGCGACCGCGACGCGGTCGCTGACTTCGCGGAGCATGCTCGAAAGCGGAACATCGAGGGCCGAGCAGATCGAGGAGAGCAACTCCGAGGAGGCTTCCTTCTGGCCGCGTTCCACTTCGCTCAGGTAGCCCAGGGAAACGCGGGCACTGTGCGAGACTTCGCGGAGCGTACGGCCCTGGCGCTGGCGGACATCGCGCAGGACATCACCGATTTCGTGACGTAGTACAACCATCTTGCGCTCCTTCTGTTCGCTCTTGGCCTGATCGGCGAGGCCCACATCCTTCCAGCGGACAACGCCGTTTACGGATACGGGCTGCTTTACCATCTGTATCGCCTTGCTCCTCGTACTGTCGAGTCCGCCGGTGGGGGCGGACTCTGCTGATGTTTTCATCCTAGGCGCCTCCCTCATTTGGAAGCGACACAATGTAACAACTATTCGGAATCAACTTTTGTTCCCGGCAACTTTACGCCCGGTAGCCTTCGGAAGATAGGGCCTCCAGCAGACGCTCCAGCGCGGCGCCGCACGCAAGTGCGCGGATCTCGGCGCGGCTGCCGTCAAAGGAATAGGGGTACGACGTCGATCCTTCCGCCGTGGCAATGCCGACAAAGACCGTGCCCACCGCTTTGCCGTCGTGCGGTTCGGGACCGGCCACGCCGGTGGTGGAAACGCCGACATCGGCGCCGCAGATGCGGCGCGCCCCGTCGGCCATGGCTGCGGCTACCTGGCCGTCCACGGAGCCGACGGCGTCGAGCAGCTCAGCGGGGACGCCAAGGACGTCGGACTTGACCCTGTTGGCGTAGGACACCACGCCGCCCTGCAGCATCCCGGAGGCGCCGGGCGTGTCGGCCAGCACGGCGGTGACCATGCCGGCGGTGAGCGATTCGGCAGTGGCGGCGGTCAGGCCGCGGCCGAGGGCGCCGGTGACGGCCTGCTCCGCCAGGCGGTGCAGATTGGGGTGCAGGTTGGGGTGAGGAACGGGGTCCGGCTGGTTCATGGCTTGTTCTCCCTTGAACGTTGTTTCTCTGCCTTGATGCCGGCGGACCGCAGCTTGAGCGCCTCAATGACGTATTCGCCGCCGGTCCACAGGGTGATGGCCAGGGCGGCCATCATCACGATGAACGCCACGACGCCCAGCCACGGGGCGAGGGATGCCAGCGGAAGGACGTAGAGGAAGATGGCCGCCGTCTGCACCACCGTCTTGAGCTTTCCGCCGCGCGAGGCCGGGATAACGCCGTAGCGGATGACGAAGAAGCGCAGCGCGGTGATGCCCCACTCCCGGACCAGAATCAGGATGGTGACCCACCAGGGCAGTTCCTGGAGCAACGAGAGCATGACCAGCGCGGAACCGATCAGGAGCTTGTCGGCGATCGGGTCAGCAATCTTGCCAAAATCGGTGACGAGGCCGCGGGACCGGGCGATGTCGCCGTCGAGCTTGTCCGTGTAGATGGCGACCGCGAAAACGAAGGCGGCCGCCCAGCGCCAGACGCCGTTCTGGGCCTGCAGCCCCGGCGCGTCGAGGAGCAGGAACCAGACGAAGAACGGCACCAGCACTATCCGCAGCATCGTGAGGACATTCGGCAGGTTCCAGATCCGCGAGGCGGATCCGGCGTTGGCTTCGGCGCTATTCACCTTCCTAGGCTACCTTCTGCGCTACCGGCCGGTGAGCGACCAGGCGTCCTCTGAGCCGTCCTCGTCGCCGGAACCGCCGTCGGCGCCGTCATGGTAGTCGATCGCCTGGGTGCGGTTCTCCAGGTCCGCCGCCACGAGGTCCTCGGCGTAACCGCCCTGGGCGATGTTCGCGTTGGCGTTATCGCTCAGCGCCGCGGTCTGCGAGTCGGCGGACACCGGACCGTCCTGGCCCTTCATCGCGGCCAGCACGGCGGCGAGGTCATCGGGCTTGACCAGCACGTCGCGCGCCTTGGAACCTTCGGAGGGCCCCACCACACCCCTGGACTCGAGCAGGTCCATGAGGCGGCCGGCCTTCGCGAAGCCGACGCGGAGCTTGCGCTGGAGCATCGAGGTAGAGCCGAACTGGGTGGTGACCACGAGCTCGGTTGCCTGGAGCAGGACCTCGAGATCGTCCCCGATGTCGTCATCGATCTGCTTCTTCTGCGCCTCGGGCGCGACGTCATCGCGATAAACGGCCTTGAGCTGGCCCTTGACGTGCTCGACGACCTTGTGGATCTCGGACTCGGTGACCCAGGCACCCTGGACACGCATGGCCTTGGAGGCCCCCATCGGCAGGAACAAGGCATCGCCCTGGCCGATGAGTTTCTCGGCGCCCGGCTGGTCCAGGACCACCCGGGAGTCGGTGACAGAGGAGGTGGCGAAGGCCATGCGGGAGGGCACGTTGGCCTTGATCAGGCCGGTCACGACGTCGACCGACGGGCGCTGGGTGGCCAGGACCAAGTGGATGCCGGCCGCACGGGCAAGCTGCGTGATGCGGACAATCGAGTCTTCAACGTCGCGCGGGGCAACCATCATGAGGTCGGCGAGTTCGTCCACGATGACCAGCAGGTACGGGTACGGCTTGATGACGCGCTTGGAATCCACCGGCGGGTGGACCTTGCCGGCCCGGACAGCCTTGTTGAAGTCATCGATGTGCTTGAAGCCGTAATTGGCGAGGTCGTCATAGCGGGCATCCATTTCCCGGACCACCCACTGCAGGGCCTCGGCCGCCTTCTTCGGGTTGGTGATGATCGGGGTGATGAGGTGCGGGACCCCCTCGTAGGCCGTGAGTTCCACGCGTTTGGGGTCCACCATGACCATCCGGACCTCGTCCGGGGTGGCCCGCATCAGGATCGAGGTGATCATCGAGTTCACGAACGAGGACTTGCCGGCACCGGTGGCGCCGGCCACGAGCAGGTGCGGCATCTTGGCCAGGTTGGCCACGACGTACCCGCCCTCCACGTCCTTGCCGACCCCCATGACCATGGGGTGGTCGGTGCGACGGGCGTTCTGGCTGCGGAGCACGTCGCCCAGGGACACGGTTTCGCGGTCCGTGTTGGGGATTTCGATGCCGATGGCCGACTTGCCCGGGATGGGGCTCAGGATGCGCACATCCGAGCTGGCCACGGCATAGGAGATGTTCTTGGACAGGGCGGTGACCCGTTCCACCTTGGTGCCCGGGGACAGTTCGATTTCGTAGCGGGTCACGGTGGGGCCGCGGCTGAAGCCGGTGACCTGCGCCTCCACGTTGAACTGGTTGAGGGTCTCGGTGAGCGAGGCGACAATCGCGTCGTTGGCCTCGGTGCGTTCCTTGGGGATGGAACCGGGTGTCAGCACGTCCGACGCCGGCAGGGTGTAGGTGACGTCGCCGGCCAGGGAAAGCTGCTCGGTGCGCTGCGGAATGGGGGTGGGCAGCGGTGCGGGCGCGACCGGGTTGGAGGGGACCTTGGCGGCCGCAGCGGCGGCATTGAGCGATCCCGCGGCCACCATCCCCGGAGTGACCAGCGGGATGGCCTCGGTGGCGTCGCCGCTGGACTCCGCCGTAGCGCCGGCGGATCCTGCCGTGCCGAGGCCCTGGGCGGCTTTGATCTTTTCGACGGCGATCTCGGCCTGGGTGGGACGGCGGACGCCGGGCGCGACGTCGGGCGCGGCGTCGGCTTCCACGCCAGAGCGCGCCTTGCCCCTCGTGCCCTTGGCCGGAGGTGCGTCGGCCGCTTCCTCATCTGCGATGAGGGCGCGTTCGAAGGCCTCGTCGCCGACGTAGCCTTCCAGGCCGGACTCGTCGTCGTGGTCCTTGCCGAAGAGGCGCTTGCGCTTCTTCCTGGGCGGGGCCGGTGCGTCGTTCTCGTACAGGTAGCTGCGGTCGTGGCGGTCGCCGCCGTCGTCGTCTTGCAGGTCGATGCCCATCAGGTGCTCGTAGGCGTCGCGCAGGCGGCCAGGGATCGCGCCGAAGGGCGTGGCGGTGACGATCAGCAGGGAGGTGAAGGCCAGCAGGCCGTAGACCGCGACGGGGACGGCGGTGTGCACGGCGGCCAGCGGGGCGGCGGCGAGGTAGCCGAGCATGCCGCCGGCCCGGCGCAGTCCATCGAAGCCGTCGGCGACGGTCGGCTGGCCGCCAATGATGTGGGCCAGCCCGGAACCGGCGAACGTCATGATGAGGAAACCGATGCCGACCCGGTTGTTGCCGCGGCCGTCGTCGGGCTGGCGGAACAGGCGGA
Source organism: Arthrobacter sp. P1_D4 (assembly GCF_056406115.1). Lineage (NCBI taxonomy): Bacteria > Bacillati > Actinomycetota > Actinomycetes > Micrococcales > Micrococcaceae > Arthrobacter > Arthrobacter sp. P1_D4. The sequence goes on along the minus strand of NZ_JBFUAU010000008.1, from coordinate 223,728 downwards.
AGGCGCACACGAACAGCATGAGCGGCAGCAGCAGGGCCATCCAGCCGAACGTGCCGTTGACGATCGCAAACACGAGGTCAGGGAGCCAGCCCTGGAACCCCCACCACGCGAAAGTGGCAACGAAGACTCCCAGGGCCAGGTTGAACAGGGCGGCGCCGTCGCGGCGGTCCTCGGGGGCGAGGTCGCTGACGTCGTGGCCGACCCGCCGGATGCCGGCGCCGATCACATGGGCGATGCCCAGCCAGGCACCGGCCAGCACCCTCACCACCCAGGGCTGGTGCGGCTCAACAACGGCCAACTGCCGGGTCCGCGCGGTGGCTGTGGTTCTACCTGCGGTGCCACCTGCGGCTCCCCGCGGCCGGGCGGATTTGGATGCGGCGGGACGGGACCCCCGGCCGGGAGAACTGCCTGATTTGCCGCTTGAGTTTCCTCTAGGCGCGGAAGAAGTACGAGTCGCCATACCCGCCACGGTACCGGATGCCGGGCCGAAAACCCCGAATTTCCGGGCGTCCGGGATCATGTTGCCGCCAACGCCAACGGGAACGGCCTCCCCCGCCTCCCGCGGCTCTGAGGCTGCGGGTTGGCCGGGAAGGCCGTTGACCAGGCTTGCGCCGGGCGGTGTGAAGGGCTTACGCCCGGTGAACCACCTGAGGCTTACGCCCGGTGAACCACCTGAGGCTTACGCCCGGTGAACCACCTGAGGCTTACGCCCGGTGAACCACCTGAGGCTTACGCCTCAAGGACCACCGGGATGATCATGGGCTTGCGGCGGAGCTTGCGGTTGACCCACGTGCCGACGACCCGGCGGACGACCTGCTGCAGCTGGTGCGTCGTGTGGTCCGTGCGGTTCAGCACGGCTTCTTCGAGGGCCTCATTGATCTTGGGGATGATCTCGTCGAAGACGGAATCGTCCTCCGCCACGCCGCGGGCGTGGATTTCCGGCCCGGACACCACCTTGCCGGTGGCACGGTGGATGACCGTGATGATGGAGATGAAGCCTTCATCGCCGAGGGTCTGGCGGTCCTTGAGGTCTGCTTCGGTGACCTCGCCGACGCTGGAGCCGTCGACGTAGACGAATCCGACCTCGACCTGGCCCACGATGTCGGCCTGGTGGTCGCGCAGGTCGATCACGCTGCCGTTGTCCGCGAGCAGGATGCTTTCCTCCGGCACGCCGGATTCGAGGGCGATCTTGCCGTTGGCGATGAGGTGGCGGGTTTCGCCGTGCACCGGCATGGCGTTGAGCGGCTCAAGGATGTTGTAGCAGAACAGCAGTTCGCCGGCGGCAGCGTGGCCGGAGACGTGCACCTTGGCGTTGCCCTTGTGGATGACGTCGGCGCCGAGCTTCAGCAGTCCGTTGATGATGCGGAAGACGGCGTTTTCGTTGCCCGGGATCAGGCTGGACGCAAGGATGACGGTATCGCCCTCGCCGACGACGACGCGGTGGTCGCCGTTGGCCATGCGGGACAGGGCGGCCATGGGCTCGCCCTGGGAGCCGGTGGACATCAGCACAACCCGGTTGTCCGGCAGGTTGTCGATGTTCTTGATGTCGACCAGGATCCCGGCCGGGACCTCCAGGTAGCCCAGTTTCGCGGCGATGGCCATGTTCCGGACCATGGAGCGGCCCACGAAGGCAACCTTGCGGTTGTGGTTGGCGGCGGCATCGAGAACCTGCTGGACGCGGTGCACGTGGGAGGAGAAGGAGGCGACGATGATGCGCTTGGAGGCCTGCCCGAACAGCCGGTCCAGGGTGGGTCCGATTTCCTTCTCGGCGGTGGTGAACCCCGGGACGTCGGCGTTGGTCGAATCCGACATGAACAGGTCCACGCCTTCTTCGCCCAGCTTGGCGAAGTGCCGGAGGTCGGTGATGCGGCCATCCAGCGGCAGCTGGTCCATCTTGAAGTCACCGGTGTGCAGGACGGTGCCGCCCGAGGTGCGGAGGAACACGGCCAGGGCGTCCGGGATAGAGTGGTTGACGGCGATGAACTCGCATTCGAAGGGCCCGTACTTCTCGACCTGGCCCTCGACGACGATCTTCGTGTTCGGCTTGATCCGGTGTTCCTGCAGCTTGGCCTCGATGAGGGCCAGTGTCAGCTGTGAACCGACGATGGGGATGTCGGCGCGCAGGCGCAGGAGGTAGGGGACGGCGCCGATGTGGTCCTCGTGACCGTGGGTCAGGACTACCGCGACGATGTCCTGGAGACGGTTCTCGATGTAGGAGAAATCCGGCAGGATGAGGTCGACGCCGGGCTGGGTCTCTTCGGGGAAGAGGACGCCGCAGTCAACGATGAGGAGCTTGCCATCGATCTCGAAAACGGTCATGTTTCGACCGATTTCCCCGATTCCGCCGAGCGGTACGATCCGCAGGGTGTTCTTCGGGAGGCGGGGCGGCGTGACAAGGCCGGGAAGGGCGGTTTGGGTCATAGTGCACTACTTTCCAGGCTGAAGCCGGGCTGGTTCTTAACCGTCAGGATTGGCTCCCGATCAGGAAAAGACCATACCCGCTTCCGCCAAATCCTCGCGGATGGTTGCGATCTCGGCCTCGCCCGGCTCCACGAGGGGCAAACGGACAACCGAGTTGGGCAGGACTCCCTGCCACTTAAGAACCTGCTTGGCAGCGACAGCACCCTGAATGTGGGTCATCACTGCGCGGACCACGGGGTCCAGTTCGAAATGTAGGGTGCGGGCGGTAGCAAAATCGCCTGCAAGTGCGGCATCGATCAGCGCACGGAATTGCCGCGTCGCGACGTGTGCGGAGACGCTGACCAGCCCGACGGCGCCGGCGGCCATCCACGGCAGCGTGAGGCCGTCGTCGCCGGAGTAGACATCAAGATCGGTGTTCGCCAGGACGCGCGTGACGGCGTTGAAGTCGGCCTTGGCATCCTTGAGGGCGACGATCCTGGGGTGGTCGGCGAGCCGGATCATGGTCTCGGGCAGGATGGGCACGCCGGCGCGGCCGGGGATGTCGTAGACCATGACGGGGAGGTCGGCGGCGTCGGCCACGGCCTCGACGTGCGCCTGGATACCGGCCTGGCTGGGCTTGTTGTAATACGGCGTGACGATCAGCTGGCCGTGCGCTCCGGCCTTGGCGGCGCGCTTGGCCATCTCGATCGAGTGCGAGGTGTGGTTGGTCCCGGTTCCGGCGATGACCTTGGCGCGGTCGCCCACGGCCTCGACGATGACGCGGAAGAGCTTCTCTTTTTCGTCGTCCTCGAGCGTGGAGGTCTCACCCGTCGTGCCGGAGATCACGAGGGCGTCATTGCCGTCGTCGACGAGCTTGCTCGCCAGTTCCGCCGACTGCCGGTAGTCGACCTCACCGTCCGATGTGAAAGGCGTGACCATGGCAGTCACGAGGGTCCCGAACGTGTAAGAGCGAATATCAGAGTCAGCCATATGAAAAACGTTACCTTGTCTGCGGCATGTTAGGACAATGGCGGCGGTGTGACGAACGTCAAACTCGGCGGCCGTGCGTCACGTTTCGGCGGTCCGGCCGGACTCAGGGCCGCCGAAACCGCGCCAGCACACTGTATTGGAGACTCGCGGTCAGCACCTCGGTGCCGGTGCCGGCCGCCTGCCGGAGCGGGAGCCCGTCAGGACCCCAGAACCCGCTCAGGCCACACGAAGGGCCGAGCGGCGTGGCGCCCGCCAGGTTCGCCAGGACGGAGAACATCCGGTTGTCCATGGCCCGGGCGCCGAGATGCAGTGCCAGCCGGTGGTCTTCGCCGGCCGTGTAGAGGGCCGAGACGGCATAGATGTCCGCCCCGGCGTCCGCGGCCCATTCCGCATGGCCCGGGCGGGCTGCGTCGAAGCAGATCGCCAGGGCGACCTTCCAGCCGTCGATCTCCAGGACCGCGGGATTGCTGCCGGCCACGAAGAGATCCTGCTCCGGTCCGTGCAGGTGCGTTTTGAAGCTGGTCTCGATGGAGCCTGTTGGATGGACCGCGAGGGCGGCCAGCCGCGGCGTACCGTCCGCGTCTTTGAACGCGGCACCGACCACGGCGGTAATTCCGGTGCGGCGGCAGATTTCCCGGATGCCGTCCAGCCGCCGGTCAACCGCGCTCAGCCACTCCCCGGGTCCGTCCAGCAGGTCCAGCCGGTATCCCGTCAGCGAGAGTTCGGGAAAGATGACAAGCCGGGCTCCATGCGACCCGGCGTCTTCGATCAGCCGGATGTGCTCGGGCACGTTGGCGGCAACGCCACCATCCAGGGCCTGGTATTGGACGGCAGACAGCGTCAGCGCGGTGATTGAGCCAGTGGTCACCCTGCCATCCTATGCACCCCGCCCTTCGCCGGAGGGAGCCGATGGTGCCGAGCAGTAACGCCCGACGGCGGTTTCGCGAAGGGCCCCTGCCCAGGCGGCCAGACGCTGGGCCGCCCGCACGTAGTCGAACAGTTCGGTTGGAGTGAGGGCGTCGAGGTCCGTCTCGGCCAGCCGTCGGGCCAGCTCAGCTCCCGGCGGCACCGCGGCCAGCGCCGCCCCCTCCTTCCCCCACTGGACGTCCTCGGCCGGCTCCCCGGCGACCAAGCGGCGGAAGAGGAAGTCCACGACGCCCGGGCTCATGGCTTTGAGGACGCCGGCCGCCGGCTCGCCACCGTTCGTCCGTCCGCCAGGCGTCGCGCTGGTCCGCTGCGGGCCCGACGGATCCGGGCCTGGAAATTGTCGGCTTGTGGATTCCCGGCCGGTGAATTCGGGCTTCCGGAAAGCTGGCTCTGGGGCGTCGTTCATGCGCCCATCGTATTCGAACATATATTCGAATACAAGGCCCGCCCGGAGAAGGATCGGGGCTGCGGGCAGGCCGAAGATGAGACGGTCACCGGACCGATCGTGAGACGATCAGATGATGACGGCGCGCGGAATGACTACGGCTTCCCGGACCGTCCGGGGCACTCCCCCCGGCGTCCGGCTGGCCGGTATCGACGCCGCGCGCGGCCTGGCCCTGCTGGCCATGATGGCCACCCACGTGCTGGCAACCTTTGAGCCGGACCCGCAGCTCACGCCCACCTGGATCGGCCTGGCGTTTTCCGGACGGGCAGCCGCGCTGTTCGCCGTGTTGGCCGGAGTCGGACTCGCCTTGTCCACGGGGAAACAGCAGCCGCTTGAGGGCGCCGAACTGCGGGGTGCCCGCAGAGGCATCGCCTTGCGGGCGCTCGTGATCGGTGCCGTCGGGCTCTCCCTGGGCGGGCTGGAAGTCAACATCGCGATAATTCTGGTCCACTACGCCCTGCTGTTCCTGTGTGTGCTGCCCTTTGTCGGGCTTGGGCTGAAACGCCTGGCCGCACTCGCGGTCCTCTGGATACTGGCTGCCCCCGCCCTGGCCTACCTCCTGCGGCCGTGGCTGCTGTCCGCCGATCCGCCCCTGCGGCTGGGGCACAATCCAAGCTGGGAGGATCTGACCGCCCCGGCCAGGCTGCTGGGCGACCTCTTTCTCACGGGCTACTACCCTGTCCTGCAGTGGATCGCCTATCTCCTCGTGGGGCTGGTGATCGGCCGGATGGCGCTCTGGAAAGCGGCCGTGCCGTTCCTGCTCGTTGCTGCCGGCACGGTGGTGGCCGTCATGTCCAAGTGGCTGGGGACGCTCATGTTGGAGGACTGGGGCGGCAGGCAGGCCCTTCAGGCGCACATCGGCGATCCCGCCTACCCGCTGGAGAGCCTGCTGCAGGTCAACCTGGCCGGCATCGACCAGTCAGGCTCAGTGTGGTGGCTGGCCACGAGTGCACCGCACTCCGGCACCACGCTGGATCTGTTGCACACCTCGGGGGCCGCTGCCGCCGTGATCGGCCTGTGCCTGCTGCTGGGCCGGCTGGGCGACTGGCTGGAACTGGATCTGCTGCTGCCGCTGCGCGGAGCCGGGGCCATGACGTTGAGCCTCTACACGGCTCACCTGTGCATCATGGCCGCCCTGCACGACCAGCCGTTGATGCCGGGCTGGACCGTGGAGGGTGTGTACTTCGCGCAGGCTGTCGGGATGCTGGTGGCCGGCGGAGTCTTCGCGGCCATGGCGTGGCGCGGGCCGCTGGAGTGGGCGACCCATGCGGCCAGCCAGGCCGGCCGCCACCAGCCGGCCCAAGTCCGCCGGCCTCGACGCGTGCGCTAAGTTCCGCCGCCGGATCTGACGCTGAGTTCCGCAGCCGGGCCCTGCGCGGCCCGGCAAACGGTGTCCGGCTAGTTCTTCTGCACCCCGGCGCGGAACATCCGCACGGCGTCGCGCATTGAGGCGCGGGCGCGCTTGCGGTCTCCGGCAGCATCGTACGCACAGCTGAGCCGGAACCAGGAACGCCAGTCCTCGGGGGCAGCTTCCGCCTCGGCGCGGTACTTCTCAAATTCGGCGTCGGCGGCTTCGCGGATGATCCGGCCGGCGGGCGTGCGCGGCAGAGTGTCCTCCGGCAGGCCTCCCTCGGCTTCGAGGATCTTTGCCAACCGCTCAGTGCGGGCACCAAACAGCAGTTCCCGGATCAGGGCCCAGGCCCCGATGACCGGCAGCACCAGGTAGGCGACGCCGATCGCCTTCGCCACGAGGCTGGGATCGGACATCAGGAGCACGGACCGTTGCAGGGACACCACCAGATAAAACACGAGCAGCAGGGTGACGGCCCCCACCCAGATCTTGGTGCGGTTCGCTTTCAGGGCAGTCAAGGCAGCGGACATCGGACTCAGAGTCCCAGGTCCAGGTAGCCGTCGAGTCCCACGGTGAGACCGGGGTGAGCGGCGACGCTGCGGATCCCCAGCAGCACCCCGGGCATGAAGGACGCACGGTCAAAGGAGTCGTGGCGGATGGTCAGCTGCTCCCCCGGCCCGCCCAGCAGGACCTCCTGGTGCGCGACAAGACCAGCCAGCCGGACACTGTGGACCCGGATGCCGTCGACGTCGGTGCCGCGGGCACCGGCGAGTTCCGAAGTGGTGGCGTCCGGGCTGGACGGCACGCCAGCCTCGGAGCGCTCGGCCGAGATCAGCTGTGCCGTGCGCACGGCCGTGCCGGAGGGCGCGTCGACCTTGTCCGGGTGGTGCAGCTCAATAATTTCTACGGATTCGAAGTATTTGGACGCCTTGGCGGCGAAGGCGGAGGCCAGGACGGAGCCGAGGGCGAAGTTCGGGGCGATCAGGACGCCGACGCCGGGCCGGTTGGCGAGGAGTTCTTCCAGGCCCGCGAGCCGGCCGGCATCCCAGCCGGTGGTGCCGACCACGGCGTGCATGCCGTGCTCGACGGCGAAGCGAACGTTCGCCTCGGTGCTTTCGGGGACGGTCAGGTCCACCACGATCTGCGCGCCGGAGCTGACAAGAGAGTCGAGGGGGTCGTTGCGGCCAAGGGCCGCGACGAGCGTCAGGTCCGCGGCGGCGTCGATGGCCTTCACGGCCTCTGCGCCCATGCGCCCGCTGGCGCCCAGCACGGCGACGGAGAGTTGTTCGGTCATGCTATCAACCCTACCGCCGGGGCCGCTGCGTTCCGGAACCGGCGGCGCTTGGTTACAGGGCCGCCGTCGGGGGCGACAGCCTGCCCGCCACGCGGCGTGAGCAACGTTCCGCAGGGCCCGGCCCGCCGGCTCGATGGGTCACACGCCGACCCAGGCCTGTCAGGCTGGATTGACGCCCTGAGCCTGTCAATCTAAACTGACAGACATGGAGACTGACGACCTGTCCGCGCATATTCATTCACTCGACCCCGCCGTCGGCCTGCGGGCGGTCGGCGCCCTCCATCGCCTGGCAGAACAGGTCGAGGCAGCGCAGGTCAGAGCGGCCCGACAGCAGGGATGGACGTGGGAGCAGATCGGTGACGCCCTGGGCGTCTCACGGCAGTCCGTCCACGCAAAATACCGAGAGTGAGATCAAGCCATGTTTGAACGATTTGCCGACGACACCCGAAAAATCGTTGGCTTCGCCATGGACGAGGCCCGCTGCAGCGGCGACAAGCGGCTGGGCACGGATCATTTGCTGCTGGGGGCGCTCCACGATCCTGGTCCCGCCGGCCTTCTGGGTGTCACGCTCGATCAGGCTCGGGCCGCGGCGGCGAGGCTTGACCGCACGGCACTCGCGTCAATCGGTATAGATGCCCACGGCTTTGAGCGCGTCCCCATGCCCAGCCGGGGGAAGAAGCCGCCCTTCAGTTCGGGCGCCCGGTCGGTAATGGAAGGCATGCTTCGGTACGCCATGGACCAGAAGTCACGACAGATCACCACCGCGAATCTGCTGCTGTCGCTGCTGGACCGCGAGGAACACGATCCGGCAGCCGTGCTGCTCAAGCAACTGGGGGTCGACCGGGCGGTGGTCCGGCGCAGGGTTCTTTCCTCCTGATCCGGAGCCTTCTTCCTGCCGGTCACCACTGCCTCTACTCGCCGGCGCCGACCCACTCCACAGTGCCGTCGGCGAAAAACTGTTCCTTCCAGATCGGCACCTGGGCCTTGATCCGGTCGACGAGTTCTGCACATACGGCGAAGGCCTGGCCGCGGTGGGCCGCCGAGACGGCGCACACCAGGGCCGGATCGCCGATCTCCAGCATGCCGATCCTGTGGGCCGCCCAGATCCGCACCGGCTGCCGCCCGTCCTGGGTGGCGCCGGCGCCGCCGGCGGCGTCTTCCGGAGATCCGCCGGGCGCGGCATCCCCGGCCGGGCCCGAGTGCTCCGCCACAAGCCCGGCGACGACGTCGGCCATCACCTGGTGCGCCGTCGGGTGGGCGCTGTAGCTGAGCCGGGAGACCTGCTTGCCGCCGTCGTGGTTGCGGACGACGCCGCTGAAGCTGACCACCGCTCCTGCCGTGTCCGACTCCACCGCCGCGATGGCCTGCTCCACCGAGATGGGTTCGGCGCTCAGCACGGCCTGCACGATTTCAAATCCGGTATCAGTGCCCATGGCTGCCTTCCAGTTGGTCGCAAAGGTGTCCAAGGATGGGATCCAGCACGGCCAGGCCGTCCATCACGCCTTTCGGGGATCCGGGCAGGTTCACGATGAACGTCTGTCCGGCTGCGCCCGCGTGGCCCCGGCTGAGCATGGCCATCGGAGTCTTGGCCGTTCCGGCGGTCCGGATGCCCTCCATGATGCCCGGGATTTCCCGATCCAGCAGGGGCAGCGTCTGCTCCGGCGTTGCGTCCGTGGGGCTCAGCCCGGTGCCGCCGCTGGTGATGATGACGGCCGGCTGCTGGCTCAGCAGGGCCCTCAGCGCGGCCCCGACCGGCGCCCCGTCCGGCACCACCATGGCGGGGAACGGCTCGAAGCCGTGCTCGGTGAGCCAATCGATGATGACAGGGCCCGTGAGGTCCTCATAGACACCGGAGGCCGCCCGGGTGGAGGCGATCACGACACCGGCCTTCCGGCCCGTGGCTTCGCCGTGGCGGTGGGGTTCGGGCATGTTCATAGGGTCCAGTCCCCGCTCTTGCCGCCGCTTTTGGCGAGCACCTTGATATCGGTCAGGACCGCGTGCTTGTCCACGGCCTTGATCATGTCGTACACGCTCAGTGCCGCGACCGTCGCCGCAGTCAGGGCTTCCATCTCGACCCCGGTGACGCCGCGTGTCTTGACCGTGGCGAAAATTGTCACGGCGTCGGTGTCGAGCTCAAAGTCGATGGTGACCTTGGCGATCGGCAGCGGGTGGCACAACGGGATCAGGTCCGGCGTCTTCTTGGCCGCCATGATCCCGGCGATGCGGGCTACGGCCAGGGCGTCGCCCTTCGGGAGCTCACCGCCGCCGAGGAGGGACAGAACCTCGGCCGTGCTGCGGACGGTCGCGGTGGCCGTGGCTTCCCGGGTGGACTGCGCCTTGTTGGACACATCCACCATTTGGGCCGTGCCGTCGTGACGGAGGTGGGTCAGGCGGGTGTTGCCCACTGCTCTTTTGTCCGCTTCGCCGTTGTCCGCTGGTGTGGCATCCGCTTCAGGGTTTTCTACATCATTCACAGGATCCATACTTCCACTTCGTCGCCCGCTGCGAGCGCCGCTGTTCCCTCTGGCACGTGGACCAGGGCGTTGGAACGGGCCAGGGCATGGACCAGGTGGGATCCCGCGCCGCCCTCCAGCCTGACCGTGCCGTCCGGAGCCAGCGTGCCGCGCCGCACCTGGTGCTTGCCCGCCGGTGAGGTCAGCGGTTCGGCGAGGCGCGCGCGGACGGCGGGCCGGGGCGCCGGGGCGCCGAACAGCTCTGTGAGGACCGGGCGCAGGAACATTTCAAAGGACACGAGGCAGCTCACCGGATTACCCGGGAACCCCAGCACCGGGACGCCGTCGAAGCTGCCGATCCCCTGCGGGCCGCCCGGCTGCATCGCCACGGCGCCGAATTCGACGTCGTGTCCGGCCATTGCCTGCCGGACCACCTCGTAGGCACCTTTGCTGACGCCGCCGGTGGTGACGATCAGGTCCACGGCGGGGGCATGTCGGCGCAGCAAGGCGGCGAGCTCATCCGGCTGGTCCATGGAGACGCCGGTCCGTGTGACCTGGAGCCCGGCCTGGCGCATGGAGGACTCGAGCAGCGTGCCGTTGGAGTCGAAGATCTTGCCCGGTCCCAGCGGGCTGCCCGGTTCCACCACCTCGTCGCCGGTGGTGACCAGGAGGACCCGGAGGGAGGGATGGACGGGCACCTCCGTGTAGCCCATCGCCGCCAGCAGTCCCAGCTGGCCGGGGCCGAGGAAGGTCCCCGCGCCGAGGGCGGGCTCGCCGGAGCGGATGTCGCTGCCGGCGTCGCGCACGAACGTTCCGGCGGCGGTGGCCGGCAGGTGGACCGTGGCGGGCTCCCCCGGCACCGGGAAGGAATCGGGCACGGCCTGCTCGATGGGAACGACGGCGTCGGCCCCGGCCGGCATCATCGCGCCGGTCATGATCGGGGCGGCCGTGCCGGCGGCCAGTTTCGCCGGTGCGGCACCGGCCGGGACGGGCGCGACGACGCGAAGTTCCCTGCCGCCGTCGGGCACGTCGGCGCTGCGGACCGCGAAGCCGTCCATCTGCGAGTTGGCGAAGGGGGGAAGGTCCAGCGGTGCCAGGATGTCGGCGGCGAGCCCCCGGCCCAGGGCTTCGAGCAGCGGGAGCCGTTCCACCCGCCCCTCGGTGCGCAGGGGGGCCAGCAGGGCCCGCACCTTGTCCCGGTGCGCTTGAACGCTGACATGCCTTGTCTCGGTGCGGTGCATGCGTTTCCTGACCTCTGCTCGGCTCGCTAGGACTTCACGTCAACTCTAACCGTGTGGTAACCCGTGGCTCCGTTCGGCGCGACCGGGGCGGATTCCTCGGCCTGCGGCACGCCGTCGAGGGCTGTGGCCCGGACCTGGACCTCATATTGCCCCGGCTCCAGCGGCAGGGCCAGCTTCCACTGGTACCAGGTGTCCTTGGAGATGCCGGGGGCCAGCTCGGCCTGATGCCAGTCGCCGCGGTTGACCCGCAGCTCCACCTTGCCGATGCCCGTGTGCTGGGCCCACGCGACGCCGCCGAAGACAACCGTCCCGCCCTTCACGTTGGCCCCGTCGCGCGGCACGTCAATGCGGGACGATGTCTTGATGGGGCCGCGCTCGCTCCAGCCGCGGGGCGTCCAGTAGGCGACGTCGTCCGCGTACCGGGTCACTTTGAGTTCGGTGACCCACTTCGTGGCGGAGACGTAGCCGTACAGCCCGGGCACGATCATCCGGACGGGGAATCCATGTTCGAGCGGGAGCGGTTCCCCGTTCATGGCGACGGCCAGCAGCGCGTCGCGGTTGTCCGTGAGGGCCTCCAGCGGGGTCCCTGCCGTCCAGCCGTCCGTGCTGCGGGAGAGCACCATGTCCGCCCCGGGCTTGGGGCCGGCCATGGCGAGCAGTTCGCGCACCGGCCAGCCGAGCCAGCGGGCATTGCCGATCAGGTCCCCGCCGACCTCGTTGGAGACGCAGGCGATGGTCACGTGCCGTTCCGTCAGGGGTTTGGCCAGGAGGGTGGCGTAGTCGAGCTCAATCTCCCGTTCCACCAGGCCCGTGACTTTCAGCGTCCATTCCGCCGGGTCCACCAGGGGAACGCGCAGGGCGGTGTCGATCCGGTAGAAATCCCTGTTCGGCGTTACGAGCGGGCCCAGCCCGTCCAGCCGGATCTCGGCGCCGGCCGGGATGGGCGGCGCGGGAGCGGCGGGCACGGGGAGGACCAGCTTGCTGCGCACTTCGCTGACGACGGCGGCAGCTCCCCTGAGGGTGGAGGCGAGCACACCGGCGACGGCGGCAACCGCGGCTGTCCCGCCCAGCGCCAACAGGAACCGGCGCCGGGCGGGCCCGGCGTCGTTGGCTGTGGCATCTGCACGCGCCGCGGCAGGGGCGTCCTGCGGGGCCGGCTCAACCGGTGGTGTTTCCGACGGGCCGGACGCCACCGCCGGCCGCCGGCCGGCATCGGGTTGCCACTCCAACAGTTTCCGGATGAGCCACCGCAACAGCGCGATCCCCACCAGTGCCACCAGCACCGGGACGGGGATGGCGTTGGCGGTCAGGTCGGCCCGGCTCAGCACGGCCACGAGCCCTACCGCGCCGAACACCGCGATGAGAATCACCCCGGCGAAACGGCGCCGCACTTCGAGGACTCCGGAGAGCGCCGCGAGCGCGGCGATGACCAGTGCCATGCCGCCTAGCAGCGCCACCTTGTCCGCCGTGCCGAACAAGGAAATGGCCCACTCCTTGACGCCCGGCGGGACGGTGTCGATCACGACCCCGCCGACGGCCGTCACCGGAGACACCGTGGGGCTCACCAGGCTGGCCGTGAGTTCACCGAGGACCACCGCCGCCCCCACGGCCACCAGTCCGGCCCCGGCGGCCCACAGGTCCCGGGACTGCCGCTGCCGGACTCCCGGTTCCGTATGCTGCTGTTCCCTGCCGGCGAGTGTGCCGCCGGTTTCCTTCCGCTGCCCGTCAAAGCCGGCGCCGCTGCTCACTGTGCCCGTCCCGTCCGGAGTTTTTCCTCTACCGCGTCGCGCGGAATCCTGTTGCGTGTGCCCTGGGCTGCTGCTGCCGGGGCTGATGCTGCCCCGGCAGCAGGCTCCGCGGCAGAAGTGCCGTGGCTGCCGCCCGGCTCCTGGCCGGCTGCTCCCTGGCCGGGGAGCAGCAGCGAGAACCGGCATCCGCCGTCGACGTTCTCCACGGTGACGGTGCCTTGATGGGCGCTGACGATTCCGGCGACAATGCTCAGGCCAAGGCCGGCGCCGCTGTAGCGCATGACGCCCGCCGGCTCATCCGGCCCGGGCACCCGGAAGCCGTCGCCCGGGGCCGCGCCATCAGGAGCCATACCGTCCAGTCCGTCGTCCGGGGCGGCCCAACGGCCGGCCTGCCGCCGCGCCGGGTCCTTCTGCCAGCCGGTTTCGAACACATGCGGGAGGTCCGCTTCCGGGATTCCGCCGCAGCCGTCGGTGACCGCGACGACGGCCCGGTCACCGTCCCGGCCGACTTCCACGGTGACCCTGGAGCCGGGTCTGCTGTGGACGATCGCGTTGAGCACGACGTTCCGGATGGCACGTCCCATCGAGGGGCCGTCGGCGAGGGCCAGGCTTTCCCGTTGGCCGCCGCCGTCGAGCGTAATGCCGTGCTGCTCCGCCAGCGCGGCGAGGTCGGCAATGGCGTCGCTGGCGAGGTCGTACAGGTCCAACGGCTCGGCCTTGAGCCGCATCGTTCCGGCATGGATCTTCGACAATTCCAGGAGGTCGTTGACCATGCCGGCCATGAGGTCGGTCTGCGCGATGAGTTTGCGGTAATAGCCGGGAACATCCGCGGCCATCCCGTCTTCCAGGGCCTCGGTCATGGCGCGCATGCTCGCCAGCGGCGTCCGCAGGTCGTGGGAGATCCAGCTGACCAGTTCGCGGCGGGCGTTCTCTACCGCAGCCTCACGCTGCCGGGAGGCCTCCAGCATCCGGCTGCTGGATTCGAGCTCGGCGGCGAGGGCGGCAAGTTCGTGGCTCATCACCGGGGACTGGATCCCGGGGCTCTCGCCGCGGCCGATGCTCCGGGCAGCCTCGACCAGCGCCTTGGCGTTCCGCGAGACCCTCGCTCCGAGCACGAGCGCGATCGAAACAGCCACGGCGGACGCCACGGCCAGGACGTACCACATCACTTCGAGGTCCCGGGCCGAGATGAACATGGCGTTGAAGGCGCTGACCATTCCGGCCGTCAGGACCGCCACGGCGGCGAGCACCACCACACAGATCTGGACCGCGAACGAGGCCCGGCGCAGGGATTTCAGGATGAGCAGCGACGCGGCCCCGATCAAGGCTCCCCAGGCCACGGCCCAGCCGATGATGGTCAGGAGTTCAGAGGTCTGCATCGGCGGACTCCTCATCGCTGGGGTCCAGCCGGTACCCCACGCCCCAGACCGTTTTCAGGACGGAGGGGCGGGTGGGGTCGTCCTCGATCTTCTCCCGCAGCCTCCGGACGTGCACCGTGACAGTGGACAGGTCCCCGTAGTCCCAGCCCCAGACCGCCTTCATGAGTTCCTCGCGGCTGAAGACCTGCCGGGGACGGCGGAGCATGAAGGCCAGCAGGTCGAACTCCCGGGCCGTCAGCGCCAGGGGCGTGCCGTGGCGTGAGACGGTGCGGGCGGCCGGGTTGAGGTCGAAACCGCCTACTTCGACGGAGGGCTCCGGGCTGAATTCGGGAATGCTCCTGCGCAGGACCGACCGGACCCGCAGCACCAGCTCGCGGGGCGAGAACGGCTTGGTGACGTAGTCGTCCGCGCCGGCTTCCAGGCCGAGGATCCGGTCGTCTTCCGTTCCGAGGGCAGTGAGCATGATGACCGGGACACTGTGTGCGGCACGGAGCCGGCGGCAGACTTCCACACCGTCCAGGCCCGGCAGCATCCGGTCCAGCAGGACGAGGTCCGGGCGGCGTTCGGCCGCAAGGCGCAGGGCCGTGAACCCGTCAACGGCGAGGACCACCTGGTATCCCGCCTGGACGAGGTAGTCCCGGACCACTCCGGCGATGGTCGGTTCGTCCTCGACGAGAAGGATGCGCCGGTACTCCGTTGCGTCCGGGGCCGGCTGGGTCTTGTTCACGCTTCCAGCATAGGTTCGCCGCCACGGTCCGGGCAGGGCTCCGGACCCCCGCGGGACATCGTTCCCGAATCTGTAATATCCGTGCCGTCATGCGGCTGTGACGTGGGCAGCGAGGTGGCGTAGCCTGACTCTATGACAGTTCAACTGGGTATGCCCCAGCCCCGCGCGGCAGGCAGTCCCGGAGCGGGAATGCCTGCTGCAGCCGCGCTGCCCGGGCGTCCGGAGGGCCTGCCTGCCGGGCTCGTGGATCGCTACGGCCGCCGTGCCACGGACATGCGCCTCTCACTGACGGACAAGTGCAATCTGCGTTGCACCTATTGCATGCCGGCCGAGGGCTTGGAATGGCTGTCCAAACAGGCGGTGATGTCCGCGGAGGAAATCGTCCGGATCGTGCGGATCGGCGTCGATATGCTCGGCGTGCGTGAACTGCGGCTGACCGGCGGCGAGCCCCTGGTGCGGGCGGACCTGCTGCAGATCATCGCCGCGCTCCGCCAGGCCCACCCCGACCTGCCAATCTCGATGACCACCAACGCCGTCGGCCTGGACAAGAAGGCCGCCGGACTCAAAGCCGCGGGACTGACCAGAATCAACGTCTCGCTGGACTCCCTGCATGAAGAAACCTTTGCCAAGCTGACCCGCCGGCCCTTCCTGGACAGGGTCCTCGCCGGCGTCGACGCCGCCTGGGCCGCAGGCCTGGGCCCGGTCAAGCTCAACGCTGTACTCATGCGCGGGATCAACGACGCCGAGTCACCGGCCCTCCTGGCCTGGGCGCTGGACCGCGGCTATGAACTGCGCTTCATCGAACAGATGCCGCTCGACGCGGACCACGGCTGGACCCGTCGGAACATGATCACCGCCGCGGAGATCCGCGAACTGCTCTCGGTCGACTACGTGCTCAGTTCCGACCCGCGGGACCGCGACGGCGCCCCGGCGGAACGGTTCGAAGTCCGGGCCCGGGTTCCCGGCACCGACCGCGCCACCGGCCCTCTGCTCGGCACTGTGGGCATCATCGCCTCTGTCACGGAGCCGTTCTGCTCGGACTGCCGCCGGACGCGCATCACCGCCGAGGGCAAGATCATGAGCTGCCTGTTCTCACGCGAGGAAGTGGATCTGCTGGGGCTGCTGCGCGAGGGTGCCAGCGACGAACAGCTCGCCGAACGCTGGCAGGATGCCATGTGGATCAAGCCCAAGGCCCACGGCATGGACCATGTGGGCCTCGACGCGCCCGACTTCGTCCAGCCGGACCGCAGCATGAGCGCCATCGGAGGCTGATTTTTTCGTGAATGTACGCTACTTCGCTGCCGCACGCGCTGCCGCCGGCGTGGATGAAGAACGCTACGACCTCGCCGACGGCGACACCCTCGCCTCGCTGCTCGAGGCGATCCTCGCCGTCGAGCGCCCCGAACCGCCGGCCGGTACGCCGCCGCTGGCCCGCATCCTGTCCCGCTCCAGCTTCCTGCTCAACGAAGTTGCCGTGCGGGACCATGCCGCGGCGCTCAAGCCGGCCGACGTCGTCGACGTGCTGCCGCCGTTCGCCGGCGGGTAGGCACAGCACAGCTGGGCCCGGCACTGGCGGGGTATCGCGTGGACCGGACCGGTCCTAGAGTGTGGACTACCCCGCGGCAGGCGACAAACAATCAGGAGAGCGCCATGTTCACACTGCAGATTGAGCACAGGATCAAGGATTTTGGCATGTGGAAGACCGCCTTCGACCGTGATCCGGTGAACCGGGCGGCGTCTGGTGTCACTGCGTACCGGATCAGCCGCCCGGTGGACGACCCGCACTATGTGGTGGTCGAGTTGGACTTCGACCAACGCGAGCAAGCGGAAGCCTTGTTGGCCAATCTTCAGGCGAAGGTCTGGAACTCCGCCGACGCCGCCCCGGCCCTACAAGGGGCTCCAAAGACCCGGATCCTCGAAGCCGCATCCTGAGACCTCACACCGGGACGGAGGCGCTCTCAGCGACGCGGCGGCACACGGTGGTCATGAAGGGCGTGAAGTCACTCGCCCTGCCCAGGCGGAGACCGGCGGTGTGAGTCAGTTCGCCGTGGTCCACCCGGAAGGTGTGCCGTGCGGTGCCGCGGTCACTTCGCCGTTCCACGGTCAAGGTGCCGTCTTCCATGCTGGCGCGCGCGGGTCCCTCGGGCGGCAACCCCAAGCTGTTGACGTGGTACCAGAAGGCCTCGGGATGGTCCGGGTCCGTCGTGAAGACACCGTGGCCCTCGGACCGGGTCCCGTCCGCATCCGTGTGCCGGTAGCTCTGGGTGACCGCAAGCCCGGCGGCTGCCCGGGAAAAGATAATCTCGGTGTCCGCGGTGCGCGCCGGACCCCACGCGGTTGCCTCCCAGTGCGTGGTTCCCGTCCAATGACCCAGGAAAGCCTCAAGCGCCTCGCATGCACTGCCTGGCAGCGGCCGGTCCACAGTTTCTCCCATACGGAGTTCCTCCCGAGTGACCCCGCCACTATCATGGCGCCGTGCCAGTTGGAATGTCTAGGCCAGGAGCCCGAACGTCTCGGTTTCCTCGAACGGGCCGACCACCGTGACGGTCCGCGGGGCTGCCGCGAGCTCACGGGCGAGCTCCTGGACCTCCGCGGCTGTGACGGCCTTGATCTGGCGGAGGGTCTCATCGATGTCCTGGTACTCGCCGGACACCAGTTCCGCGCGGCCCAGCCGGGACATCCGGGAACCGGTGTCCTCCAGCGCCAGCACGATTCCGCCGCACAGCTGCCCCTCCGCCTTGCGGAGCTCCTCGTCTGAGATGCCGTCGGCAGCCAGCTTGTCCAGTTCACCGCCCAGCAGATCAATGACCTGACGGACCTTCGACGGGGTGCATCCGGCGTACATGCCGAAATAGCCGGCATCGGCGTAGGAGGAGGCGAAAGAGTAGGTCGAGTAGACGAGTCCGCGCTTTTCCCGGACCTCCTGGAAGAGGCGGGAGGACATGCCGCCGCCGAGGACGGCGTTGAGCACACTCATCACAAAGCGGCGGCCGTCGGTGGCGACCAGCGACGGGCAACCCATAATGATGTTGGCCTGCTCCACCTGCCTCTTGACCACATGCAGGCCGGCCGTGCCGGTGATCGATGCACGTTCGGTGGAGCGGCGCTGCACGGGGGCGGCCGCGGCCTCAAGGTTCCAGCCGGCGGAGTGCAGGGCATCCACCACGAGCCCGCAGACGACGTCGTGGTCCAGGCCGCCGGCTGCGGTGACCACGAGCTCGTCGGGACGGTAGTAGCGGCGGTAGTGGTCCCACACCGAGTCGCGCGCCACGGCACGGATGGCTGCCGGCGTGCCGCCGATGGGGCGGCCCAGCGGGTGCGTTCCCAGCACGGCGGCCACGAAGTTCTCGTGCACGACGTCGGTGGGATCGTCGCTGTCCATGGCGATTTCCTCGAGGATGACGTCCCGCTCCTGCTCCATCTCCTGCGGGTCCAGGACCGCGCCGGTGATCATGTCCGCGATGACGTCGATCGCCATGGGAAGGTCCGTGTCCAGCACGCGGGCGAAGTAGCAGGTGCTCTCCTTCGCGGTGGCCGCATTGGATTCCCCGCCGACCTCGTCGAAGGCCGAGGCGATCTCCAGCGCGGTGCGGCGCTTGGTGCCCTTGAAGAGCAGGTGCTCCAGGAAGTGCGTTGAGCCGTGTTGGCCGGGAGCCTCGTCGCGGGAGCCGACGCCGACCCAGAAACCGATCGTGGCAGAGCGCTGGCCCGGCATCGCTTCGGTGAGGACGCGGACGCCGCCGGGCAGGACCGAGCGTCGCACCTCGGAGCCGCCGTCGGCGCCGTGGATCAGGGTGTCAGCGTGCTGGTTCTGCTCTAGCGGCAGGGGGACGACAGTCATCAAGGCCTTTCATTGAACACATGCCAAATCTGCCTGCCATCCTACCTTTAACAGCAGCGGGGCCGGTGGTTGATCCACCGGCCCCGCTTTTTGACTCAGGAGAGACTACTCTGCGGCGTCCGCGGAGACCTCGGCGTCGTCAGCGTTTTCCGCGCCAGCCTCCTCAGCCACTACGGGCGAGAGGGACAGCTTTCCGCGATCGTCGATCTTGGTGATTTCCACCTGGATCTTCTGGCCCACGGAGACGACGTCGTCGACGTTGTCCACGCGCTTGCCGCCGGCGATCTTGCGCAGCTCGGAGATGTGCAGGAGGCCGTCCTTGCCCGGGGTCAGGGAAACGAAGGCGCCGAAGGTGGTGGTCTTGACGACCGTGCCCAGGTAGCGCTCACCGATTTCCGGGATCTGCGGGTTGGCGATGGCGTTGATCGCGGACCGTGCTGCGTCGGCAGACGGGCCGTTGGTGGCGCCAATGTAGACAGTTCCGTCGTCCTCGATCGAGATGTCGGCTCCGGTGTCTTCCTGGATCTGGTTGATCATCTTGCCCTTCGGGCCGATGACCTCGCCGATCTTGTCAACCGGGATCTTGACCGCGATGACGCGCGGCGCGAACTCGGAGAGCTCGTCCGGGGTGTCGATCGCGGAGTTCAGGACGTCCAGGATGTGCAGGCGGGCTTCGCGGGCCTGCTTCAGGGCGGCGGCCAGAACCGAGGCCGGGATGCCGTCGAGCTTCGTGTCCAGCTGGATGGCCGTGACGAACTCGGAAGTACCGGCAACCTTGAAGTCCATGTCACCGAAGGCATCTTCGGCGCCGAGGATATCGGTCAGGGCGGCGTAACGGGTCTGGCCGTCGACCTGGTCGGAGACCAGGCCCATGGCGATACCGGCAACAGCAGCCTTCAGCGGCACGCCTGCGTTCAGCAGGGACAGCGTGGAGGCGCAGACGGAACCCATCGACGTCGAACCGTTGGAGCTGAGAGCCTCAGACACCTGGCGGATGGCGTAGGGGAATTCCTCGCGGGACGGCAGCACCGGCATGATGGCGCGCTCTGCGAGGGCACCGTGGCCGATTTCGCGGCGCTTCGGGGAACCGACGCGGCCGGTCTCGCCGGTGGAGTACGGCGGGAAGTTGTAGTTGTGCATGTAGCGCTTGCGCGTCACGGGAGACAGCGAGTCGATCTGCTGTTCCATCTTGAGCATGTTCAGCGTGGTGACACCCATGATCTGGGTCTCGCCGCGTTCGAAGATGGCCGAGCCGTGGACGCGGGGCAGAACCTCAACCTCGGCGGTGAGCTGGCGGATGTCCGTCAGGCCGCGGCCGTCGATGCGGATCTGGTCCTTGAGGATGCGCTGGCGCACAACCTGCTTGGTGACGGAGCGGAAGGCTGCGGACAGCTCCTTCTCGCGGCCTTCGAACTGGCCGGCCAGGGAAGAGGTGACCTCGTCCTTGAGCTCGTCGGACGCGGTGTCGCGTTCCTGCTTGTCGGCGATCTGGAAGACAGCGGCCAGCTTCTCGGCGGCAGCGGACTCCACGGCGGCGTAGACGTCGTCCTGGTAGTCCAGGAAGACCGGGAACTCGACGGTCGGCTTGGCGGCGCGGGCTGCCAGGTCGGACTGTGCTTCGCAGAGCGCCTTGATGAACGGCTTGGCAGCCTCGAGGCCCTCGGAGACAACCTCTTCGGTCGGGGCGGTGGCGCCCTGTTCCTTGATGAGGTTCCAGGAGTTGTCGGTGGCTTCGGCTTCAACCATCATGATGGCGACGTCGTCACCGGCGATGCGGCCGGCGACGACCATGTTGAAGACGGCGTTCTCGAGCTGGGAGTGCTTCGGGAACGCAACCCACTGCGAGCCGTTCTCGTCCGCAACGAGGGCAACGCGGACGCCGCCGATCGGGCCGGAGAAGGGCAGGCCGGAAAGCTGGGTGGACATCGAGGACGCGTTGATCGCGACGACGTCGTAGAGCTCGTCCGGGTTGATGGACAGCACGGTGACGACGATCTGGACTTCGTTGCGCAGGCCCTTGACGAACGCGGGGCGCAGCGGGCGGTCCATGAGGCGGCAGGCCAGGATGGCTTCCGTGGAGGGACGGCCTTCGCGGCGGAAGAACGAGCCCGGGATGCGGCCGGCGGCGTACATACGCTCTTCGACGTCGACGGTCAGCGGGAAGAAGTCGAAACCTTCACGCGGGTGCTTGCCGGCGGTGGTTGCGGACAGCAGCGCGGTCTCTTCATCGATGTAGACCATCGCTGCGCCGGCTGCCTGCTTGGCAAGGCGGCCGGTTTCAAAGCGGATTACACGCTTGCCGAAGCGGCCATTGTCAATGATTGCTTCTGAGAACTGGATTTCGGGACCCTCCATAGAGAGTCACCTCCGTTTCTTGGTTCACGGAGCCCAGCCGCATCAACCCAGTCCAGCATCTGTCTACTGGCCTGCACTGCACCCGGTCATCGATCGAGACCCACGGGCCGGGCCTCATTCCTTGAGGCCGTTCCCGGGGATCACTACCGAGGACCGCGAATGCGTGATGCGGTTGATCCTCCTGTTTAGTTTTTTCCTGAAGAAGGCGGCCCTTTCCGGTCCGGAAGGGGCCGCCCCTTAAAGCTGACTAGCGACGCAGGCCGAGGCGCTCGATGAGCTTACGGTAGCGGGTGATGTCAGTGTTCTTGAGGTAGGTGAGCATGCGCTTGCGACGACCAACCATGGCCAGCAGACCGCGCTGGGTGTGGTAATCGTGCTTGTGCTCCTTCATGTGCTCAGTGAGATCCTTGATCCGCTGAGTCAGGACTGCAACCTGGACCTCCGGCGAACCGGTGTCGCCCTCGGACGTTGCGAAATCCTTGATGATGGACTGCTTTACAGCGGCTTCAAGTGCCACAATAACTCCTAGAGATGTGCCGTGAGGCCCGAATCAGTAATTCACTGCCGGGGGTGCCGTCCCGGAATCCCCCGCCGAAGCCGGGTATTCCGTACACAACAGGAGCCAGCCGCCACGGACTGCAGCCGGATCCAACGTTCAGTTTAGTGGCACGTCCGCGGTCTTGTCGAAACCGCCGGGCGCGGCCGCCGACTCTGCCGGCGCGCCAGCTGCCTGCGGCGGTTGCGGTTTTCCACTTTCCTGGGCTGGGAGCAGTTCGCGAATAGCGGCGACGCCCCGGTAAAGCTCCGCGAAGGATGTGCTGAGCGGCGAGAGCCCGATCCGGAGGCCCTGCGGGGCGCGGAAATCGGGAATCACGTCCTGGTCCCACAATGTGGCGGTCATTTCACGGAAGGCCGGGTGGTCGATCGTCACGTGGCTGCCGCGCCGTTCCGCCGCCCGCGGGGTGGACAGCTGCACGCCGGCCGGCGCCAGCCACGCGTCGTAAAGTTCGAGGGCATAAGCGGTCAGCAGCCGCGACTTCTCCCGGAGCGCAGCCATCCCCGCTTCCTCGATCAGGTCCAGGGTGCCACGCATGGCGAGCATCCCGAAGATCGCCGGAGTGCCGCTAAGGAAGCCGCGGATGCCGGGGGCGGCCTCGTAGCCAGGACCCATCTCGAACGCGTCCTTGCGCCCCATCCAGCCCCAGATGGGCTGCTGCAGCCCGGCCAGGTGCCGTGCGTTGATGTAGGCGAATGCGGGCGAGCCCGGTCCCCCGTTCAGATATTTGTAGGTGCAGCCTGCCGCGAAGTCGACGTCGGCGTCGTCCAAAGCGATCTCTACAGACCCGGCGGAGTGGCACAGGTCCCACACCACCAGGGCGCCGGCGTCGTGGATTGCCGCGGTGATGCCCGGCAGGTCCGCGAGGAAGCCGGAGCGGTAGGCGATCTGGCTCAGGACCACGACGGCGGTGGCCGGGCCGGTGGCGTCCCGCACCTGCTCGACGGTGACGCCGGAGGCGGGATCGGCGTCGATCCAGCGAAGGGTCAGGCCTTCTTCACGTGCGATTCCCTCCACCAGGTAGCGGTCCGTGGGGAAATTATCCGTGTCCAGGACGATCTCGGTCCGGGCCGGATCAGTGACGGCTGCCAGCGCGGCGCGGATGAGCTTGTACAGCACCACGGTGGTGGAATCGGCAATGATCGTCTGCCCCGGCGCCGCGCCGAGCACGGCGCGGCCGAGCTGGTCGCCGATCTTCTCGGGCAGTTCGAGCCATTCCTCGTCCCAGCCCCGGATCAGGCGGCCGCCCCAGCTGTCCTGGATGAAGCTGCTGATGTCGGTGACGGTCCGCTTGAGCGGACGGCCCAGGGAGTTGCCGTCAAGGTAGGACAGGTCCGTGTCCGTGCCGACGAAGTGGTCGCGGTAGCCGGCCAGCGGATCTGCGGCGTCGAGCTCAAGGGCGCGCTGCCACAGGCTGTCCGTCGATTCGGTGTTGGCGGAGATGCTCACTGGCCGATCTCCGTCCGCACGGCGAAGAGCTCGGGGAAGAAGGTCAGTTCGAGGGCCTTCTGCAGGAACGCGGCGCCGCTGGATCCGCCGGTGCCGGCCTTCATGCCGATGGTCCGCTGGACGGTGCGCAGGTGGCGGAAACGCCACAGCTGGAAGTTGTCCTCAAGGTCCACAAGTTCCTCGCAGGCCTCGTATGCGCCCCAGTTGTCGGCGGCGTTCTCGTAGATGTACTTGAACACCGGGACCAGTTCCGGGCAGAACTCGTGGGCCTTGGTGACGTCGCGCTCCAGCAGGGAGTCAGGGACGTCAAAGCCCTGGCGCTTGAGATAGGCGAGGAAATCGTCGTAGATGCTGGGGGCTTCGAGCAGTTCGCGCAGCATCTCGTGGGCCTCGGGGTCCGATTCGAACACCGGAAGCATCTTGGCGTTCTTGTTGCCGAGGAGGAACTCCACCGCACGGTACTGGCTGGACTGGAATCCGGACGAATTGCCGAGGAAGCCGCGGAACTGGGAGTACTCGGTGGGCGTCAGGGTGGCCAGCACGGACCATTGCTCGGTGAGCGTCTTCTGAATGTGCTTGACGCGGGCGATCGCCTTCAGGGCGGACCCGAGGTCGTCCGACCGCAGCCACGCGGCGGCGCTGCGAAGCTCGTGCAATACCAGCTTCAGCCACAGCTCCGTGGTCTGGTGCTGGATGATGAACAGCATCTCGTCGTGGTGTTCCGGGGTGCTGACCGGCTGCTGGGCGCTGAGCAGGGTGGGCAACTGCAGGTACGACGCGTAGCTCATCCGCGCACTGAAATCCCGGACAATGTCCTGGTCCAGTTCCCTCGTGTTTTTCTCGATGGTCACGTGTCTTGCCTTCCTTGCCAAGTGGCTGTGAATCAGCGCGCTCCAGTGAATCAGAACATTGTCCGCGCGGGGGCCGACGCCGATCCGGCCCGGTTCTTAGTGGGCGAACAGGAGGTCGTGGGCCTGGACGACGTCCAGGCGCATCTGCTCCACCAAAGCTTCAGCCCCACGGTACGCCACCATGCCGCGGAGCCTGGCGACAAATTCCACCACAACTGTCTGGTCGTACAGATCGAAGTCGTCGGGAGACTCTTCCGGGCGGTCGATCACGTGGGCCTCGACCTGACGGCTCACGCCGTCGAACGTCGGGTTCGAGCCCACGGAGATGGCGGCGGGCCAGCGCGTGCCTGCCTGGTCCACGAGCCAGCCGGCGTAGATGCCGTCCGCGGGGATGTACCCGGTGGCCGTCGAGGAGAGGTTCGCGGTGGGGAACCCGAGGTCGCGGCCGCGTGCGGCACCGTGCACCACCTCGCCGCGCATCCGGTGCGGCCTGCCGAGGACGGCAGCGGCGGTGGCGACGTCGCCCGCGCGCAGGGCCTCGCGCACCCACGTGGACGAACAGCGGCGGTCCGTGCCGTCGTCGTCGTGGATGGGAAAGCCCTCTGAGCCGAATTCGCTGATGACCAGCACCTCGAACCCGAGCTTCTTGCCCAGCTCCTGCATGGTGGCGAGGTCGCCGGAATTGCCGCGGCCAAACCGGGCGTCGTGGCCGACCACCACGTGGCTGGCCTTGAGGCTGTCGACCAGCACTGTCGCGACGAATTCCTCGGGAGTGAGACTGGCGAGCTCCATCGAGTACTTCATCACCAGCACGGCGTCGAGGCCGAGCTCTCCGAGAGCCACGAGCTTGTCCTCCAGCCCCATGATCAGTTCGGGAGCCGATTCCGGGCGGTGTACCTGTGCGGGGTGCGGGTCGAAGGTGATGGCAACGGCGCGTGCGTGGTTCAACCGGGCGGTACGGATGAGCTGCGACAGCACCTGCTGGTGGCCGCGGTGCACGCCGTCGAAATTGCCGAACGTGACAACCGAAGGACCAAAGTCCGCCGGGACCTCGGACAGATCGTTCCAGATGTGGACCATCAACCTCGCCTTTTGCTGCCTGCCATGAACTGCTCCGGAGCGACCGTGCCGGCTCCGGAACTCTCTTAGATTACCCGCAATCCGGGCAACTCCCGGACGGTCCGCCGGGCTCCCGGGGCATCCGCGTAGAGGCCCCGCCGGAGGAACCACGGTTAATGGGCGGCAGGGAGAAGGTGTGAGGCGGGCGCGCACTAGCGCCCGAGCAAAAGCCGCCGCTCGCTGTCGCGCACCGTCTGTTTCCGCCAATTCCGCCAATGCAGCAGGACGGCGACGAGGATGAGGGGGACGTGGAGCCCGGGCAGGATATTCGCTAACCACCGCGGCAGGTAGATGTCCGTGACGGAGCCAGAGCCGTCGCCAAGATTTTTCGCGACGACGGTCAGCGGGCATTGGAAGCCGGTGCCCGCAAAAATCAGCGATTCGCTGGCAACCACGACGGCGGCAGCCCTCGTTTTCCGGTCATTTCGGCCCGTGATGCCGGCGTACAGGACGTAAGCCATACAGGCCTCGATCACGAGCCAGGCAAGGGTGTGGAGCGTCTTTACTGCCCGCAGCATCAGACTGCGCTGGTCCATGCCTCCACCCTAGGCCCGACCGGGCGCGCATGCTTGGGACTTTCGGCCCGGTGCAGGGAGCCCAGCGACGTAGGGCGCTGATTTCGGGGGTCCCACCGAGTCAGTCGAGGCGAGCTTCAGTCCAGGCGCGGGGTCACGCCAGGCGGAAGTAGCTGTTCCGTCGGGGCGTCCGGGCTGGATTAAGGTGGGGTGGCGGGATGAACCAAGGGATTCCGGTGCGCATCTGGATGCTCCAGTGTTCCTTATGGATCACGTGGTGGTGATGGGAGCAGAGCAGGGTTCCGTTCTCGGCTCCGGTGGTTCCGCCGCGGGACCAGTAGGCGATGTGGTGGGCCTCGCACCAGGGGGCCGGAATGGTGCATTGCGGGAAGGCGCAGCCCCGGTCCCGGGCCGTGATGGCCTTGCGGATGTGGGGCGGGAAGACGCGGGAGGCCCGGCCGATGTCCAGGACCTGGCCCTCGCCGCCGAGGACGACGGGGATGATGTCGGCGTCGCAGGCGATCTTGCGCACCGTGAACGCGGTGACGGGGCCGGTGAACGCCAGAGATCCCGTGGCCCCGTTTTCGGAGCCGGTCGTCCCGAGCCGGGTGAGCAGGTCGCGGTAGTCAATGGTGGCCATGACCTGGGGCCGGAGCCCGCCCGCGGCGGGCAGCCCTCCGGTGGCGAGCGCCGCCTTGCAGGCACCGACCAGGCCGTCGAGCAGCCGTTGGGGCCGGGAGCGGAGGTCCAGGGACGGCAGCGCGGCGTGCTGTTCGGCCGTGGCGGGCTCGTCAGACGGGCCGGGCTCGTCGGCCGCTTCGGACCCGTCACCCGGTCCGGCCTGCGCCGTGTGGCCGGTGGCGGTGCCTTCGCCGGTGTCGGGGCCGCTGCGGGGGTTGGTGGCGGTGTTCATCACTGTCACAAGGTGTTCGAACTGGTCCGCGGTCGCGAAGATTTCCAGGTGCTGCAGGCCGTGCCGGGGTTTGCGGAGAAAGGCGCCCTGGAGCTGGCGGAGCAGTTCCTCGGAGGGCTCGGCGCCGTCCTGGTCCAGCGCCTCGGTCCACCGGCGGGCGATCCGAGCCAGGAAGTCGGCGTCGTTTTCGATGGCCGTCACTGTCAGGGCATGTTCCATGGTGGCGGCGGCCTCGGGGAGGCAGCTGTGCCGGACCCGGTCCAGGGCGAGCGTGATGACGGTTGCGGCGCGGGACGCGACCTCGCCGGCCGCGACGGCAGCGGCGAGCTCCTTCCGGACCGGTGGCCCGGTATGGCCGCCGCTGCCGGCGCGGGGCAGCAGCTCGGCGGCCAGCGTCAGCCGGCGCTTTGCCTCGGCGGCGCTGATCCGCAGCCGCGCCCGCAAGAACTCCGTGGCGTTCCGGTAGCCGTCATCCGCAGCAGCGGACATCCCCATTTGCCCGGCCAAGTCACCGCGGGGGCCAGGTCCGGCCCCGGCAAGCGTCCCGCCGACAGGTACGCCGTGAGCCCCGGCGTCGGAAACGGCATCAGCTCCCCCGCCGGCCCCTGCATCCGTCCCGCCGTCGGATTCCTGTTTCCAGCCCGTGAGCCAGCCCGCCTGGGCCGCTTCCTCACCCCAGCCGTGTGCGGCCGGCGCGGTGAACACGGCTTGTTGGCGCGTCCGTTCTACCGCGGCCGCGGCAACGAGCTGGAAGTATTCGACCGTGCGGGACAGGTCCTCGACGTGGCCGGCAAAGTCCGCAGCCTCCCGCAAGCCAAACCAGGCGGCGTCGACATCCGCAGTCGGGCTCGAAGCCCGCAGCGCCGCCAGCGCCGTCTCCACCGCGGCGCCCAGAGCGCCGCCGGCTGCGTCAGCCGCGCCGGGAACGGCGGCCAGGCGGGGATGCCGGGAGGACACAGCCGGGCCGGCCCACGGGGCCCGGTCCGGGATGAACTCTCCAATGGCTTCCATAACTAAACTCTGCCAGAGGGGTACGACAGAAATAGCGGAAGCCATTCTTGCCGGCGCGCGACTCATAGTGAGAGTGACTCCCGGCAGCGCACCTCAGAGCATCTGGAGCGCATAGGGCACGTCCGGGCACGTAACACTGCGTACGACCCCCGCCCTCCTACGGACCGGTGCGTGGCAAGCTGTAGGGATGGACAGCACAGCCGCTCCCCAAGTCGGGGAATCACCGTTCGCACCACTGCTGCCGGGCGATCCGCGCCGCCCGTTGGGCCCACGCGATCCTGGCGATGCCTGGGTCGATGGCGACCGGGGGCGGTTCTGGGGTCGGTTCGGTTCCGCCGGGCTTTTGGTCCACGACCCCGCCAAGGGGGTCCTTCTCCAGCACCGCGCCTTGTGGAGCCATCAGGGCGGCACCTGGGGGCTCCCCGGCGGCGCCCTGCACCAAGGGGAAGAAGCCATCCACGGCGCGTTGCGGGAAGCACACGAGGAAGCGGCCGTGCCTCCGGGGAATCTCGAGGTCCTGTTTACGTCGGTGTTCGACGTCGGCTACTGGTCCTACACCACCGTGGTGGCCCTTGCGCTGCAGCCGTTTGAGGCCGCGATCAGTGATGCGGAAAGTATCGAACTGCAGTGGGTGGGGGTCGACGGCGTCGGCGGCAAGGAACTGCACCCGGGCTTCGCCGCGGCCTGGCCGGGGCTGCGCAGCAGGCTCACGGAGGCCCGGGGCATCGCCGGCCGCTTGTAGGCAGCCGGAGTTAGTGGTCCCGGCGCGCAGGGCGGCGGCGGTACAGCCAGATAAGTCCCAGGATCGGCAGCAGGAGCGGGATGAATCCGTAGCCGCGGCCAAACAGGGACCACACCGTCTCATGCGGGAAGTTCACAGAGTCGAACACGCTGAGTGCTCCCACCACCAGGACGCCCACAAGCTCCACCAGGACTGCCGCCACCGAGACCTTGAACGCGGTGCGCCCCGGCTTCGCCAGCGACACGGTGGCCACGACGTAGACGGCGGCGGCGAACGCGGACAGCATGTACGCCAGCGGCGCCTCAGAAAACTTCGTGAGAATCTGGTAGCCGGCCCGGGCCGTCGCCGAAATCGCGAAGACGGCATAGACAGCAATCAGCAGCCGTCCCGGCCCGGTGTTGCGGGTATCGGTCGTTGCCGGCGCAGTTTCAGTCGCCCCAGTGCCCGGCGCCGCGGTTTCCGCCGGCGCAGTGTCGGCGGATTCAGCGTCCGCCGGCCCAGGGGTCCGGGACGCCGGCGCCGCCGGGTTTCCGGTGCCGTCGTGCGGGGAGTTTGCGCTCACGTTTTCTGCCTCTTCCATCTCAATACCAGATCTGGTTCATGCGCGCCGCCATCACCAGGGCGGTGACGCCGACGGCGGCCAGGACAAAGTTGCTCCAGCGGGTCCGCTCCAGGATGGACCAGTAAACGGCCCCGATCGGAAGGATCAGCGCCGTGGCCAGATAGCCCCAGAACTCCCAGGACTCTCCCGCGATCCGCTCGCCGCTGGCCACCCGGACAATCGAACCCCCCAGATAGACCAGGAGGGCAAGTTCGACGGCGGCCACCGACAGTATCGTCGTGTCGTTGGGCGCCTTTTTCAGGAGGCCCGCGACGACGCAGATGATGCTGGAGAGCAGGCCAACCACCAGAATGATGTAGAAATACGCGTCCACTACTGGCCGGCCGGCTTTTCGGTGGGCTGCTTATCTGTTGGCCGCTTTTCTGTAGTCGGCTTGCCGTTGCCGGGCTTTTCGTTGCCCGGCTTTTCATTATCCGGCGCGAAGACGAGCACAGGTTTGGCGTAGCTTCCCGCATCGGCCAGGAGGGCCACGAGCGAACCATCCGGCGCGAACGCCGCTGCCGGTTTGTCCGCGGTCGCTGCCTCGGGCGTGCCTGCGGTTGCTCCGGCTCCGATTCTGCGGCCGAAGGAAATCTCGGTGGTTTCCGCCTCGCTGAGTTCACGGTTCGGCATGAGTGCCCGTGCGGCGTCCGAGATTTCCAGGACGTCCAGCGTCTCGGCCAATTGTTCGAGGGTGTGCGCCTGATCAAGGGTGTATGGACCCACTTGAGTCCTCCGCAGTGCAGTCAGGTGGCCGCCGACGCCGAGAGCACCGCCGAGGTCGCGGGCCAGGGCACGGATGTAGGTACCGGAGGAGCACTCCACGGTGACGTCGACGTCGAGGGCCTCGCCGTCGTGGACGGGACGGGTCTCGTGGATCTCAAAGCGGTGGATCGTTACAGGCCGGGCTGCGAGCTTGACCTCTTCACCGGACCGGACCCGGGCGTAGGCGCGTTCGCCGTTGACCTTGATGGCACTGACGCTGCTGGGAACCTGCTCGATTTCCCCGGTCAGTGCCGCGACGCCGGCGCGGACGGCGTCTTCGGTGACCCCGGCGGCGCTGCGGGTGGCGGTGACCTCGCCTTCGGCATCGTCTGTCACGGTGGATTCACCGAGCCTGATGGTGGCCGTGTAGGTCTTGGACGTGCCCACGATGTAGGTCAGCAGCCGGGTGGCCTTGTTGATGCCCACCACCAGAACGCCGGTGGCCATCGGATCCAGTGTCCCGGCGTGGCCAACCTTTCGGGTACCGGCAATCCGCCGCATCCGTCCAACCACATCGTGGCTGGTCCAACCTTGCGGTTTGTCTACTATCACCAGTCCAGAAAGCACGCCTCCCAGTATATGCGGGCAAGCCCTGCCCCGACGCCCACCGTCCCGCCGCCACCGCGGACGCCGGGCGTTAGGATGGCAGACATGCCCGAGCTTGCCGCACATGTCCGCGACGTCCCGATCAACCAGATCCGCGAGATCACCGAAGCCGCCTGGGGAACGCCCGGTGCGATCGTGCTGAGTATCGGGGAGCCGGGCTTCGCAGTCCCCCGCCATGTCCTCGAGGCCGGCATGGCCTGCCTCGACCGGGACGAGACCAACTACACACCGAACGCCGGAATCCCCGCGCTGCGGGAGGCCTTCGCCGCCCGCTTCCGTGAACACAATGCGACGCCGGTCGGCGCGGAGCGCGTCTACGTGGTCGACGGCGCCCAGCAGGGCCTGCATTTCGCCATGAGCCTGTTGCTCTCCCCCGGGGATGAGATCCTCATCCCAAATCCCGGCTACCCCACCTTCGCGATGACGTCCAGCCTGCTGCACGCCGTTCCGGTCCGCTACCCGCTGTACCCGGAGCACGATTTCCAGCCGCGGATCGAGGACATCGAGGCGCTCATCACGCCCCGCACCAAGGTGCTGATCCTGAATTCCCCGTCCAACCCGCTCGGTGCTGTCCTGGGCGAGGATCTGACCCGCCGGCTCGTGGAGCTGGCGAGGCGGCACGATCTGTGGGTCATCTCGGACGAATGCTACGAGGCGTTCACCTACGATGTCCCGCACATCAGCCCGGCCCGCTTCGACAGCGACGCCCCAGGCGAAGCACGCGTTTTCACCTCGCTCACGCTCTCCAAAACCTACGGGCTGACGGGACTGCGGATCGGTGCGCTGATCTGCCCGCCGGGGCTGGAACAGAAGATGAACAACGTCATGGAGTCGATCGTGTCGTGCGTGGCCTCGCCGTCGCAGTACGCCGCGCTGGCAGCGCTGACCGGTCCGCAGGACTACGTCAGCCACGCCCATGCCCACTACCGGGCCAACCGCGACGCGGCCTCGGCGGTGCTGCGCGCCCGCGGCATCCGCTACCTCGCGGCCCAAGGCGCGTTCTATTTGTGGGCGGACGTCTCGCATGCCAGTGGCGGGGATGTCCGGTCATGGACGCGCCGCTTCCTGGCGGACTCCGGGGTGGCCTTCGCCCCCGGCACGGCGTTCGGCTCGATCGGCGAGGGTTGGATCCGGATCGCGCTCTGCGGCAGTCAAGCCGATCTGGTGGAGGGCCTCGGGCGCATCCCTGCGCGCGAGCCTGCGGGCACCGACGGGTCAACCGGCCCTATCGCCGGCGAAGCTGGCGCCCTAGCCTGAGCTCACGGCGATTCCAGGCCTGCCCGGTGTACTGGCGGCGGGCTGGCCCGACAGGGCGCCGCCGATTTCCGGCCGAGGGAGTACATCGTGTGGTGGCAAGACCTGTTGTGGGGTTTCTGGAATGGGCTGACGGCATGGATCGTCCTGATCGCCCATGTCTTCGGCTTCTGGAGCGAATTCCCGTTCTACAACTCCGCCCGTGCGGGAAACTGGTACGACTTCGGCTATCTCCTGGGCATGGGATCTCCCGTGCTGGGCGGCGGCCTGGGAGCCCGAGGACGCTCAAGACGCCGCTAGGCGGACAGCGCGGCGTCGAGCCAACTGCGGAGGGCCGCGGCTTGCGGCGCTCCAGCCTGGCGGGCCGCCACTGCCCCGTTCTTGATGACAAGCAACGTTGGAATGGCCTGGACATCGAACCGGCGGGACAGCCCCGGGGAGGTGTCGACGTCGACCTTCACGAGCTTGACCTTACCGGCCCGCTCCACCGCCAGCTTGTCCAGCACCGGGCTGACCATCCGGCACGGCCCGCACCAGGCCGCCCAGAAATCGACGAGAACCGGAACCGAAGACTGCTCCGCCACAATCGGAAAATCTGCGTCACCCGCCGCCACTATCCACGGAAGATCCTGGCCACAATTGCCGCAGCGCGGGTGCCCGGCAGCCGCCGCGGGAATCCGGTTGGTCTTCCCGCAGTGCGGGCACTTGATCAGGCTGGATTCCACGGCACGCCGGTGCCTTCCCGCATACACGCACTCATGGGTCCATGGGACTCGCCTGCACTTGGACGGGCATAGAGTCGAACGTCACCGACGCCGAGGACAGGAGACAAGCCAGGAGAAATGAGCGTCCGCGGGAACTGTCGACTTCGCCGGCCCGCTGGAATACAATCCGCTTGGGAAGCAGGCGTGGGTTTCCGGCTGTGCTTCCCCGATCTTCAAACGGTCTCATCGGTCTCGAACTGTGGATACTTCATCACGGCCACGGGAGCACACCATGAGAAAACTAATGACATTTCCATCCGCGGCTGCTATCGCCGCGGTGTTCCTTTCCACCCTCACGGCTGCGGCCGCCACCCCGAACGGACAGCCACCGGCCACTCTGGCGGGCGGACTGGTGGCCCCGCTTCATGTCAGCGCCGGCCATGACAAAACCGTCACGGTCAGCGAAGAATTCGCGGGCCGGCTGACCCGGATCGACGCTCACGGTACCAAGAGCGTCCTCTACTCGAATCCTGCTTGGGACGTCGCCGGAAATGCCCAGCGCGGATCGACAACCTACTTCCTCGAGAGCCAGGGCGCTGGGCCCGAGGACCAACGTCCGCTCGCCGGTCATGTTCACACCATCGATGGCGACGGTCGGCAACGCACCTACGGCGACTTCGCCGCACTGGAAGCTGGGCATAACGCCGACGGAGAAGTCCACTACGGCTTCCGCAACCTGCCGAACGGGTGCGCAGCGCTGCTGCCGCCCGAGATGCCGGCGGCCTACAACGGTGAAGTGGATTCCCATCCATACGGGATTACCGTCTCCGGCCACACCCTCTATGTGGCGGATGCGGGCGCAAACAGCGTGGTGTCCGTTGATATAGAGAGCGGGAAGACACGGACCGTCGCTGTACTGCCGCCTCGGCCGTTCACGATTACGGCCGAAGCCGCAGCCGCCAACCACCTGCCGGCCTGCGTGGTCGGGCGGAGCTACGACTTCGAGCCGGTACCCACCGATGTTGGGGTTGGGCCGGACGGCTGGCTCTACGTCACGTCGTTGCCGGGAGGACCCGAGGACCCGTCCTTTGGGGCCAGGGGCGCCGTCTTCAAGGTGGATCCGGACAACGGTTACGTGAAGGTGTTCGCGGACAAGATCCTGTCCCCCACCGGCTTGGCGGTCGATAACGACGGCGACGTGTTCGTCGCGTCCCTGTTTGGTATGGGAGTCCTCAAGATCGACGGGGACTCCGGCCGGCAGAGCACGCTGTTGAGCGCTGGGCTCACGGCCGACGTCGCCCTTCAAGGTTCCACGCTGTACGCCACCGTCAACGCCCTTCCGCCTGAGGGCCCCTCGAAAACACCCCCCAACGGCCAAGTCGCGGTCCTGAGCCTCAAGCACGCATCGCAAAATAGCGCCTCTGGCACCTAGCAGCACCAAGACCCGGAACAGCAGGGGCCGGATCCGTTACCGGTTCCGGCCCCTGCTGTGGAAGGCATTCCTACTTGTTGCGGTCCTCATCGATTGCGTCGTTGTCAATGAGGTCCAAGTCCTCTTCGTCAAAGTCGTCCTCGTCGAGCTCCACGTCCTGCGGAGTGTCACTCTTGTAAGGATCGGCGTCGCCGGCGTGCTTTGCACTTTCGGCAAGCGCGGCCACCTCGGCGTCCCGCTTCTTCGCCGCCCGGAGCAGCTCCTCAAGGTTCGAGGCGTTGACAGGGATCTGGTCAGCCACGAACTCGAGCGTCGGAGTCAGCCGCACGGTGATGTTCCGCCCGACTTCCTGCCGCAGCACGCCCTTGGCCTTCTCAAGCCCCTTGGCGGCATCGGCCTGGGCCACCTCGTCACCGAACACGGTGTAGTAAACAGTTGCGTGCTGCAGGTCGTTGGTCACCCGAGAGTCAGTCACGGTGACGCCTTCCAGGCGGGGATCCTTCACCCTCCGGCCCAGCGCCTCAGCAACGACAACCTTAATCCGCTGCGCCAACTTGGCGGCCCGTGCGGGATCAGCCATTTCCACTCCTAAAAATTTGGATGTACGACGGCGCTGTAACGGCTGCCGTACACCAGTTGGGTTTTCATGCCACGCGGGCCGACGTCGTAAGACGTCGGCCACCCAGCGTAGGGGCGGGGCCCCCTCTACGGCGGAAAAGTGCAGGGCCGCCGGAAAATCCAACGGCCCCGCACCTGTACTGCTAAACCAACCTAGACGCGCGGCTTCTCGCGCATCTCGAAGGTCTCGATGATGTCACCTTCGGTGATGTCGTTGAACGAGCCAAGACCGATTCCACACTCGAAGTCCGTGCGGACCTCGGTAGCGTCGTCCTTGAAGCGCTTGAGCGTCTCAACGGTGAGGTTGTCACCGATGATCTTGCCGTCGCGGCTGATGCGGGCCTTGGCGTTGCGCCGGATAACACCGGAGCGGACGATCGAGCCTGCAATGTTGCCGAACTTGGAGGAACGGAACACTTCGCGGACCTCGGCGGTGCCAAGCTGGACCTCTTCGTACTCCGGCTTGAGCATGCCCTTGAGGGCTGCCTCAATGTCATCGATTGCTGCGTAGATGACGGAGTAGAAGCGCATGTCCACGCCTTCGCGGTCTGCCAGTTCGGCAACACGCTCGGCGGGCTTGACGTTGAAGCCGATGATGACGGCGCTGTCGACCGTTGCCAGGTTGACGTCGTTCTGCGTGATCGCACCGACACCGCGGTGGATGACGCGGAGCTGGACACCCTCGCCGACGTCGATCTTGAGCAGCGCGTCTTCGAGGGCTTCCACGGCACCGGACACGTCACCCTTGAGGATGAGGTTGAGGGTGTCGATCTTGCCATCGGCGACGGCCTGGTCGAAGTCTTCCAGGCTGATGCGCTTGCGGCGCTTGGCCAGGGCGGCGTTGCGGTCGGCGGCTTCACGCTTCTCGGCGATCTGGCGGGCGGTACGCTCGTCAGCGGTCACGAAGAAGGTGTCACCGGCGCGCGGGACGTTGGACAGACCCAGCACCTGCACGGGGCGGGACGGGCCGGCCTCGGTCAGGGCGCTGCCGTCGTCGTCGAACATCGCACGGACGCGGCCGTGGGCCGTGCCTGCCACGATGGTGTCGCCGACGTGCAGGGTACCGGACTGAACCAGGACGGTGGCCACGGAACCGCGGCCCTTATCCAGGTTGGCTTCAATCGCGATACCGCGGGCGTCCTTGTTCGGGTTGGCGCGCATGTCCAGGGCAGCGTCTGCGGTGAGCAGAACGGCGCCGAGGAGCTCGTCGATGTTCAGGTTCTGGCGGGCAGAGACCTCCACGAACATGGTGTCGCCACCGTATTCTTCCGGAACCAGGCCGTACTCGGTCAGCTGGCCGCGGACCTTGTCCGGGTTGGCGCCTTCCTTGTCGATCTTGTTCACGGCCACGACGATCGGCACGTTGGCCGCCTGGGCGTGGTTGAGGGCCTCAACGGTCTGCGGCATGACGCCGTCGTCCGCTGCGACCACCAGGATGGCGATGTCGGTAACCTTCGCACCACGGGCACGCATGGCGGTGAACGCCTCGTGGCCCGGAGTATCGATGAAGGTGATCTTGCGATCGATGCCTTCGTGGGCGTGGGTGACCTGGTAGGCACCGATGTGCTGCGTGATACCGCCGTGCTCGCCCGCCATAACGTCGGACTTGCGGATGGCATCGAGCAGTCGGGTCTTACCGTGGTCAACGTGACCCATGACGGTGACAACCGGAGGACGTGCCTCGAGGTCTTCATCGCCTTCGGCTTCCAGTTCGGCGTCGAAGTCGATGTCGAAGGTGGAGAGCAGCTCGCGCTCCTCGTCCTCCGGGGACACAACCTGGAGCTTGTAACCAAGCTCCTCGCCGAGCAGGGCGAAGGTCTCTTCATCCAGCGACTGCGTGGCCGTGGCCATTTCGCCGAGGTGGAAGAGGACCGTCACCAGTGCTGCCGGGTTTGCCTCGATCTTGTCGGCAAAGTCCGTGATGGACGAGCCACGGCGAAGCCGGACTACGGTGTTGCCGTCGCCGCGGGGTACGCTCACGCCACCCAGCGACGGAGCACTCATCTGCTCCAGTTCCTGACGCTTGGCACGCTTCGACTTGCGCTGCTTGCCACGGCCTGCGCCGCCCTTACCGAAGGCACCCTGGGTGCCGCCGCGACCGCGACCGCCCTTACCAAAGCCACCACCGGCCGGAGCGCCGCCACCGGCACCGGGAGCACCGGTACCCGGAGCGCCACCCGGACGGCCCGGACCACGGCCTCCGCCGCCGGGACGGCCGGCACCAGCGGGTGCGGGACGTTCGGTGCGGTTAGGCATCATGCCGGGAGTCGGGCGGTTGCCGCCGGCTCCTGCCGGACGACCGGCGCCGGGAGCGCCGGCCGGACGCGGGGCGCCGGGGCGGGGGCCGCCTGCGCCTGCTGCCGGACGGGGACCACCCGGACGGGGGCCGCCTGCGCCTGCTGCGGGGCGCGGACCACCGGGGCGTTCACCCTCGGTGCGGCTTCCGCCCGGACGGGGCATGCCCTGGGAAGGAGCGAACGGGTTGTTGCCCGGACGCGAGGGACGTTCGTTGTCGCCGCCGCGGCCGCGGGGCATGCCCTGGGACGTGGCGAACGGGTTGTTGCCGGGACGGGGACCGCCCGGACGCGGTGCAGAACCACCCTGGCGTGCCGGAGCAGCCGGGGTTTCAGCCTTAGGGGCCGGACGCGCGCCGGGCTTGACGCCCGTCGACGGAGCGGCCGGGGCCTGGGCGGCGGGGGCTGCCGGGGCCTGGGCGGCGGGGGCTGCCGGAGCGGCGGGCGCGGCGGCAGGTGCCGCAGCGGCCGGAGCCGGAGCTTCAGCCTTGGGTACTGCAGCCGCCGGCGCTGTGGGCGCAGCGGGGCCAGGCGCAGGCGCCGGACGGGTCGCTGCCGGGCTGGCAGATGCCTGGGGGGCGGACGCCGGAGCTTCTGACTTCGAAGCTGCGGGGGCGTCGGGGTAAGCGTTGCGCAGTTTCCGCACAACGGGAGCCTCGATTGTTGACGAGGCGGAGCGAACGAATTCGCCCAGTTCCTGCAGTTTGGTTACTGCATCTTTGGAAGTAATACCGAGCTCTTTAGCAAGCTCATGTACGCGGACCTTGGCCACATTTCTCCTGTCTCGGTCCGCACCGAGCCAGGCACGAACCGTCTACTTCTTACTGCGGGCCTCCGCCGCGAATGCAGCTGAAAGGCCCATTGCAGAGCGCAACAAAGTTGTCATCGTTGCGCACTCATCGCTGGGAACTCATCGGGTTTCCATCAGTTTTCTGACCCGCTTTCAGGTTGGACGGTTGTTGCTGCGGCCACCGGGGTGCCCACGGCTTCCGTGCCGGCAGTGATCCGGCGTTCAACATCGGCTGTACCGGCTGCGCCGTTGAGGGCGCGGCCGAACGCTCGACGTTTGACCGCCAGTGCCAGGCACTTTTCGCTGGGGTGCAGCCATGCTCCCCGGCCAGCCATCCGGCGTCGTTCATCCACCACGACGGCGGACGAACCACCGGCGCCGGCGACGAGCCGGAGTAACTCCGACCGCGATCCTTTTTGTCGGCATCCGATACAGGTGCGCTGCGGCTGATTCCCGAGGTGTTGCACATGTGCCACGTTCGAGTATCTTCCTGCCAGTACAACTGCTTGGTGAATCACCGCGTCCCGGGAATCCGGGAAAAACCCAGACGCGCCAAAGACACACGGATACCGGCCGTGAGGCGCGGTCATGTCTATTCTAGCCCCTCCGGCGCCCGGGTCCCGAACCCAGGCATGCCGGTCAGCTTGGAAATCACGGCTAACCCGTGAGAGCGCACACAGGCTGTGGGCCGCGATGGCGGCCCGCAGCGCCTGTTGGTGCCCGTGTTCGTGCGCTTGCGTGCCCGCGCTATTTGCCGGTGTTGACGGCGGCGTCGGAGACGATGTCGATTCGCCATCCCGTGAGCTTGGCGGCGAGACGGGCGTTCTGCCCCTCTTTGCCGATGGCGAGGGAGAGCTGGTAGTCGGGAACGACCACCCGGGCCGAACGCGTGGCTTCGTCGGTGATTGTGACCGAATTCACGCGCGACGGCGAGAGGGCGCTGGCGATGAAGGTCGCCGGATCGTCGTTGTAGTCAACGATGTCGATCTTCTCGTCGTTCAGTTCAGTCATGACCGCCCGGACACGCGACCCCATTTCACCGATGCAGGCACCCTTGGCGTTCACGCCGGGCGTGTTTGCCTTGACGGCGATCTTGGTGCGGTGGCCGGCTTCGCGGGCAAGCGCCACGATTTCGACCGAACGGTCCGCGATCTCGGGAACTTCGAGTTCGAAGAGCTTCCGGACGAGCCCGGGGTGGGAGCGGGACAGCGTGATGGACGGGCCCTTGGTGCCGCGGTGGACGTCGATCACGAAAGCGCGCAGCCGGTTGCCGTGGATGTACTTCTCGCCGGGAACCTGCTCGGGCGGCGGCAGCAGTGCCTCCACCGTGCCCAGGTTCACCTGGATCATGTGCGGGTTGTTGCCCTGCTGGATGGTGCCGGCGACAAGCTCACCTTCACGGCCCTTGAACTGGCCCAGCACGTTGTCGTCCTCAGCGTCCCGGAGGCGCTGCAGGATGATCTGCCGTGCGGTGCTCGCCGCGATGCGTCCGAAGCCCGCGGGGGTGTCCTCGAACTCGCCGATCGGGGCGCCGTCGTCGTCGATCTCGGTGGCCCAGATGGTCACGTGGCCGCTCTTGCGGTCGAGCTCGGCCCGGGCCTTTTCGAAGGCGCCGGGGGTCTTGTGATAGGCCACGAGCAGTGCCTGCTCGATTGTTGGAATCAGGAGATCCAGCGGGATTTCACGCTCACGCTCCAGGAGTCTCAGTGCGCTCATGTCAATATCCATCAGGCCTCCTCAGAAGGTCCATTGTTTGCTTTTTCCAAGCCGGCCTCTTCGAGGTGGCTGAACTCTATCTCGACTTTTCCGCTGCGGATCCTGTCGAAAGGAAGCTTGACGGGTTCACCTTGTTTGGGCTTCATGCCCTTCTTGACGGCGATTTCCGGAACGAGGGTGACTCCCCCATCGTCTACGGACTGGACCCTGCCGGTGACGTTGTCGCCTTGGATCACGTTCACGTTGACCATCCGCCCGCGGGCACGGTGCCAGTGCCGCTCCTCTGTCAGTGGACGGCCGACGCCGGGTGAAGAGACTTCGAGCTCATAGGGGCGCGCGTCCATGCTGGGGTCGTTGTCCAGGGTGTCCGAAAGGGTCTTGGAGATCTCGGCGATGACGTCGAGCCCGACGCCCCCGGTCTCCTCCTGCGGCAGGTCCACCACTACGTGGACCACCCGGTTGGCGCCGGCGACATGGATGGATACGTCCTCCAGGTACAGCCGGTTCGCCAGTACTGCGGGTTCCAGGAGTGCGTGAAGGCGCTCGGCCTCGACATTTTGAACGGTTGCGGCTTCAGCCTTTCCCGTCCCGGTCCGGTCTGTTGAAGTCGTGGCTTCTGCGTTGGTCATGATGCCGGCCGCCTCCCGCTAGATGATGTTGTGTGTACTAGCCTAGCGATTTTCCGGGCGGCGTGGTGCACGCAGTTCCGGGCCGGCATGACAACATGGTCTGTTGTGAAAGACGACACCAGGGAAAAGCGATGGCAGGATCACTTTCCCCGGTCGCTCCCCCGCTATGTGCTTTTGGTGTGCCTCGCCCTGGTGGTGGTGAGCCTTGGCGTGGTCCTGACGCCGGCCAGTCCGCCGGAGCCTGCGATCCCACCCTTTTCTGAGCAGGCGCGCGCCGCCGCACTGGCCGAAACCCGGCAACTGCTGGACGCCGGCAGCCAGCTTGGCACCGCGGCCCGGGCCGACTCAAAAGACGGCCCGGCCGAGGGCGCTGATGGCCGTCCGGCCGATGCCGGGGATCCCGCCATCGACCGGACTGTGACCTTGCTGACACTCCAGGCGCAAGCTCTGCTGGCACCGGGAGAAAGTCCTGCGGACCCGGCCGGCGCGGCTTCCGCCTCCGGCCGGGCAACGCCCCCGGCAGCGTCCGCCGCACCTCTTCCGGCGACCGCCGCCGGGCTGGTGGCGGCCTTGGCAGGCAGCGGCCGCCAGCGCCTCGCGGACGCGGCCAAGGCCGACGGCGGCATGGCACGGCTGTTGGCCGCCGTCGGCACCGCTCAGCTGCTGCAGGCGTCCGCCCTCGCCGCCGGCACCGGAATGGCGGCGCCGGCAGCCGACGTAACCCCGCCGCAGGTGTCCGGCACCTGCCCGTCGCAGTCAGCAACGGCCCCAACCACAGAGGGTCAGGCCGCAACAGAACCGTCCACAGCAGCGCAACCCGAAGGAGAGCCAACCGCGGCCGCGTCCAGCCTCGGCGGCGCCCTGGCGTCGGCTGCGCGGACCGAGGCGCAGACCATCTACGGTTACCAGGTGGCGCTGACCCGGCTCGGCGGCGACGCGGCGAAATCCGCGGCCGAGGAATTGGCCCATCATGACGCGCTCCTTGGCGCCGTGGAATCCCTGAGCCGGCTGCACTGTTCCGCGGTGCCAGCACGCGAGGCGGGCTACGCGCTGGCGCCGTCCTTCCTGGCCTCCCCCGCCGCCGGCCTCGGCGACCTGGAAGCCGCCACCCTGCCGGTCTATGGCGACCTCGTGGCGCTGAGTGAGGGCGGGACCCGGCAGTGGGCCATCGCTGCACTGTTCGGGTCTGCGAAGCGGGCGGTGCAGTGGGGTGCGGATTCCGGCGCCCTGCCGGGCCTGGACAGGGCGTCGATGCCGACGCGGCCGGCGGGCGAAACGCCGTCGCAGCCCGCGGGCTGAACGCCGGAGCAAGCCTCGGCTTATTTTGGTAAGCCTTGGAATACTGGCATGCCCCGGCCCCGGGTGATTTGCTGTAGGCATGGAAACGACCGGCGCCGCAACCCAGCACGAGAACGAGCCGCACCACAATGACATCGCACACCGCCTCAATTGGCTCCGCGCGGGCGTCCTGGGGGCCAATGACGGCATCGTCTCCGTCGCAGCGATCGTCGTCGGCGTCGCCGGCGCCACCACCGATACCGGAGCAATCCTGCTCGCGGGCGCCGCGGGCGTGGTGGGCGGCGCTATCTCGATGGCGCTCGGGGAATATGTCTCCGTCAGCAGCCAGAAGGACAGCCAGCACGCCTTGATCGAAAAGGAGCGCCGGGAGCTGGAGGAACAGCCGGAGGAAGAGCTCGAGGAGCTCGCGGCGATCTACCAGGGCAAGGGCCTCAGCCCCGCGACCGCACGGACCGTGGCCAAGGAACTGACGGCGCACGATGCGCTCGGCGCGCACCTCTCAGCCGAACTCCATATTGACGAAACCGACATCGTGAGCCCGTGGCACGCGGCGTTCGCTTCTGCCATCGCGTTCCTCGCCGGTGCAATCCTGCCCATGATGGCCATCCTGCTGCCGCCGGAAAGCATCAGGATTCCGCTGACCTTCGTGGCCGTGCTCGTGGCGTTGGCCGCCACCGGCGCCGTGGGCGCGTGGATTGGCGGTGGCTCAAAGCTCAAAGCAGCGATCCGCGTGGTGATTGGCGGCGCCGTTGCCCTGGTGGCAACGTTCGCGATCGGCAACGCGCTCGGCGCGAGCGGCATCGTCTAAAGGCCCCCGGTCCCAGAGGAACCATCCGAGGTCCGCCTGGGGCAGGCCAACGCGGCGGCGACCCCTCCGGCCCTACGATAGGTCCCGTGAACGCGATCCCAGATGTCCCCATCCCGCCTGATCTTTCCCGCCGGTACGCCCGTACCCCTGCGGGACGCACCTGGCTGGCGACACTTCCTGACCTGATCGGGCGATTCCTCGACCAGTGGGACCTGGAGCCGGATCTGGAACCGGGGGCCCTTCCCTGGAACGGGCACGGCGGCGTCGTCATTCCTGTGCGGCGCCGGGACGGGCAGGGGTCCCAAGGCAAGGGCGAGGCAGCCGTGCTGAAGCTGGCTTTTCCGCACGAGGAGGCCACTCGCGAACACCACGCCCTCGCCCTGTGGGGAGGCCACGGCGCCGTCAGGCTGCTGGCCGCCGACGCCGGTTCCTGCGCCCTGCTCCTGGAGCGCCTGGACGCCTGCCGCTCCCTCCTGGATGTCCCGTTGGACACAGCGGTGACGGTGTGGGGCGGCGTGGTCCGCCAGCTCAGCGTGGTCCCGGACAGCCGGCCGGAGTGGCGGGAAATCGACCACGTGGCGGCACGGGCCGAGCAGTGGAGCGATGAATTCCCGGAGGCGTGGGAACACCTCGGGCGGCCGTTCCCACGCTGGCTGCTCGAGGCGGCGCTGGAGGTCTGCCAGACCCGTGGCGCCGTCGGCCGGCGGTCCGGCAAGGACGTCCTGGTCCATGCGGACCTGCACTATTTGAACGTCCTGGCCCGGCCCGGCGTCCCGGAGCCGGCAACCCGGAACCCACCGGCGGGGCCGGAACAGTACGCTGCGATCGATCCCCAGCCAATGGTCGGCGAGGCGGAGTTCGCCGTGGCCCCGGTGCTGTGGAACAGGATCCGGGAGTTGCCCCAGCAGGATCCCGGGCGGGCGCTGCTCGCGCGGTGCGCGGATTTCAGTGCGGCCGCCGGTCTGGACGCCGAGGCCGCCCGGCAGTGGAGTCTGGCGCGCGAGGCGGAGAACGCCCTCTGGTATGCCTCGCAGCGCCATCACGAAGGCGATCTGGCCCGATCGCTGTGGGTGGCGAGCACGCTGGCCGGCCGGACGCTTCCCGGCCTGCCCGCCCCGCAGTCACTCCCGACGCCCGGGGAAGCTGGCGGGATAGCTGGCGGCTAGCCCCGCACGGCCGCCAGCGCGTCGCGGACGGCGTCGACGGCGACTCTGACATCGGCGTCGTCCGTGCTCCAGTTGCTCACCGAAATCCGCAGGATATCGCGGTCCTGCCAGCGTGACCCGGACATCCAGACCCGGCCATCAGCCATGACCCTCTCCGTCACGGACCGGGTCACGGCGTCGTCGCCAAACGCCAGGGACACCTGGGTGTAGTCGACGTCGTTGAGCACCTCCACGCCGTCCAACGCCCCGAGCTGTTCGGCCAGCTGCGCGGCCCGGTGCACGAGCGTGCGGACCTGGCTGGCGACACCGTCACGGCCCAGGGATTTGAGCGCTGCCCACACCGGCACGCCGCGGGCCCGGCGGGAGAGCTCGGGCACTCTTTGGGACGGGTCTCCGGCCCCGTCGGCGGCCTGGATCAGGTAGCTGGCGTGCAGCCCCATCGCCGACCGCAGCGCCTGGGCGTCGCGCACGATCACGATCCCGCAGTCGTAGGGGACATTGAGGGTCTTGTGCGCATCTGTGCCCCACGAATCGGCCAGGCCGAGTCCCGCGGTCAGGGCGGACAGTTCGGGCACGGCGGCCGCCCAGAGCCCGAACGCCCCGTCCACGTGGACCCAGGCGCCGTGCGCCTTCGCGACGGCGATGGCCTCGGCGAAGGGGTCGAAGGCACCCGAATGCAGGTTGCCGGCCTGCAGGCACACGAGGGCCGGGCCGGGGCGGCCGCCCTCCCCGGTGCTGAGCGCAAGGTCCAGGGCGCAGTCCAGCTCGGCCGGGATGATGCGCCCCTGATGGTCGGAGGGCACCACGGTGGGGTGCCCGAGGCCCAGATAGCGCAGGCCGAGGTCGATCGTTTCGTGGCGCTCCTGGCCCGCGAAGCAGCGGATCCGGGGCGCACCGGCGAGGCCGTCGCCGTCAAGGTCCCAGCCGGCATCGGCCATGAGCCGCCAGCGGGCGGCGGCGAGCCCGGTGAAGTTGGCCATGGTGGCACCGGTGGCAAAGCCGACGTCGGACTCCTCGGGAAGACCCAGCAGCTCGAGGATCCATTTGCCGGCGGCTTCCTCGATGGCGGCGGTGGCGGGCGTGGCGAAACGCAGCCCCGTATTTTGGTCCCAGGCGCTGAGCAACCAGTCCGCGGCCAGGGCGGCCGGCAGTGTGCCGCCGATGACCCAACCGAAGAACCGCCCGGACGGCATGGCCATCAGCCCGGGTTCGGCCTTGGCCGCGAGATAGTCCACCACATCCGCGGCCGGCATCCCGTGTGGGGGCAACGGGCCGCCGAAGTCGGCCGCGAGCTCGGCCGCCGTCGCCTTCGGTCCGATCCGGCGTGTCTCCTGGCTCTCAAGCCACCGGCGTGCGTGCCCGGCCGCGGCGTCGAGGGCATCCCGGTAG
Source organism: Arthrobacter sp. P1_D4 (assembly GCF_056406115.1). Taxonomy (NCBI): domain Bacteria; kingdom Bacillati; phylum Actinomycetota; class Actinomycetes; order Micrococcales; family Micrococcaceae; genus Arthrobacter; species Arthrobacter sp. P1_D4. Next base: position 179,350 of record NZ_JBFUAU010000008.1, on the reverse strand, counting down.
CGTTCCTCACTTGCCGACATAGCTGCATGCTACGCCCGGCGCCAACGGACCGGGAGTCCCATGCGGGTGCCGCGGACCTAGTTGGCGCGTGCACCAGTGCGGCCCTGGGCTTTTTAAGGGGATGGTGGAACGAGTGATGAAAGAGAATGCAGCTCGGGTGCCACCCGCGATGGAGGCCGCAATTTCCTCAATGTACCTTGACGGGTACGTAACCGGACGGGTACCTTCAAGGCGTGGAAGCCGTTATGCACGCCTTGTCAGACGAGAATCGCCGCAAAATTCTCGAGCACCTGCGCCGACAGCCGGCGTCGGTCTCCGAACTCGCGGCCGCACTGCCGATCGCTCGCCCGGGGGTCTCACGCCACCTCCGCGTGTTGCGCGAGGCCGGGCTCGTTGAAGTGCACTCACAGGCACAGCAGCGCATCTACAGCCTTCGGCCGGAGCCACTCGCAGAGTTGGATACTTGGCTCGGCCCGTACCGCACATTGTGGGAAGGCCGCTTAAACGCTTTGCATACCGAGATCTCGCGGGGTCACCGCGAGGAGAGGAGCACGACACAATGGCACAGCCAAACAGCGTGATAGGAAGCATTCGCTCGCTCGGTGACGGGAAGGGCGCTGTACGGATGGACTCGCTTTTCGGGACGCCGGCCACAGATCTGTGGACGGCGCTGACCGACCCGACGCGCCTCGCCCGGTGGGTCGCCCGGGTCGATGGCGACCTACATCCCGGTGGGGCGTTCACGGCAGTCTTTACGAGCGGATGGGAAGGCGCCGGACGGGTCGAGTTGTGCGAGGCACCGCGCCGGCTGACCGTGACGATGTCGCCCGGCAGCGAGGAGGAAACGGTCATTGAGGCGGTACTGACTCCCGAGGCACCTGGCACGCGGCTGATTGTTGAGGAACGCGGTCTCCCGCTCGGCGAAATCGCGGCCTATGGAGCGGGCTGGCAGGTGCACATCGAGGATCTGATCAGCTACGAGGCGGGCCTGGAATCCAGCGAGTGGCGCAGCCGATGGATCGAGCTGAACCCGGTGTACGAAGCGCGCTACCGCCTCGATGCCTAATAGGGTCGCGGTTTACCAGAGGCCGCTTCGGTTGTCCGTGAAGGGCCATGTTTGGGCCGCGCCATTCTAGGACCGGTTGTCCTGCCAGACGTCGGAACCGAGCTTGATGATCAGCGCGCCCACCACCACCAGGAACACGATCCGGATGAACTTGCTCCCCTGCCGGACCGCAGTCCGGGCACCGAGGTAGCCGCCGGCCATGTTCGCCATGCCCAGCAGCAGCCCGAGCCCCCACAGCACGGCGCCGTGCGGAACAAAGAACAGCAGGGCGCCGGCGTTAGTGGCCACGTTCACGATCTTGGCCTTGGCGCTGGCCTCCAGGAAGGCGTAGCCCATGGCCGAGACGAGGGCGATGATCAGGAACGATCCGGTGCCGGGACCGATCAGGCCGTCGTAGAAGCCGATCACGCCGCCGATCAGGCAGGCCACCACGTAGTGCCGGTGCCCCTCGTGGCGCAGCTTGGTCAGCTCACCGATGCCGGGCTGGAAGGCGGTGAAGAGCGCGACGGCGATCAGCGCCAGCACGATGATCGGCTTGAACACGCTGGCCGGCAGGTTGGCAGCAAGCGCCGCACCGCCGTAGCTGCCTGCCAGCGCGATCGCTGCCATGGGCAGGGCGGTGCGCAGGTCGGGCCGGACGCGGCGGTAGTACGTGGCCGCGCTGGTGCTGGTGCCGAAGATGGAGCCCATCTTGTTGGTCGCCAGCGCCTGGACCGGGCTGATGCCCGGCACCAGGAGCATCGCCGGGAGCTGGATGAGCCCGCCGCCACCGACGACGGCGTCGACCCATCCGGCCGCCAGGCCGGCCACGACGATCAGGATGACAGTTCCGAGCTGGATCGATTCGAGTCCGGAGACCATTGCCTAGTGCGGCCCGGGACGGCGCGGCATCAGCTGTTGCGCACGGCGTTGACCACGTAGTCAACAGCCTTGTCAACGGCTACATTCTCGGCATTGCCGCTGCGGCGGTCCTTGATCTCCACGACGCCGTCCACGAGTCCGCGCCCGACGGCGAGGATGGTGGGGACGCCGACGAGTTCGGCATCGCCGAACTTCACGCCGGGGGAAACTTTGGGGCGGTCGTCATAGATGACGTCCAGGCCGGCAGCCTCGAGCTCCAGGGACAGTTTTTCGGCGGCGGCGAAGATTTCCTCACCGCGGCCCACGGCCACAACGTGGACGTCGGCGGGGGCGACGGCGCGCGGCCAGACCAGGCCCCGGTCATCGTGGTTGGACTCTGCCAGGGCCGCCACGGCGCGGGTGACGCCGACGCCGTAGGAGCCCATGGTCACCACCACCTGCTTGCCGTTCTGGTCCAGGACTTTCAGGTCCAGGGCGGCGGCGTACTTCCGGCCGAGTTGGAAGATGTGGCCCATTTCGATGCCGCGGGCGGTTTCGAGGGGACCGGAACCGTCGGGCGCCTCGTCGCCGGCGCGCACCTCGGTGCACTCGATGACTCCGTCCCAGCCGAAGTCGCGTCCGGCGACGAGGCCAAAGACGTGCTTGCCGGCCTCGTTGGCGCCGGTGACCCAGGCAGAGCCGCTGACGACGCGGGGATCCACAAGGTAGAGCAGCTTTGCGGCGCCCTCGCTGCCCAGCAGCGGCGCATCCAGGGACATGCCGGGGCCGAGGTAGCCCTTGACGATCAGGGGCTGCTTCTTGAGATCGTCTTCGTTGGCGGCCTCGAGCGTGATCTCGCCGGCAATCGGCAGGAAGGACCCGATGTTCGCCTCGACGCGCTTGAGGTCAACGCCGCGGTCTCCGGGGAGGCCGATGACGACGATCTGGCGTTCGCCGGTGGGCAGCGTCACGGCGAGGACGACGTTCTTGAGCGTGTCGGCGGCGGTCCAGGGACTGCCGTCGGCCTCTGTGCGCGGAACCAGGACGTTGGCGGCGTCGACGAGGGTTTCGATGGTGGGGGTGTCCGGGGTGTCGCGGACTTCGGCGGCCGGGGCGTTGCTGAAGTCGATGTCCGCGGGGACCACGGTGGTGACGGCCTCGACGTTGGCCGCGTAGCCGCCGGCCGAGCGCACGAAGGTGTCCTCACCGATCTCGGTGGGGTGCAGGAATTCCTCGCTCTTGGACCCGCCCATGGCACCGGCAGTGGCAGCAACCGGAATCACTTCGAGGCCGAGGCGCTCGAAGATCTTCAGGTACGCGCCGCGGTGGGCGGCGTAGCTGTCGTCCAGGCCGGCGTCGTCGACGTCGAAGGAGTAGGAGTCCTTCATGATGAATTCGCGGCCGCGCAGCAGGCCTGCGCGGGGACGTGCCTCATCGCGGTACTTGTTCTGGATCTGGTAGATGCTCAGCGGCAGGTCCTTGTACGAGGAGTACAGGTCCTTGACCAGCAGGGTGAACATCTCCTCGTGCGTGGGGGCCAGAAGGTAGTCGTTACCCTTGCGGTCCTTGAGCCGGAAGATGCCCTCGCCGTATTCGGTCCAGCGGTTCGTGGCCTCGTAGGGTTCCTTGGGCAGCAGCGCCGGGAAGTGGACTTCCTGGGCTCCGATGGCGGTCATTTCCTCGCGGATGACCTGCTCCACCTTGCGCAGCACACTCAGCCCCAGCGGGAGCCAGGTGTAAATGCCGGGCGCGGCCCGCCGGATGTAGCCGGCGCGGACCAGGAGCCGGTGGCTGGCCACCTCGGCGTCGGCGGGATCTTCGCGCAGGGTGCGCAGGAACAGCTTGGAGAGTCGAAGGACCACAGGTGGGGTATCCGTTTCTGGGGAAGTGCGGGCAAAGCCTAAGAAAAGCATCTAGGTACTAATCTACCGTCCAGAGCGCACCGCTTTGCCGCGCCGGCCCCGCTGCGCCCCCGCTACTGCCCCGCTTCTCGCCCGCTTCTGCGGGGCCGGGCGCATGGAAGAGCCACGCCATAACTGGTGGAAGCCCCTGGCCGTTTCCGGCTGGTCATCCCGTCATGGCGTGGCTCCGTGGCCCCAGCACCCCCCAGATCTCAGGCTGCGAGCTACTTGGTGTCCTCTCCAGGCGTTGTCTTCCCCGGAAAATGCGTTGGGGAGTGTGTGCGCCTATGCGACACGGCTAGGTAGAACCTATGTGACATGCGGCCGGGAAGCAATAGTCTGCAACCGGATATTTTCGGCATGTCGTTGCGGGTCCATGCGGGTCCATGCGGGGCGGTAATCGGGCTACTTCCCGACGAGCACGGCGGCCTGATCCAGTAATTTTCCGGCCCGGAAGATGGCGTCGGCCTCGCTGCCGCCACCTGCCGCGCTGACGGTGATGAGAACGCCGTCCTGGATCACCTGTCCGGTAATCGCCGATTGCTTCCGGCCGCCCGGCAGTGTGCTGTCTGTCCGGTACGCGACGGTGCCCGCGGTTGAGCCGAATCCGGCCAGCTTGGTCAGTTTGAGGTCCACTTTGGTGCCATTGGTCGTGAATGAAAGGGCTGAGCACTTATTGAAGTCCTCGCCCTGGGCGAGTCCCTTCTCGAGCAGCTTGGCGTCAGCCCGGAACGCCAGGGAGACACCCGTGGAAGCGCCCGTCCCGGCATCTTGGGCCACCCCCGCCGCGACCGCCGTGCCCTCGGTCGAGGCTGCCTGGCCGCCAAGGGCCAGAGCCGCGCACTCCGCGGGTTCTACCGAGATCGACGCCAGCAAGGACTTTGCCTGTTCGACCGACTTCTTGAGATCGGCAAGCGGCATCACGGTGAGCGGCTTGCCGTGCGCATCCTTCAACTGTGCCACGAGGGCCGTCAGTTCATCGCTCGTGTAAGCCTTGACTTGCGTCTGGGTGGGAGTAGGCGTCGCGGCCGCGCTGGGAACCGTCGTTGCGGCCTGGGCTTGCGCACTCTGGGCTGTATCCGGCGAGCCAGTGGGGGTGCCACATGCGGCCAATCCCACGGCGCCCCAGGCGAGGAGCGCCGAGGCCCCGAAAATGCGCAGCACTGATGTCTTCATGTTTCCCCCAAAAAACTAGACCGGCCAGCCGGCATTTGCCCGCTAGAAGAGCACTGTAGCGAACGTGCCCACCTGGCGAAAGCCCACCCGATCGTAGGTGGCGCGCGCCTTGGCGTTGAACCCGTTGACGTACAGGCTGGTCACCGGCGCGAGGGTCTGGGCGAGGACGACGACGGCGGCCATGTAGCCCGCGCTCAGTCCCAGTCCGCGGAAGTCGGGATTCATCCAGACACCCTGGACCTGGGTCACTTCCGGCGTGACGGCGCCGAGTTCGGCCTTGAAGACCACATCGCCGGCGGCGTTCACGTGCACGAGGGAATGCCCCTGACGGATGAGGCTCTTGACGCGCCGGCTGTAATACTCCCTGCCGCCGAGGTAGGGCGAATAGCCCACTTCTTCCTCAAACATTGCGGCGCATGCGGGCAGGATCTTGTCGAAGTCAGCCAGCTGGCCAAAGCCGAGTGCGGGCTCGGGCCGGACGGCGGGCGGCCCCGCGATCGTCAGCAGGGGCTGGTGGTCCCGGACTTCGTGGGCGGTCTGGCCGAGCTGCTCCAGCGCCGCGTAGAGAGCCAGGACAGTTTCGGCGGGGCCAAAGATCGAGGCGTAGCGGCGCCCGGAGCGGTGCGCGGCCATCGCAATGAGACCGGCGAGCTCGGGCGCCAGTTCGATCGGCACCAGGTTGGCGCCGGCCCAGCAGGCGCCGAGGAGGGTGCCGCCGTCGAACACGCCAAGAATGCTGGCGCCCCCGGCCGTGGGAGACGCCGTACCGGCGGTCGCCTGCCTTTGTCCGGTGGCCGCGCCGCCATGCACCCGGACGACGACGCCGGGAGCGGCGTCGTCCTTACGAGACGCTAACCACGGGGCTACCCTTGACAGCATCTTCGCCATCGGCGTCCCCCATCTCTTCTGCGATACGCATGGCTTCTTCGATCAGTGTCTCAACAATCTGATCCTCCGGGACAGTCTTGATGACCTCGCCCCTGACAAAGATCTGGCCCTTGCCGTTGCCGGAGGCAACGCCGAGATCGGCCTCTCGGGCCTCGCCGGGACCATTGACCACGCAGCCCATAACTGCCACGCGCAGCGGGACCTCCATGCCTTCCAGGCCAGCGGTGACCTGCTCGGCGAGCGTGTAGACGTCCACCTGGGCGCGGCCGCAGGACGGGCAGGAGACGATTTCCAGCTTGCGGGGGCGCAGGTTGAGGGACTGCAGGATCTGGTTGCCCACCTTGATTTCCTCGACCGGCGGGGCCGAGAGGGAGACGCGGATGGTGTCGCCGATCCCGCGGGAGAGCAGGGCGCCAAACGCCGTGGCGGACTTAATGGTGCCCTGGAAGGCCGGTCCGGCCTCGGTGACGCCGAGGTGCAGGGGCCAGTCGCCCTTCTCGGCCAGCATCTCGTAGGCGGCAACCATGATGACCGGGTCGTTGTGCTTCACGGAGATCTTGAAGTCGTGGAAACCGTGCTCCTCGAAGAGCGAGGCCTCCCAGACGGCGGATTCCACGAGGGCTTCCGGGGTGGCCTTGCCGTATTTCTTCATGATGCCCGGTTCCAGGGATCCGGCGTTGACGCCGATCCGGATGGAGGTGCCGTGGTCCTTGGCGGCGCGGGCGATCTCCTTGACCTGGTCATCGAACTTGCGGATGTTGCCCGGGTTCACGCGCACGGCGGCACAGCCTGCCTCGATCGCGGCGAAGACGTACTTCGGCTGGAAGTGGATGTCCGCGATCACCGGGATCTGGGACTTCTTGGCGATGATCGGCAGCGCCTCGGCGTCATCGGCGGACGGGCAGGCGACGCGCACAATGTCGCAGCCGGAGGCCGTGAGTTCCGCGATCTGCTGCAGGGTGGCGTTGATGTCGGTCGTCGGCGTCGTGGTCATGGACTGGACGCTGATGGGCGAATCGGAGCCAACGCCGACTGATCCCACCTTGATCTGGCGCGTCTTGCGGCGGGGGGCAAGAACGGGGGGCGGTGCTGACGGCATTCCCAGGCTGACCGAGGTCACATGGACTCCCTTTTAGAATTCGAAGTTGCGAAGGTGCGGGCTGGACGGGCTAGGCGTGCTCGGCCAGAAGACCGGTCAGCGGCGCCCACACGGTGGTGCGGGTGCCCGAGATGGCACCGGCGGCTGCGAAGGGGTCCTGCCGCAGAAGGTCATTCAAGGCCGCCTCATCGGCGGCCTTGAAGATGAGCAGCGCGCCTGCGCCGTCGCCGTAGGGGCCGCTGGCCAGCAGGGCGCCTTCACGGGCAAGATCCGCGGTCCATTCGCGGTGCGCCGGGCGGCTGGCATCGCGGACCTCGGATGATTCGGCGTCGTACACGTACTCCACAGCAAAAACAGTCATATGGATACACTATCGCCCTGTTTGCCCGGTTCCCATCCGGAGGCTCCGGGGCACGCGGTCAGCCGAGGAAGAGGACCTTGGCCAGGGCGGCGACACCGGCTGCCCAGAGCATGGAGGTGAGGGTTCCGATGATGAACCGCTCGGCGGCCACCGGGGTGGCTTTCAACTCGGCAAACCGGCCGAGGCCCTTGATGGCCACGACGTAGGCGATGGCGACGGGCTGGCCGGCCAGGATCGCCAGGCACACGGCGAACCGTTCCAGGATGCCGATAATGGCACCGCCGCGCAGGATGCGCACGCTGCTGACGGTCTCGGTGGGCGGCGCGGCGGCCGCCGCTGCCGGGGTAGGCGCTGCTGCGTCCGGGCCGGCCGGTTCCGGGGCCGCCTGGAGGTCGGAGTCCGTGGTGGAGTCGGCGGCGGGGTCCTCGGCTGCGTCCCCGCCGGCGCCGGCGCCGCTTCCGGCGTCGGCCCGGTCATCAATGGTGCGGGCGAGGCGGAACACCCAGGCAGTGACCGGCCAGCCGACGAATCCTGCGGTGAGCAGGGCCAGCGTGATCCAGAGCGCGTTCACTTCTCTCCTTCGGTGCTGTCGTGGGCGAGGGTCAGCAGCAGTTCTGCGGCCGGCCTCGCGGCCCATTCTTCCTGCCAGCCCGAGCGGAGGACTGCGCGGCTCACCGACTGCTCCGTGATTCCGAGTTTCTGTGCCGCTATTTTTTGGCTGCCGTGGGTTCCGTGGGTGTCGTTCCGCACCGAGCGCAGCACGTCCACCACCTTCCATTGCGCCGCGGTCCGGTCCTGGACCAGGCGGCCAATCAGTCGGAGCACCGCCTCCGCATTGGCGCAGGCCCTGGCCCCCTGGGACCCGCTGGCGCCGTCCGCGGCCGTGTTTGCTGCATTTGCATTTGCCCGACGGCGGTCGCGGCCGGCAACCACGGCGAGGGGAACATGGGCGGCCGCCCCCTTGGCCCGGTCGACGGCGGACCGGGCCGCCACGAAGGCGGGACCGGAGCCTTCGCGCGGGCTGGCCGGCAGCGGCAGGTCCACCTCCCCCACCCCGATCCCGACATACCAGCGGCCGCTGCGCAGGGCGTGCAGGGCGATCTCCACCACCTCGTCGGCCCGTTCCACCACGCCCTGGACCTCGTCGCCCACCGAACGCTCAAAGCGCCCGGCGGTGGAGAGCGCGCTGAGCCCCTTCAGGAGGCCGGGAACCCGGTCGATGTCGCCCGTGCTGCCGCGCTGGTCGATTGTCATGACGTACATGACCCCAGCCTAGGGGAGGTGATCGGGAATAATCAACCATTTTCAACTGATTACTTAAAATCAGCCTAAATGGGCTTATGAATGATAGTCAGCGGAATTTGGCTGAAATGCCGGGCCTATCCGAAGAGGTTGACCGGCTTGACGATGTCGGCGTAGATCAGCAGCGCGCCCATGCCCATCAGCAGCACCGCCACCACATACGTCACCGGGAGCAGCTTGGCGATATCGAAGGCGCCGGGATCCGGGCGGCCGAACAGCTTGGCGATCTGGCGCCGGGCCCCCTCGTACAGCGCGCCCGCAATGTGGCCGCCGTCGAGCGGCAGCAGCGGAATGAGGTTGAAGACGGCCAACGCGAAGTTGAGACCGGCCAGCAAACCCACCAGGGCGGCGAAGCGGGACTGCAGCGGGACCTCCTCCATCGCGGCGACCTCGCCGGCCACGCGGCCCACGCCCACCACGCTGATGGGGCCGTTGGGGTCCCGGGGTTCCTCGCTGAAGGCTGCCTTGGCCACGCCGGCCACGCGCTCCGGCAGGTTCACCACCACACCGGCGACCTGCTTGATGTTCTCCCCCGCCATGGGCAGCACTGCCGACGCCGGCTGCTGCACGAGTGCCGTCTGCGCGCCGATGCCCAGGAAGCCGACGTCCTGGTACTGCAGGCTTCCGTCAGCGGCCTTGGCCTGGCGGCCGTCGGGACCGAGAACCGGGCGGGCGGAGAGCACGGGCGTGACGGTTGTCGAGACGGTGGCGCCGCCGCGCTCCACGGTGATGCTCACCTGCCGGCCCGCCGAGGCGCGGATCCAGCCGGTGAGTTCGTCCCACTTGGTGACGGCCTTGCCGTCGAAGGAGGTGATGGTGTCGTTCGGCAACAGGCCCGCGGCCGCGGCCGGGGTGGGCTTGCAGTCGGCGGAGTCCGGGTCCACGGTCTCGCCGGCCTTGACCTGGCATTTGGAGACGTCCGCGATCGTGGTGGTCTGGCTGGCGGTGCCGAAGCCCATCAGCAGCACCGCGGTCAGCACGACGCCGATCAGCAGGTTCATCGCGGGCCCGCCGAGCATGATGATGATCTTTTTCCAGACCGGCAGCCGGTAGAAGACCCGGGTTTCGTCGCCGGGGCCGATTTCCTCGTGGGCCAGGGAACGGGCATCGGATGCCAGTGACTGGAACATTCCGGTGCTGGAAGTGCGGACGGTTCCGTCTTCCTTGTTCGGCGGGTACATCCCGATCATGGACACGTAGCCGCCCAGCGGGATGGCTTTGAGGCCGTACTCGGTTTCGCCCTTTCTCTTCGACCAAACGGTGGGTCCGAAACCGATCATGTATTTGGTCACGCGGACCTTGAAGAGCTTGGCCGGGAGCAGGTGCCCGACTTCATGCAGGGCAATGGACACGGCGATGCCGATCGCCACGAAGACGACACCGAGGACAAAGAGGAGGACGGGGCTCATGCTGTGATCTGCTGCTTCCTGAAAACTGGCAATCTAGACGCTTCTTACGGCTAAACGTTCGTGGGTGCGGGCGCGTGCCCATCTTTCAGCATCCAGTACGGACTCCACCGTCAGCCCGGAGGAGCCTGAGTGTTCGCTGAGGACGGCATCGATGGTGTCCACAATGTCGGTGAACCGGATCTGCCCGGCGTGGAAGGCCATCACCGCTTCCTCGTTCGCGGCATTGAACACGGCCGGGAAGGTGCTGCCCTGCGTGGCGGCCGCCTTCGCGAGGTCGACGGCGGGGAACGCCACGGTGTCCAGCGGCTCGAACGTCCAGCTGGTGGCCTTGCTCCAGTCGCAGGCCCTGGCGGATCCGGGGACGCGGTCCGGCCAGCCGAGGCCGAGGGCAATGGGCAGGCGCATGTCCGGCGGCGAGGCTTGGGCGATCGTGGAGCCGTCGACGAACTGGACCATGGAATGCACCACTGACTGCGGGTGGACCACGACGTCGATCTTCTCCAGGGGGATGTCGAAGAGCAGGTGCGCCTCGATCACCTCCAGGCCCTTGTTGACCAGGCTGGCGGAGTTGGTGGTGACCATCAGGCCCATGTCCCACGTGGGGTGGGCGAGGGCGTCCTGCGGCGAGACGTCGTGCAGCTCGTCCCGGGTCTTGCCGCGGAACGGCCCGCCCGATGCCGTCAGGATCAGCCGGTCCACTTCCGCGGCGGAGCCGGAGCGCAGGCACTGGGCAATGGCCGAGTGCTCCGAATCCACAGGCACGATCTGCCCTTCGCGGGCCGCGGCCTTGACCAGGGCGCCGCCGACGATCAGGGACTCCTTGTTGGCCAGTGCCAGCGTGGCCCCGGAGGCGAGGGCGGCCAGGGTGGGGGCAAGTCCGATCGAGCCGGTGATGCCGTTGAGGACGACGTCGGCGGTGATTTCCGCGATCCGGGTGGAGGCGTCGGGGCCGGTGATGAGTTCGGGGCTGTACCCGATGAGTCCTGCCGCGCGGGCGGCGTCGTCGATCATCCCCCGGAGGGCGGAGGCATCCCCGGAGGCGACACCGACAGCCTGGGCGCGGGTGTGGACGGCCTGCCGGGCCAGGAGTTCGAGGTTGCCGCCGCCGGCGCTGAGCGCGACAACCTCAAAAAGGTGCGGGGCGCCGTCGACGACGTCAATCGCCTGTGTGCCGATGGAACCGGTGGACCCGAGGAGGACGATTTTGCGCGGCTGCATGATTCAAGTATCCCGCACCGCGCCGGTGCGCCGCGTTCGCCTCGAGGTGGCACTTCACGGCAGTCGCGGCGTGCAGCAGTGCCGTGAAGCGCCACCTCGACGCCGCCGGGTCGAGTCTTCCGCCGCTCGTTGACGCAGCAGGGCGGAGGCGTAACGTGGAAAACGTGGAGTGGACCGCGTGGTTCGACGCGCCGGAGTACGAGTTCGCCCGGCAGGTGCTGCAGCGCAGCACCGCCACCCTGTATTTCGTGGCCTTCCTCTCCTCGCTGAACCAGTTCCCGGCCCTCCTCGGCGAGCGCGGCCTGTTGCCGGTGCCGGCGTATCTCGAGGGCTTCAACCGTCTGGGCCGGCCCAGCCTGTTCCGCTGGCGCTACTCGGACCGGCTGCTGCGGACGGTGTGCTGGAGCGGCATGGCCATTGCCGCCACGCTCATCGCCGGGTTGCCGCAGCTCGGGCCGCCGTGGGTTCCGCTCATCGCGTTCCTGGCCCTGTGGCTGTTGTACATGTCGATCGTGAACGTGGGGCAGACGTTCTACGGCTTCGGCTGGGAGATGCTGCTGCTGGAGGCCGGGTTCACGGTGGCCTTCCTCGGCTCCGACCAGACTCCCCCGCCCCGGACCATCCTGATCCTGCTGGTCTGGCTGGTGTTCCGGCTGGAGTTCGGGGCGGGCCTGATCAAGATCCGGGGCGGCCGGGAATGGCGGGACCTGACGGCGCTGTACTACCACCACGAGACCCAGCCGATGCCGGGGCCGCTGAGCCGGCAGGCCCACCTGCTCCCCAAGGCCTGGCACCGGGTGGAGGTCCTGGGCAACCACTTCGCCCAACTGGTGGTGCCCTTCTTCCTCTTTGCCCCGCAGCCCCTGGCCAGCGCCGCCGCCGGAATCATCGTCTTCACCCAGCTGTGGCTGGTGGCGAGTGGAAATTTCGCCTGGCTGAACTGGATGGCGATCATCCTGGCCTTCGCGGCGGTCAGCGATCCCGTGGCGCACGCCGTGATTCCGGCGATACCGCTGGACTGGCATGCCGCGTCCGCGCCCGCAGGCGCCGGAGCAGGAGCGGCGGTGGGCGCAGCCGGGTTGGGCAGCCAGGCGCCGGTTCCTTGGCTGGTGGTGGTCGTGTTCGCCACTGTGCTGCTGGTGGTGCTCAGCTACCGGCCCATCGAGAACCTCTTCTCGCACCACCAGTTGATGAACGCATCCTTCAACCGCTGGCAGCTGGTCAACACCTACGGCGCGTTCGGCACCGTCACCAAGCGGCGGATCGAGATCGTGGTGGAGGGGACCCTCGACGAGGACCCCGGGGACGACGCGGACTGGCGGGAGTATGGGTTCAAGGGCAAGCCCGGCGACGTCCGGCGCATCCCGCGCCAGTACGCCCCGTACCACCTGCGCCTGGACTGGCTGATGTGGTTCCTGCCGCTGCGTACCGTGCACGAGGAGTGGTTCTACGCGTTCCTGGCCAAACTGCTGGCGGCGGACCGGCCCACGCTGCGGCTGCTGCGCCACGACCCGTTCGACGGCGGACGTCCGCACTGGATACGTGCCACCAGCTACCTCTACCATTTCTCCACCCGGGCCGAGTTCCGCGCGACGGGCCAGCGCTGGATCCGGACCCCGCTGTATGTCGTGATCCCGCCGTCGCGGCTCCCCGCGCCGCGCCCGACGTCGGAGGCGTGAGGCCCGGCGCGGTGCGGCCCGGGGCGGTGAGACCGGCGCGGTGCGGCCCGGGGCGGTGCGTTCCCGTGGGCCGTTTACCGCAAATGGCCGGAATGAGTGTCGTCATTCCGGCCATTTGCGGCAAATTCAGTTCAACGCCCGCGCTTAGACGGAGACCTCTTCCTTCGCCGGCGCAGCCTCCAACGTTGTCTGGCGGCGGCGCAGCCACCACGAGGCGGCGAAGATCAGTGCCATGGAGACGTACACCACCAGGGCGAATGGCGAGGAGAACAAGGCCGTGGGGTCGTTTTGCGAGAGCTGCAGCGAACGCCGCAATTGCACCTCGAACATCGGCCCCAGGATCATCGCCACCACCATGGGCGCCACGGGATAGCCGTAGCGGCGCATGAAGTAGCCCAGGATGCCCACCACCAGCAGGATGCCGACGTCGCTCGGGGAGAAGTTCACCGAGAAGGCGCCGAGCGCGGCGAAGACCAGGATGCCGGCGTAGAGGTAGGGCCGCGGGATCTGCAGGATCTTCACCCACAGGCCCACCAGGGGCAGGTTCAGCACCAGCAGCATGAGGTTGCCGACGTACAGCGACGCGATCAGGGTCCAGACAAGCGCGCCCTGGTTTTCGAACAGGAGCGGACCGGGCTGGATCTGGTAGCGCTGGAACGCCGTGAGCATCATGGCCGCCGTCGCCGTCGTCGGGATTCCGAGGGTCAGCAACGGCACCAGGACACCGGCGGCCGCCGCGTTGTTGGCCGCTTCCGGTCCGGCGACGCCTTCGATCGCGCCCTTGCCGAACTGGGCCTTGTTGGCGCCCTTGGCCAGCTTCCGCTCGGCGGCGTAGGACAGGAACGTGGAGACGTCGGCGCCGCCGGCCGGGACGGTGCCGATCGGGAACCCGATGAAGGTTCCGCGCAGCCACGGCTTCCAGGACCGCTTCCAGTCCTCCTTGGACAGCCAGGCGTTCTTGCCCTTGCTGACCGGGATCAGCTCCACCGGGCCGTGCCGCAGCTTCGATGCGACATATAGCGCCTCGCCGAGGGCAAAGAGGCCCACGGCCACGAGGACCATGTCGACGCCGTCCACCAGGGTGGGGTTGTCGAACGTGAAGCGCTGCTGGGCCGTGCTGTCATCGATGCCGATCAGGCCGATGAACAGCCCGAGCGCCAGGGATGCCAGGCCGCGCAGGACGGAGGCGCCCAGCAGCGCGCCGACGGTCAGGAAGGCCACCACCATGAGGGCCACGTAATCCACGGGGCCGAGGCCGACGGCGAAGTCGGCCACGACGGGTGCCAGGAAGGTCAGCAGGACCGTGGCGATGGTGCCCGCGATGAAGGATCCGATCGCCGCCGTCGCCAGGGCTGCCGCTCCCCTGCCGGCTTTGGCCATCTTGTTCCCTTCAAGCGCCGTGACGATCGAGGAGGACTCGCCCGGCGTGTTCAGCAGGATGGAAGTGGTGGAACCGCCGTACATGCCGCCGTAGTAGATCCCGGCGAACACGATCAACGCGGCCGCGGGGTCCAGGGCATACGTGATGGGCATGAGCAGGGCCACGGTCATGGCGGGGCCAATGCCGGGCAGCACCCCGACGGCGGTGCCGACGAAGACCCCGCCCAGCGCGTAGAGCAGGTAGACGGGCTGCAGCGCGGTGCTGAATCCCTCGAGCAGGAGCATGAAGCTATCCATGGAAGAACGGCACCCCCTCGAGCAGCGGCCCCGGCGGCAGGGACACGCCGAGCAGGCCGCCGAAGACGTACTGCAGCACCAGCGCCAGGATCACGGACACGCCGATCGCCTTCCAGAGGGGTTTGGCGTCCAGGGACCAGGCGGCACCGCTGAAGAGCACGGCGGCGGCCACCGGCCAGCCGGCCGGCTCGATCAGGAAGATGTGCAGCACCACGAAACCCACGAGTTTGGCCAGGGCCACCCAGTCGGTCTTGGCGGTCACGTCCAGGTCTTCGCTGTCCTCGGCCTGCCCGACTTTGCCGCGGAGGACCTGCAGGACCACCCCGGCGCCGCACAGCACCAGCAAGCCACACACGATGTAGGGGAAGGCCCGCGGGCCGATGCCGGTCTCCGACGGCGGGATCGGAATGGATCCCGCCGTCGCCAGGCCCGCGACGCCCACGCTGACGAACACGAGGGCGAACAGGATCTCCCCTGTCGGCCGTTTGGCGGGCGCCGCGGCGGGTGCCGACGTTGATGCGAGGTCAGACACTGTTACTTGACCAGGCCGATCTGGGTCAGGGTGGTCTTGACCTTGGCGATGTCCTCGGTCAGGAAGGTCTTGAAGCCGTCACCGGCCAGGAACGCGTCGTCCCAGTTGTTCTTGGTCAGGGTGGACTTCCAGGCCTCGGACGCGTGCAGCTTGGTGACGACGTCGGTCAGCTTCGCTCGCTGGGCGTCGTCGATGGACCCGGGGGCCACCACGCCGCGCCAGTTGGTCAGCACGACGTCGATCCCCTGGTCCTTGAGCGGCTTGATCCCGGGAAGCGCCGGGGCCTCGGCCTTTCCGGAGACGGCGAGCGCCCGGACCTTGCCGGCCTTGACCTGTTCGGCATACTCGCCCACGCCGGAGATGCCGGCCTGGACCTTGTTGCCGAGCAGCGCCGCGATGGACTCGCCGCCGCCGGAGTAGCCGATGTAGTTCAGCTTGTCCGCTTCCACGCCCTGGGATTTCAGGATCTGCCCGGCCAGGATGTGGTCCGCGCCCCCGGCCGAGCCACCCGTGATGGCCACGCCCTTGCCGTTGGCCTTGATGTCCGCGACGAGGTCGGCGACCGACTGGTATTTCGACGACGCCGGCACCACGAGAACCAGCGGCTCTTCGGTGAGCCGCGCGATCGGGGTGGTGTCTTCGAGCCGGGTCTTGGCGCCATTGGTCTCGACCGCACCCACCATGACGTAGCCCATCACCATGAGGGTGTTGACGTCCTTCTCGGTGGCGAGCTTGGCGAGGCCGTTGGTCCCGCCGCCGCCGCCAATGTTAGTGACCTGGGCGGAGGAGACGAGTTTGTTGGTCTGCAGGTCCTGCTGCATGGCGCGTCCGGTCTGGTCCCAGCCGCCGCCGGGGTTGGCCGGGACGATGATGCTGAGCTTCTTGATCGGATCGGCGCCCGCGGACCCGCCGGCAGCCGTGCCGGTTCCGCTTCCCGCGCAGGCGGACATGGCCAGGACGACTCCGGCGGCGCCGGCAATGAGGGCGGCGCGACGTGTGTGGGTGGGACGCGTGAAAGCGGGCCGCGTGAAAAAGTTCTGGGCAGTCATGGTTTCTCCTTGAGCGAATGTGATGCACATCATTGGAATCACGTCACTGACCCTAGGAGCGCCCGCCGAACGGCAACAGCATTTGGCCGTAGAGGTAGTAGTGGTCATATTGGTCACGGCCCTGGCCGTCTTTTTGGCGGGCGGGCTGCGCCCGCAATGGGAAACTTGTGACATGTTTCACAGGATTCCCCTTCGGTTCCAGCTGGTCGCATTGCAGCTGGGCATCGTGCTGGCTGTCCTCACGGTGGTGGGGGCCGTGACCATCCGGATGCAGGAACAACAGCTCCGTGACGCCTACAAGGGCAGGCTGATCGGCGTCGCCGAAAGTGTTGCCCAGCTGCCCTCGGTCATCAACGCGTTCGGCACATCGTCGCCGGCGCAGACCATCCAGCCGATCGCGGAAGTCATCCGGCAGGCATCCAACGTCACCTATGTGGTGGTGACGGACCGGCACGGGGTCCGGCAGTCGCACCCCAATCCGGCGGAAATCGGCCGGCCGGTCTCCACCGATCCGTCCGTGCCGCTGTCCGGGGAGATCTATGTGGGTACCCAGACGGGCACACTCGGTGAGTCCTGGCGGGTGAAGGTTCCTATCTTCGATGCGGCAGGCGCCGTGATCGGCTCCGCATCCGTGGGAGTGCTGGAGAGCACCCTGGCCGCTGACCTCCATGAGGACATGCCGCAGCTGTTCGGCTGGCTGCTCGGGGCGGCGCTGCTGAGTTCGATGGGCGCGATGTATGTCTCGAAACTGGTGTGGCGGCGGATCTACAAACTCGAGCCCGAGGACATCGCTGCCCTGCTGGAAACGCGCGACGCCATGCTCCACGGCCTGGGTGAAGGACTGGTGGCGGTGGACGCCGACGGCAGGGTCGCGCTGGTCAACGATGAGGCACGCCGCCTGCTCGCCCTGGCCGGGGACATCACCGGGACCCCTGCAGAGGCAAGCCTGGAACCGGCGGTCCTCCGCTTGCTCTCGGCCGGATCCGCCACGGAGGAACTGGTGCTCTCGGGTGAACGGATACTGCTGGGCAAGGTCAATGCGGCCACCGTCGACGGCCGCGAAGTCGGCAAGGTGCTGATCCTGCGCGACCGCACGGAGCTCCACACCGTCCTGCGTGACCGCGACGGCGCCGTGGACGTGACGCAGGCACTCCGCGCCCAGGCGCACGAATTTGCCAACAAACTGCACGTCATCTCCGGGCTGCTGGAGCTCGGAAAGCAGGACAAAGCCATCGAATACCTGGGCCGCAGCCACAACGACGCCGTCTTCGCGAACCGGCCGCTGGCGGCCGGAATCACCGACCACGGGGTCCATGCGCTGCTGATCGCCAAGTCCACGGTCTGCGCCGAGCGCGGCATCGAGATCATCGTCAGCCCGGATTCGCTGTGCTCGGTTGATGACTCAGGCGACGTCATCACGGTGCTGGGCAACCTGATCGACAACGC
Organism: Arthrobacter sp. P1_D4; assembly: GCF_056406115.1. Lineage (NCBI taxonomy): Bacteria > Bacillati > Actinomycetota > Actinomycetes > Micrococcales > Micrococcaceae > Arthrobacter > Arthrobacter sp. P1_D4. The sequence continues at coordinate 161,707 of NZ_JBFUAU010000008.1, read as the reverse complement.
TGTGGACGCTGCGGGTTACGACAGCACTGTTGCCATCCGGCTGGGCGAGAGTGCCGACGGCGGGCGGACCATCGTGGTGGAGGACGACGGACCCGGCGTCCCGGTTCCTGAACGCGCTAAAGTGTTCGAGCCCGGCGTGACCAGCAAGGAGTCCGAGGGAATCAACAGCCGCGGGTTTGGGCTGGCCCTGGTCCAGCGGGTTGCCCTCCGGCGCGGAGGCCGGGCGGCAGTATCCTCATCGGTGTTGGGCGGAGCCTGCTTCTCGGTAGTGCTCAGGACAAAAGAGGCGGAACTACAAAACCAATGAGCGCCATACGCACCCTCATCATTGACGATGACGTAGCAGTGGCCGGGATCCATCACGGGTTCCTGCTCGCACGCGGCGGATTCGACGTCGTGGCCATGGCCCACACCGGGCAGCAGGGCATCGATCTGGCCGCGGAGCTGGGCCCGGAGCTGGTGTTGCTGGACATCCATCTGCCGGACATGTCCGGCCTGGACGTCCTGCAGCGGCTGCGCGCGCGCCGGCGGCCCGTGGATGTCCTCGTGATCACCGCGTCCAGGGAGCTTGACACGGTCCGCGGCGCGATGGCCGGCGGTGTGCTGCACTACCTGGTCAAGCCCTTTTCCTCGCAGGCATTGAACGAACGGCTCGACGAGTACGTCATGCTGCGGGACCATCTGGCCTCCGGCGCTTCCGGGCCGCTTGACCAGGCGAGCATCGACCGCCTGGTGGCGCCCTCCCGCCGGTCCGGGGCGGCGGAAACCCCGGCGGGTCAGGCCGCCCAGCCAGACCAGGCCGCCGTACGGCTGCCCAAGGGACTGTCGCGCCCCACCCTGGACGCGGTCATCGAGGCACTGAAGGCCAGTCCGGAGGACGTCTCGGCGGCCGGCCTGGCGCTGCAACTGGGCCTGTCCCGGGTCAGCGCCCGCCGCTACCTCGAGTACCTCGTAGTTCACGGCCATGCCCGGCTGACGCCCCGCTACGGAGCCGCGGGCCGGCCGGAGAACCGCTACCTCTGGCGCCGCTGACATGTCCGGTTCTTGGAGGCAGCATTGAGCATGTCCAGTTCATGACGGCCACACTGAGCATGCCCAGTTCATGACGGCCACACTGAGCATGCCCAGTTCATGACGGCCACACTGAGCATGCCCAGTTCTTGGGGCAGCCCGGGACACGTGGCACAAATGCGGGGCACGGGCCGCGGAGACTGGCCGAGGTTCAGAGCCACAAGCCACCCATTCGACGCAGATGGCCGCAATAGGACCAGCCAATCCGGCCATCTGAGGCGAATCGACGAAGTCAACCCCGGCCGGATCCCACCTCGGCACCCACGACGATGCCCGGCCATCCTCCGGGACGCCGGCAGCCACTCAGGGACCCATTGGCAGTGGCCGCGGAGACTGGTCGAGGTGCATCCACGACGATGCCCGGCGCCAGCCCCGGGACGCCGGCCAGCCCACTAACCCAGAGCACGTGTCGGTGGGTAGCCGTCCCGCGGTCAGGACCCGACGCGGCCCGCGCGGCGCAGTGTGGACGCGGCGTGCTTGAGGATGGGCCCGTCGACCATCTTGCCCTTGAACTGGAAGACGCCCGAGCCGGCTGCGGAGGCGGCATCGAGCAGCTCCGCGGCTGCCGAGACGTCGGCCTCGGAGGGTGCGTAGGCTTCGCGGACGACGGCCACCTGGTCCGGATGGATGCAGGCCTTGGACGAGAATCCGGATGCCACCGCGTCACGGGATTCGAGGGCCAGACCGGCCAGATCCGGGATGTTGACGTAAACGGCGTCGATCGCGTCCTTGCCGAAGGCGCCGGCGGCCAGCAGCACGCTGGAACGGGCGTGCAGCGCGACGGCCCGGTAGCTGCCGTCCTCCGCCCGGCTCGAGGTTCCGCCGAGCGATGCCAGCAGGTCCTCCGCACCCCACATCAGGGCCACCACATTGGGCTCGGCGGCGATGGCGGCGGCGTTGAGGACGCCGGCGGCCGTCTCGCAGAGGGCAATTACGCTGTAGCCCTCGAGTTCCCTCAGCTGGGCAGCGCTCTCCGCCTTGGCCAGCATGATGTGCCGGTAGGGCGTGTGCTTGAGGCAGTGCAGGTCCTTCTCGAACTCGTCCGTGCCGGCCGGGTTGACCCGTACGATCGTGCGGGACGGATCCAGTTCCGGGACGTCGCCGGTGGCGCCAAGCTGGGCAAGGATGGCGCCGCGGGCCCGCTGCTTGTCGGCAGGGGCAACGGCGTCCTCAAGGTCTACGATCACGGTATCGGCGCGTTCCGCGGCTTTCTGGTACCGCTCGGGGCGGTCGGCGGGGCAGAACAGCAGGGCAGGGCCCATCAGGAAACTCATGTCTCTATTCTCCCCTTTTGCGCCGCTTCCAGCTCGGCAGCGGCGTGGGCCTCGCGTGTCCACATCAGGCAACTGCGGGCGGCGAGCGCCACCACGTCCCCGTGCTGGTTCCGTCCGGTGTGCTGCATGGTCACGATGCCCTGCCCCGGGCGGGACGCGGACAGCCTCTTCCCGGTCACCACCGTCTCCGTGTAGAGGGTGTCCCCGTGGTACAGCGGGTGCGGAAAAGACACATCCATCAGGCCGAGCTGGGCGATGATGGTGCCCTGGGTCAGCTGCGGCACGGACTGGCCCACCACGGTGGCCAGGGTGAACATCGAATTCATCAGCCGCTGGCCGAAGGGCTGCCCGGCGCTCCAGGCCGCGTCGAGGTGCAGGGCCTGGGTGTTCATGGTCATGGTGGTGAACAGGACGTTATCCGTCTCCGTGACCGTCCGGCCCGGCCGGTGGGCGTAGACCACGCCCTCATCCAGCTCATCGAAATAGAGGCCGCGCTGCTCAATCACCCGGGGGGTGCCGGTACCCGGGTGCGCGCCTGTGCCCGGTGAAGTCGTGCCTGCATCACTCATACGGTCAGTTCCTGGTCTTCCTCAAAGAGTTCGGCTCCGGTGGCCGCCACGACGTCCTCCACGGACACGTTCGGCGCCAGTTCCCGCAGCACCAGCCGGGACTTCCCGCCCTCGGTCACGACGTCGATCACGGCGAGGTCGGTGATGATCCGGTCCACGCAGCCTTTGCCGGTCAACGGCAGCGTGCAGGTTTCCACGATTTTCGGCTTGCCGTTGCGGTCCACGTGATCCATCATCACGATCACCTTCTTGGCCCCGAACACCAGGTCCATCGCGCCTCCCATGCCCTTGACCATCTTGCCCGGGATCATCCAGTTGGCGAGGTCGCCGTTGACGGCGACCTCCATGGCGCCGAGCACGGCCACGTCCACGTGGCCGCCCCGGATCATGCCGAAGGAGGCTGCGGAATCGAAGAACGCCGCGCCCTTGTTGACCGTGACGGTTTCCTTGCCGGCATTGATCAGGTCGGGGTCGACTTCATCCTCGGCCGGGTACGGCCCGACGCCCAGGATGCCGTTCTCCGAATGCAGCACCACCTCGACGCCGGCCGGAATGTAGTTGGGTATCAGCGTCGGCATGCCGATGCCGAGGTTGACGTACTGGCCGTTGTGCAGTTCCTGCGCGACGCGGGCCGCGAGTTCATTGCGGGTCCAGCCCTTGCCCTCAGCACCGGCGGCGTGTTCGACGGCGGAGCGCCGGTATTCGTGGCGCACGGCCTCGGGACGGGGCGGGGCCTCTGCGGCTTTGTTCGTTTCCACGGCTAGGCTCCTGCCTGCTCCGGCGACAGTTTTGGTGTGCCGGAGGCGCTGGTGGCCACCGCAACCGTCCGCTTTTCAATGCGTTTCTCGCCCTGCGGGGCCAGAACCACGCGCTGGACGAAGATCCCCGGGACGTGGACGTGCTCCGGGTCCAGCTCCCCCGGCTGCACGAGCTCCTCGACCTCGGCGATGGTGATCTTCCCTGCCATGGCGCACAGCGGGTTGAAGTTCATGGCCGTGGCGTGGAAGACGAGGTTGCCGTGGCGGTCACCCTTCCAGGCGTGCACGAGGCCGAAGTCGGGCGTCAGCGATTCCTCCAGCACGTACTCGGCGCCGTGGAAGCTGCGGACTTCCTTCGGGGCGGAGGCAATCGCGACGTTGCCCTCGGCGTCGTACTTCTGCGGCAGGCCGCCTTCGGACACCTGGGTGCCGACGCCGGCCGGGGTGTAGAACGCGGGGATACCCGCGCCGCCGGCGCGCAGCTTTTCGGCCAGCGTGCCCTGCGGGGTGAGGACCACCTCCAGCTCGCCGGAAAGGTATTGCCGGGCGAACTCCTTGTTCTCCCCCACGTAGGAGCTGATGGTGCGCCGGATCCGGCCGTCCTTGAGCAGGATCCCGAGGCCCCAGTCGTCGACGCCGCAGTTGTTGCTGACGGTTTCCAGGTCCGTGGCACCGCGCTCATGCAGGGCCTCGATCAGCGTCACGGGAATGCCGCACAGCCCGAACCCGCCGACGGCGAGCGAGGCGCCGTCGTGGATGTCCGCGACAGCCTCGGCGGCGCTGGCAACAACTTTGTTGATCATCGGTGATCCTTCCGGCCGGCTACAGTCCCAGTTCGCGGGCGATCAGCATCAGCTGGACCTCCGTGGTGCCCTCGCCGACTTCAAGGATCTTGGAGTCGCGGTAGTGGCGCGCCACGGTGAATTCGTTGATGAAGCCATAGCCGCCGAACACCTGGGTGGCGTCCCGCGCGTTGTCCATGGCTGCCTCGCCTGCGACCATCTTAGCGATGGCCGCCTGCGTCTTGAACGGCTTGCCGGCAAGCATCCGGGCGGCCGCGTCGTAGTAGGCCAGGCGGGCCGTGTGGGCGCGGGCTTCCATCCGGGCGATCTTGAATGCGATGGCCTGGTATTTGCCGATGTTCTGCCCAAACGCGCTGCGTTCCTTGGCGTATTTCACCGACTGGTCCACGCATCCCTGGGCGGCGCCGACGGCCAGGGCCGCGATCGCGATCCGGCCTTCGTCCAGGATGGAGAGGAAGTTGGCGTAGCCGCGGCCCTGGGTACCGAGCAGGTTCTCCTCGGGGACGTGGACGTTGTTGAACGTCAGCGGGTGGGTGTCCGAGGCGTTCCAGCCGACCTTGTTGTAGGCCTTTTCCGCGGTGAAGCCCGGAGTGTTGGTGGGCACCAGGATGGTGGAGATTTCCTTCTTGATGCTGCCGTCCGCGCGTTCCTCCTGGCCGGTGACCGCGGTGACGGTGACGAGCCTGGTGATGTCGGTGCCGGAGTTGGTGATGAACTCCTTGTTGCCGTTGATGACCCACTCTCCGCCGCCCAGCTTGGCGGTGGTCTTCGTCCCGCCGGCGTCCGAGCCGGCTTCCGGCTCGGTCAGGCCGAAGCCGGCGAGCGCCTTGCCGGAGGCCAGCAGCGGCAGCCATTCCTGCTTCTGCGCCTCGTTGCCGAAGCGGTGGATCGGCATCGCACCGAGCGAGACGCCGGCCTCGAGGGTGATCGCGACAGACTGGTCCACCCGGCCGAGCTGTTCCAGGGCCAGGGCCAGAGCGAAGTAGTCCCCGCCCATGCCGCCGAACTCTTCCGGGAACGGCAGGCCGAACAGGCCCATGTCCGCCATCTGGGAGACGACCTCGTAGGGGAAGCTGTGCTCTTCGTCGTGCTTGGCGGAGACAGGGGCCACCACCTCGTCGGCGAATTCGCGGACGGTGTCGCTAAGGATCTGGTAGTCCTCGCTGAGTTCAAAATCTGCCATGGGGTGTCTCCTGTGTCTGAGGTACATCTGTGGTCTGGTGAAAAGGGGTGTTGGCTGCGCTGTGGTTGGTCAGCCGGGGTGAGGGCGGTGGTGTCAGTAGGGTGCGGTCATTCGGCCGCGCCCATGGCGATGACCGCTTCCTCGATCGTGTCCTCGGCTTTCGAGGGCTCCGTCGGGACGGCGGGGTGGATCGTCGCCAGCACCTGGTCTGCCTTGACGAGGTCGCCGGAGCCGACGCTGATGTGGACGGTTCCGTCCAGGGGCGCCACGAGCTGGTGCTCCATCTTCATGGCTTCGACCGAGAGCAGGACCTGGCCGGCCTCCACGGTGTCGCCGTTGCTGACGGACACGGACACCACGGTGCCGGGCATCGGCGAGCGCACCGCCGGGTCGGCGGCGCCTTCCTCGCGTTCGATCGCCGCCAACACCCGGGCAAGCCGGGTCTCCCGGGTGAGCACCTCGAGGCGGCAGGACCAGCCCTCGCTGCCGAGGAAGATTTCCGACAGGACGCGGGGATCGGGAGCCATCCAGCTCTGGGCGGGGGGACCGGTGCGAACGGGTGCAAGTGCATAACTGCTGGTCTCGCCCTCGAGGGTGAGCACCGGGCGATCCCGCGCGGTGAACTCCATGAAGGCTGTGAGCTGCGGACCTCCGTTAACCCTTACAGTGACTTGCTCCCCCGCGACCGGGCCCCTCACCTCCACTGTGGCGACGCCCCCGTCGGGGGTTCCCAGGCTGATCCGGCGCGGCGCCGGCGCACCGATCCGCCAGCCGTCGCGGCGCTGCCACGGGCTGCCTTCACGCTCCTCCTGCTTGGCTTCCTCCGCCATGGCCAAGGCGTACAGTGCGGCGACCACAAGTTCGCTGTCGCCCACCCGCCGGAAGCTGAATTCCGGCATCTTGCGTTCGATCAGGCCGGTGTCGAGCCGGCCGGCGCGGACGTCGGCGTCGTTGATCAGCAGCCGCAGGTATTCGACGTTGGTATCGATGCCCAGCACTGTGTACCCGGCGAGCGCCTCGTCCAAGGTATCGAGGGCAGTCGTTCGGTCTTGGCCCCAGGCAATGACCTTGGAAATCATCGGATCGTAGCTGGAGGAGATCTCGAGTCCGTGGACGAGGGCGGAGTCCACCCGGACGCGGCCGTGGGCCGTTTCGACTTCGTTGCGGGCCGGAGCACTCGGGCGCTGGGCCGGGCCGGGCAATTCGTCCAGCAGCAGCACTTCACCGCCGGAGGGCAGGAAGTTCTTCTCCGGCACCTCAGCGTAGACGCGTGCCTCCACGGAGTGGCCGGTCAGGACGACGTCGGCCTGGGTCACCGTAAGTTCCTCGCCGGCGGCGATGCGCACCTGCCATTCGACGAGGTCAATGCCGGTGACCATCTCGGTGACCGGGTGTTCGACCTGCAGGCGGGTGTTCATCTCCATGAAGAAGAACTCGTCCGGGGCGGCGTCCGAGACCAGGAATTCCACGGTCCCGGCGCCGGAGTAGTGGACGCTGCGCGCGGCCTGGCAGGCGGCCTCGCCGATCCGGGCGCGGATCTCCGCTCCGTCGGGCAGGGATTCCAGCAGCGGGGACGGTGCTTCCTCGATGACCTTCTGGTGGCGGCGCTGCAGCGAGCACTCGCGCTCCCCCAGGTGGATGACGTTGCCGTGGTTGTCCGCCAGGATCTGGACCTCGATGTGCCGCGGCGTGAGCACGAGCCGTTCCAGGAACAAGGTGTCGTCGCCGAACGCACTCGCGGCGACCCGGCGTGCGGTGGCCAGGGTGGCTTCCAGGTCCTCGGCGCGTTCGACGATGTGCATGCCCTTCCCGCCGCCGCCGGCGGAGGGCTTGATCAGCAGCGGGAACCCGACGCCGGCCGCGGCCTCGATCAGCTGCGCGTCACTCATGCCGGGTTCAGCGATGCCCGGGACCACGGGGACGCCGTAGCCGGTGACGTGGTTCTTGGAGCGGATCTTGTCGCCCATGACGTTGAGGGATTCGACGCCGGGGCCGATGAACGTGATCCCGGCGGCTTCGAGGGCACGGGCGAAGTCGACGTTCTCGCTCAGGAAGCCGTAGCCGGGGTGCACGGCCTCGGCGCCGGTGTCGCGGCAGGCCTGGATGATGGCCTCGATCTTGAGGTAGCTCTCGGTGGCCGCGGCGGGGCCGATCCGGACCGCCACGTCGGCTTCCCGCACGTGCCGCGCGTCGGCGTCGGCGTCGGAATAGACGGCGACCGAACGGATGCCGAGGGCGCGCAGGGTCCGGATGACGCGGCAGGCGATTTCGCCGCGGTTGGCGACGAGCACGGTGCCGAACAACGGGGTGCCGGTTGTGGGGGTGGCTGGAGGGGTGGCCACGGAAGGCGTGGTGGGCGAAGAGATGGTCGGCGAAGAAAGGTTCATGGCTGGCTCACATCCGGAAGAGGCCGAAGGAGGTCTCCGGCAGCGGGGCGCGGGAGACGACGTCGAGCGCCAGTCCCAGGACGGTGCGGGTGTCCGCGGGGTCGATCACGCCGTCGTCCCAGAGGCGGGCGGTGGAGTAGTAGGGGCTGCCCTGGTCCTCGTACTGGGCCTTGATGGGGGCCTTGAAGGCTTCCTCGTCCGCGGCGGACCATTCCTCGCCGCGGGCCTCGTACTGGTCCCGCTTCACGGTCGCGAGCACGCTGGAAGCCTGGTTGCCGCCCATCACGGAGATCCGCGACGCCGGCCACATCCACAGGAAGCGCGGGGAGTAGGCGCGTCCGCACATCGAGTAGTTCCCGGCGCCAAAGGACCCGCCGATCACGACGGTCAGCTTGGGCACGCGGGCGGTGGCGACGGCGGTGACCATCTTGGCGCCGTTCTTGGCGATGCCGCCCTGTTCGTAGTCCTTGCCGACCATGAAGCCGGAGAGGTTCTGCAGGAAGATCAGCGGGATCCCGCGCTGGTCGCACAGTTCGATGAAGTGGGCTCCCTTGAGGGAGGACTCGCTGAACAGCACGCCGTTGTTCGCCACGATGCCCACGGGGTGGCCGTGCAGCTTGGCGAAGCCCGTGACCAGGGTGGTGCCGTAGTTTTTCTTGAACTCGTGGAACCGGCTGCCGTCGACCAGCCGGGCGATGACCTCACGCACGTCGTACTGGGCGTTGACGTCCGTGGGCACGGCACCGTAGAGCTCATCCGGGTCGGCAACGGGCTCGACGGCGGTGTCCACGTCCCAGACGGGTGCGGCAGGCTTCGGCAGGGTGGAGACGATGTCGCGGACGATCTGGAGGGCATGCTCATCGTTCTCGGCCAGGTGGTCCGTGACCCCGGAAATCTTCGAGTGCACGTCGCCGCCGCCAAGTTCCTCCGCGGTCACGATTTCGCCGATCGCGGCCTTCACCAGCGGCGGGCCGCCCAGGAAGATGGTGCCCTGGTTGCGGACAATCACGGTCTCGTCGCTCATCGCCGGAACGTACGCGCCGCCGGCGGTGCAGGAGCCCATCACGGACGCGATCTGCGGGATCTTCGCCGCGGACATCCTCGCCTGGTTGAAGAAGATCCGGCCGAAGTGTTCCTTGTCCGGGAAGACCTCGTCCTGCTTGGGCAGGAACGCCCCGCCGGAGTCCACGAGGTAGATGCAGGGCAGCCGGTTCTCCAGCGCGATTTCCTGCGCGCGGAGGTGCTTCTTCACTGTCATCGGATAGTAGGTGCCGCCCTTGACTGTGGCGTCGTTGGAAATGACCAGCACCTGGCGGCCGTGCACCAGCCCGATGCCGGCAATGACGCCTGCACCGGGCGAGTCGCCGTCGTACATGCCGTCCGCGGCCAGCGGGGCGATCTCCAGGAAGGGGCTGCCGTCGTCGAGCAGCTGGTCAATGCGCTCGCGCGGCAGGAGCTTGCCGCGCGCCACGTGGCGTTCCCGGGACTTCGCGGGCCCGCCCAGCGCGGCGGTGGCGAGCCGTTCCCTCAGCTCGCCGGCCAGCCCCAGTTGGGCCTCCCGGTTCGCGGCGTAGGCGGTGCTCGTCGCATCCACCCGGCTGGCGATTGTCTCCATTGACTGCTTCCGTTCCCTGACCTGCGCGGACTTGCGCGCCCGAGCGGCAACTCAGGCCGCCCGACTATTTCGGTTAGTACCGCATAACTGAGATTTAGGTTAGTCTCTATTAACTGTGATGTCCAACACAGGGATCATTTTGCAACGAGGGGATGCGCCGGTGACCGAGCCCAGCCAGACTGCCCAGCTTCCGTCAACCCAGGCAGCCTCAACGCAGCGCAGCCAGGCGAAGGCGAACAGGCGGCAGGCCCTCCTGTCCGCCGCCGCTGCGCTCTTTGCCCTGGAGGGCTTCAACCGCGTTTCCCTGGAGGATCTCGGGGCCGCGGCCGGCGTCAGCGGACCGGCGGTCTACCGTCACTTCGCCGGCAAGCAGGCCGTCCTCGGCGCCCTGCTGCTCAGTGTCAGCCAGGACCTGCTCGACGGCGGCCGCAAGGTAGTGGCCGATTCCGACGGCGATCTGGCGGCGTTGGGCGGGCTGGTGGCCTTCCACGTCGACTTTGCCCTGAGCAACCCGGACGTCATCCGGGTCCAGGACCAGGACTTCAGCAACCTGGCCGGCGAGGACCAGGCCGAGGTCCGCACGCTTCAGCGCAACTACGTTGAACTCTGGGTGGACGTGCTGGCCGGACTGCACGAGGGTAGGGAGGCCGCCGAACTGCGGATGCGCGCGCACGCCACGTTCGGGCTGATCAATTCGACCCCGCACTCGGTGCGCAGCCACGGACGCCGGATCGGCGTCCGCCGCGCCAGGCCGCTGCTGGAAAGCATGGCGCTGGCCGCGCTCCTGGCACCGGCCCCCACCGAGCCGCTCAGCTAAGCAACTCCCCGGTCCCGGGCGCCCTCCCGGGTCCGCGGGTCGGCCCCGCACACCACGAAGCTGCCGGCCGCCCCTTCCTTTCGGACGGGGCAGCCGGCAGCTGTGTCGCAGGGACCTAGACCATCGCGAGGACCATGCCCGGATCGGCCAGCATGGCCCCGAGGTCCTGGAGGAACCGCGAGCCCTGCTCGCCGTCGACCAGCCGGTGGTCGAAGGACAGGCTGAGCGTCATGACCTGGCGCAGCGCGACCTCGTCCTTGTACTCCCACGGCATCTTCCGGACCGCGCCGAGGGCCAGGATGGCTGCCTCGCCCGGATTCAGGATGGGCGTGCCGGCGTCAATGCCGAAGACGCCGATGTTCGTGATGGAGATCGTGCCGCCGGAGAGCGCCTCAGGGCTTGTCTTCCCGGCCCGGGCCGTGTCCGTCAGTTCCGTCAGGGCCGAGGAGAGATCCATGAGGGACATCCGGTCCGCGTCCTTGATGTTCGGAACGGTCAGCCCCCGCGGGGTCGCAGCCGCGATGCCCAGGTTCACGTAGTTGAACTGGACGATCTCCTGGTTGGCCTCGTCCCACCGGGCGTTGAGGGTCGGGTGGTTGCGCAACGCAATCAGCACGGCCTTGGACACGAGTGTCAGCGGGGTGAGCTTGTACCCGGCGAACGCGCGGCTGGCCTTGAGCCGTGCCAGCAGCTCCATCGTGGGCGTAACGTCGACGGTCAGGAACTCGGTGACGTGCGGCGCAGTGAAGGCACTGGCCACCATGGCAGCCGCGGTGAACTTCCGTACGCCCTTGATCGGCGTGCGGGTCTCGCGCTCGCCCGGGGCCTGGACAAGCCATGCGGCCTGCGCCGTCGCACCGGCGGGTTCCTGGGCGGCCGTGGGCAGGTCCCCGCCGCCGACGAAGTTCAGCACATCGTCGCGGGTGATGAGCCCGCGCTCCCCGGTACCGGTCACGGCCTCGAGGTCGACGCCGAGATCCTTGGCCAGCTTGCGCACCGGAGGCGTGGACCGCGGGCGCTCCCCCGGCGACATGTCGCCAGCTGTGGTTGCGGCCGGCGAGGTTTCGACCGGCTGGGTTTCGGCCGGCCCAGCAGCACGGACCGGTGCCACCGGCTCGGCCGCGACGGCCGGAGGGGCCGCCGGGGCCGCGAAGGTGCGGGCGCGGCGGGCCGGCCGACCGGAGGCTTCCAGGACGGCGCCATAGCCCACGAGGTTCGGCTCACGCTTGCCGGCGGCGGCCCCGTCCGCACCGGCACCGGCGGAACCGGCGGCGCCGTCGTCGCCCTCGATCTCGAAGGAGACGATCGGCTTCCCGACTTCAACAACGGTGCCGGGCTGTTCGTGCAGGGCCGCGACAACGCCGGCAAACGGCGAGGGCAGCTCGACGACGGCCTTGGCCGTCTCTACCTCGGCGATGATCTGGTTGAGGGTGACGGTATCCCCTACCGCGACCTTCCAGGCGACGATTTCCGATTCCGTCAGTCCCTCGCCGAGGTCCGGGAGCCTGAATTCCTTGATCATGGTGGCGCTCATCCTTCCAGCCCGCTGAGGGAGTTGGGGCGGCCGAGGGCACGGTCGACGCCGTCGAGAATCCTGTCAAGGCCCGGCAGGTGGTGCATTTCCAGCTTGGAGTAAGGGTAGGGAACATCGAAGCCGGTCACGCGGACGGGAGCGGCCTCGAGGTGGTAGAAGCAGCGCTCGGTGATGCTCGCGGCGACTTCGGCGCCGAGGCCGCCGGACTGGCTGGCCTCGTGCGTGATGACCAGACGGCCGGTTTTGCGGACCGAGGCCTCAAGGGTGGCGAAGTCCAGTGGTGCCAGCGAGCGCAGGTCGATGACCTCAACCGAGATGCCTTCGTCGGCGGCCGCCAGGGCGGCGTCGCGGGCGGTCTTGACGAGCGGGCCGTAGGCCACGAGGGTGACGTCCGTGCCCTCGGTGACAACGCGGGCCTTTTCCATGGACAAGGCAGAACTCAGGTCGACGCTCTCGTCCACCTCGCCCTTGTCGTGGTAGCGCCGCTTGGGCTCGAAGTACAGGACGGGATCGTCGGAGGCGATGGCCTGCTGGATCATTGTGTAGGCGTCCTGGGGGTTGGACACGCTGATCACGCGCAACCCCGAGGTGTGGGTGAAGTAGGCCTCGGGCGATTCCGAGTGGTGCTCCGGCGAGCCGATGCCGCCGCCGAAGGGCACGCGGATGGTGATGGGCATCTTGACGGCGCCCTGGGTGCGGTAGTGCATCTTGGCGACCTGGCTGACGATCTGGTCGAACGCCGGGTAGATGAAACCGTCGAACTGGATCTCCACCACCGGACGGCAGCCGCGGTATGCCAGGCCGACGGCGGTGCCCATGATGCCGGACTCGGCGAGCGGGGTGTCCACGACGCGGTGCTTCCCAAAGTCTTTCTGCAGCCCGTCCGTGACACGGAAGACGCCGCCAAGGGCGCCGATGTCCTCGCCCATCAGGACCACCTTGGGATCGTTTTCGAGGGACTTGCGCAGGCCCGAATTGATGGCTCGGGCAAAGGTCATCTGCGTCATCAGCGTGCACCTTCTTCAGAAGCGGCTTCTGCGGGATCGCCGAAAGAAGCCAGGTAACGGGAGTAGTGCTCCTGCTGGCGGTCCAGCCAGGAGTTGGGCGTGCTGTACACGTGCTTGAAGATATCCAGCGGCTGCGGCTCGGGCATGTTGATGGTCCCGGCCCGGAGTTCCTTGGCCACTGCGTCAGCTTGCGCGGCGACGGCGGCCTCAAGGTCCGCGGTCAGCAGTCCCTTGCGCTCGAGCAGCGACTTCATCCGGCTGATCGGGTCCTTGGCGGCCCAGTCCTCGAGTTCGTTGGCATCCCGGTAGCGGGTGGGGTCGTCCGCCGTCGTGTGCGGGCCCATCCGGTAGGTCACGGCCTCGATGAAGGTGGGGCCGCCGCCGCGCCGGGCACGGTCCAGGGCAATGCGGGTGGCTGCCATGACGGCGAGGACATCGTTGCCGTCTACCCGCATGCTGGGGATGCCGAAGCCTGAGGCGCGGTCCGCGAGCTGGATGTGGGACTGCAGCCGGACGGGTTCGGAAATGGCCCAGTGGTTGTTCTGGCAGATGAAGACGACAGGCGCCTGGAAGCTCGCGGCGAAGACCATGGCTTCGTTGACGTCGCCTTCGCTCGTGGCTCCGTCGCCGAAGTAGGCCACGGCGACGCAGTCGGCGCCGTCGTTCTGGATGCCCATGGCGTAGCCCGTGGCGTGCAGGCTCTGCGCACCGATGATGATCTGCTGGGTGGCAACGTTGACGGTGAACGGGTCCCAGCCGGCGGAGGCATTGCCCCGCCAGGCACGGACGAGGTCCTCCGGCTTCACTCCCCGGCAGTAGGCGACGCCGTTGTCGCGGTAGCTCGGGAAGACAAAATCGTCCTCGCGGAGGGCGCGGGCCGAGCCGATCTGGGATGCTTCCTGGCCGAGCAGTGGCGGCCACAGTGCCAGTTCGCCCTGCCGCTGGAGGGCCGTGGCTTCGGCATCGATCCGGCGGATGACCACCATGTCCTCATAGAGCGCGCAGAGCTGCTCATCGCTGACGTCCTGGAGCCAGGGATCGAACTCGGGATGGCTGATGCGCTCGCCCGCCGGGGTGATGAGCTGGACGAGGTCGCCGCCCGTCCGCCTCATAGAATTTTCACTGTTTCCGGGGCCCCCGGCGGCAATGCCGCCCTTGCCCGCGTCGTCGGTAAACACTGTTGTCCGCACCTTCTGACGTCGTCTGACCGGAACTCGCAGGACTCGTGATCCCGCGGCGCGCCAGCCGCCCGGGCGCCGTTGCCCCGGATAATTGTGACCCTACTCACAATGCTCATCGGGTACAACCACCCGCAAAAATATTGAGCATTATGCCCTGTTTGGCGTCCGTCAACCGTGCTAATCTTGCGCATTATGCAAACCTTGGATGGCACTGACACCCGCCTGCTTTCAGCCATGGCGCGGGACCCCCGGCGGACCGTGGTTGCCCTCGCCCAGAAGCTCGGACTCTCGCGCAATACGGTGCAGGCCAGGATGGCCCAGCTGGAGAAGAAGCACGTGTTCCTCTCCTTCGAGCGGCGGATCAACCCGGTGTCCCTGGGATACCCGCTGATGGCTTTCATCTCCGTCCACGTCCAGCAGCAGAAGCTCGGACCCCTCGCCGTCGAGCTCGCCGGGATTCCGGAAATCCTGGAGGGCTACGGCCTGACGGGCTCGGCCGATCTGCTCCTGCGGGTGGTGGCGCTCGACGCCGAGGACCTGTTCCGGATCAACGGCAAGATACTGGCGTGCGACGGCGTGGACCGGACCGATACCGCACTGGCGATGGGCGAGCTGATCCCGTTCCGGATCCAGCCCCTGCTGGAGCGCGGATCCGCCGATAACTGATCCGCTTTTCATCTGTGCCGTGGGCGGCCGCGGCGCTAGGCTGTGTCCGTTGGGTCCCCCTGAGTCCTTGGGTCTGCGCACGCGGCCCAGTGCAACAGGCAGTGGCTTGTCTGGACTGCCGGAAAGGCTTGAACCGTGAGCAGTCCCGAGGAACCACACCGCCCGGTACCGCCGCAGCCCGGGCATGAGCCTGCAGCCGGCCACCCGGCGCCCGGCCAGCCGCCCGTTCCGTACTACGCCCCGCCGCCCGGGCCCCCCGCCGACGCCGCGGTGCCCAACTACGCGGCACCCAGCTACCCGCCACCCGCGACCGGCGCGGCTCCCAGCTACCCGCCACCCGGCGGCGGCGCACCTCCGTACTACGGCGGGCCGGGGCAGCCGCCCCCGAAAAAGAGCCGCAAGGCCCTGTGGATTGTCCTCGGGATCGTCGGCGGTGTGCTCCTGCTGGTGAGTGCCGGCGTCGTCGTCCTGCTCAACGTGGTGGGCGGAGCCACCAACCAGGCACGGGGCATCGCGGACGATTTCACGAAGCTGATCATCGCCGGCGAGGTCAGCACCGCCTACGAGAAGTACCTGGATCCGGCCCTCATGCGTAAGATTTCCCCGGAAGAGTTCGCCGCGGGCGTGCAGAGCCTGGAGCTTGACGGCAGCTGCAAACCGAACTTTTCAACCCTCAACGTCAGCTCCAACAACGGCTCCAACGCCGCCGACGTCGCCGGAACGATCGACTGCGACACGAAAAGCGTGGAACTGGCCTACCGCTTCGAGGGCCACGATGAACTGAAGATGGTGAACATTCGGCTGAGGCCCCAGCGCTGACCTCGGAAAACTCAGTCCAAGCTGGCGCCCATCCATGGGAGAAGCTCCCGTGCTGCTGCACGGGAGCTTCTCTGTTGGTGCGGCCTTTCTAGTGGTTGGTAGCCTTCTCGGCGCCCACCCCGGTCAGGGAACGGACCTCCATTTCGGCCTGCTTTGTGGCGTCTTCCTTCCGCTTGTCCAGGACGGTGCCCAGCCAGCCCAGGAAGAACGCGAGCGGGATGGAGACGATGCCCGGGTTGCTCAGCGGGAAGATGGCGAAGTTGGCGCCGGGGATCATCGACGTCTTGGCCCCGGAAACCACCGGGGAGAGCGCAATCAGGATGATGGCCGCGGACAATCCGCCGTACATGCTCCACAGGGCTCCCTGGGTGGTGAACCGGCGCCAGAACAGCGAGTAGAGGATGGTCGGAAGGTTGGCGGAGGCAGCCACGGCGAAGGCGAGCGCCACGAGGAACGCGACATTTTGTCCGTTGGCGAAGATGCCGCCGGCGATGGCCAGCAGCCCGATCACCACCACGGTGCGGCGGGCAACCTTGACCTCGGTGGCGGCGTCGGCTTTCCCCTTGGCGATGACGCTGGCGTAGATGTCGTGTGCGAAGGATGCCGCCGCGGTGATCGTCAGGCCGGCGACGACGGCCAGGATGGTCGCGAAGGCCACCGCCGAGATGAAGCCCAGGAGCAGCGGACCGCCGAGGTGGAAGGCGAGCAGCGGCGCGGCCGAGTTGACGCCGCCCGGGGCGGCCTTGATGGTGTCGGCACCCACCAGCGCAGCTGCGCCGTAGCCCAGGACCAGGGTGAACAGGTAGAAGATGCCGATGAGCCAGATGGACCACACCACGGACTTTCGGGCTTCCTTTGCGGTCGGAACCGTGTAGAAGCGCATCAGCACGTGCGGCAGGGCTGCGGTGCCGAGTACCAGGGCCAGGCCGAGGGACAGGAAGTCGACCTTGGAGGTCTCGGTCTTGCCGTACTGCAGTCCCGGGTTGAGCAGGTTCGGGTTGCCCGAGGTTTCCACCGCGCCGCCCAGCAGGTCCGAGAGGTTGAAGCCGTAGATCGCGAGGACCCAGAAGGTCATGACAGCGGCTCCGGCGATCAGGAGCATGGCCTTGATGATCTGCACCCAGGTGGTGCCCTTCATGCCGCCGATCAGGACGTACATGATCATCAGGGCGCCGACGACGATGATCACCAGGGCTTGTCCGCCCCAGTCGCTGATGCCCAGGAGCAGCGAGATGAGGCTGCCGGCACCGGCCATCTGGGCCAGCAGGTAGAAGAAGCAGACGGCCAGCGTGGAGATGGCCGCCGCGATGCGCACGGGGCGCTGCTTGAGCCGGAAGGAGAGGACATCGGCCATGGTGAACTTGCCGGTGTTGCGGAGCAGTTCGGCGACAAGCAGCAAGGCGACGAGCCAGGCGACGAGGAAGCCGATGGAGTACATGAAGCCGTCGTAGCCGTTGATGGCGATGGCTCCGGTGATGCCGAGGAAGGACGCTGCGGAGAGGTAGTCGCCGGCGATGGCGGTGCCGTTCTGCGGGCCTGTGAAGGAACGTCCGGCGGCGTAGTAGTCGGCTGCCGTCTTGTTGTTGCGGCTGGCCCTGATCACGATGACCATGGTGATCGCGACGAAGAGGGCGAAGATGCCCATGTTCAGCAGGGTGGTGTCCTTGAGATCCGCAACGTTTACTGCGGGAACCATGAGTGTCATTTTGCTGTCCCCCCAACCGGGTTGCCGTGCTTGTCGAATTCGTGCCCCTCGATTTCCTGGCGGATCTCGGAGGCAATGGGGTCCAGCTTGCGGTTCGAATAGCTGACGTACCAGCCGGTGATCGCGAACGTGGAGACGAACTGCAGCAGGCCAAGGATCAGGCCGACGTTGATGTTGCCCCAAACCTTGATCGACATGAATCCCACCGCGTAGTCGGCCAGCAGGACATAGGCGAAGTACCAGAGCAGAAAGGCAATGGACAGCGGGAAGACAAAGCTGCGGTGACGTGTGCGCAGTTCCTGGAACTGCTCCGTCGACTGGACTTCCTTGAAGTCCACGGCCGCCGCAGCGTCCGTTTCTTGGGCGTCGTGACCCATCGGTTCCTCCTCATTGAGACTGGTGAGTCCACACCGGCTGCCGTGGTCTGCGCGGGACGCGCCCTGCAACCCATCCTGCTGATGTGACTGCAATCACTGTGCACTGTGGCGCGGGTTACCTGCCACAGCCGGGGCGGCCTGCGTCGCTCAGCGGTCCCGACGCTGCGCCAAACGGCGCCCCCGGCCGCCGAAAGGAACCCCGGCGGTAGGCTGGCACCATGCCGGATTCTCCCCTGCTCACCGCCGCCGCCGTCGCGGTGATTGCCCTGGCGATCGCTGCCGTCGTCGCCGTGGGACTCAAGGTCCTCCGGTCCTTCCGCGATCTCGGCACCGATGCGGAGCGGGCCACCTACCAGACGCTGCATGCCGCATCCCGTGCCGGCCAGCACCTGAGGACCGGCCTAAACCCGGCCGGCGCGGCCAAGGCCAGCAAACAGCTGCGCAGCCTCCTGGGCTGTGACGCCCTGGCCATCACGGATACAACCGGCGTGCTCGCGTGGGACGGCGCCGGCGAGGAACTCAAACCTGCCCTGATGGGGCTCGCGTCTAAAGTGTTCGAAGGCGGCCACCTCGCCGTCATTCCGGCGGGCGAACTCCAGCTCCTGGCCGCCGGCGACGGCGGCGTGACGCTGGCGCCGGAGGTGGAGCGCGCCGTCGTGATCGCCCCGATCAAAACCGGCGCGCGTGTGGTGGGTGTGGTGGCCGCCTTCGCGCCGGCCGCCGGCGCCGGACTGGTCCGCGCCACCGGCGAGGTGGCTGACTGGGTGGCCACCCAGGTGGAACTCGCCGAGCTCGACGCCTCCCGCACCCTCCTGATGGAGGCGGAAGTCCGGGCCCTCCGCGCCCAGATCAGCCCGCACTTCATTTACAACTCGCTGAACGCGATCGCCTCCTTCATCAACACGGATCCGGTCCGGGCGCGCGAGCTCGTGGTGGAGTTCGCCGATTTCACCCGCTACTCCTTCCGCCGCCACGGCGACTTCACCACCCTGGCCGAGGAACTGCGCTGCATCGACCGCTACCTGCTCCTGGAACGGGCCCGCTTTGGCGACCGCGTGCAGGTCAGCCTGCGGATCGCTCCGGAGGTCCTGAGCACGGTGATTCCCTTCCTGAGCCTGCAGCCGCTGGTGGAAAACGCGGTCCGGCACGGCCTTGAGGCCAAGGAGGGCCCGGGGCACATCTCCATCACGGCGAACGACTCGGGGGCGTTCGCGGAGGTGACGATCGAGGACGACGGCGTGGGCATGGACCCGGACCAGCTCCGCTCCGTCCTTGCCGGGCACAGCGACGGCGACCACGTCGGATTGCGCAACGTCGACGCCCGCCTGCGGCAGGTCTACGGGGACGAGAACGGCCTCGTGATCGAGACGGCACCGGGCGAGGGCACCCTGATCACGATGCGCGTCCCCAAGTCCCAGCCCCGGCACGACGCCTGATTTCCGGTCGGTTCCCGGCGGTGTCGTGCCCGGCGGCAGTTGGCTGACGGGCTGAGCCGGCCACAATGGCCGCGGCAGTAGGCTAGTGGCATGATTAACGTCCTCGTCGCCGACGACGAGCTCCCCGCCGTTGAGGAACTGGCTTTCCTGCTCGGCAGGGATGACCGGATCGGCACTATCCACCGCGCTTCCTCGGGCGCCGAGGCCCTGCGGGCACTGGAGGCCGAAGAAGTCGATGTCATCTTCCTCGACATCCACATGCCGGCGCTGTCCGGGCTGGACATTGCCCGGGTCATCTCCCGCAGCGCCCACCCGCCCGCCGTGGTCTTCGTCACCGCGGACGAGGACTGCGCGCTGGAGGCCTTCGAGCTCGCGGCTGTGGACTACCTCCTCAAGCCCGTGCGCGCCGATCGGCTGGCGAAGTCGATCGGCCGGATCAGCGAGCTGCTCAAGGACGGCGCGCCGGCCCCGGAAATGATCACCGTGGACCTCGGCGGGACCACCAAGATGATCCGGCGCGAGGACGTGACGTACGTCCAGGCGCAGGGCGATTATGCACGGCTGCACACGGCGGAGGCCAGCTACCTCATCAGGGTTCCGCTGGCCGACCTAGAGCAGCAGTGGGCCGACGCCGGGTTCCTGCGCATCCACCGCTCGTACCTGACCGCCTTGGGCCACATCAGCCACATGAAGCTCGCCGCGGCGAGGCCCAGTGTCACCGTGGCCGGGGCCGAACTGCCCATCAGCCGCAGGCACCTCCCGGCGGTCCGGGAAAAGCTCGAAGCAAGCCGTATCCGGCCGCAGGCATGACGCGGGTCCGGGTCACGGCGCCGCGCAGCGTCACTTCGGGAAGTGTCACACCGGGAAGTGCCGCATCGGGCAGCGCCGCCCTGACCGGCGGGCGCTCTGCGGCGGCCTCACAGGAGGCGGCAGAGGAATCCGACGCCGGGCAGCTGTTCGTCCGCTCCCTCATCCGGTCCCAGCTCCGGCTGGGCCTCGTGGTGGCCCTGGGATTCCTGCTGATCATGCTCGCCTTCCCGCTTGTGCTGGGGCTGGTCCCGGGCCTTGCGCACTCCACCATTGCAGGCCTGCCATTCGACTGGGTCCTGCTGGGTGCCGGCATCTATCCGGTGATCGGTCTCAGTGCCTGGCTGTATGTGCGGACCGCGGCAAGGAACGAGGCCCGCTACCGGGACCTCGCCGGCGACAAGTGAGGGACTGGTGAGGGCCCAGGTGAACGGCCCGGCGGGCGGCCACGCACGGGGCCGGGTGAGCGGAACGTGAACCCCGTCGTCGGGGTGGCGGCGTTCGCCGCCGTCTCGCTTGCCACGGCAGTCATCGGTTTCTACGGGCTGCGGATCTCGCGCACCACGGGAGACTTCTACGTGGCGTCCCGGACGGTCAAGCCGTGGTGGAACGCCTCGGCGATCGGCGGGGAGTACCTCTCGGCCGCCAGCTTCCTGGGGGTCGCAGGGCTGATCCTACTCTCCGGCACCGACGCCCTGTGGTATCCGGTGGGGTACACGGCCGGCTACCTGATGCTGCTCCTGTTCGTCGCCGCTCCCCTGCGCCGGTCCGGGGCCTACACGATTCCGGACTTCACCGAGGCGCGCCTCGATTCGCGTGCCGTCCGCCGCGTCACAAGCCTGGTGGTGGTCCTGGTCGGCTGGCTCTACATCGTCCCGCAGCTGCACGGCGCTGCCCTGGCCATCCGGATCACCACCGGGCTGCCGGCGTGGGTGGGCCCGGTGGCGGTGGTCGGCGTCGTCTGCTTCACCGTGGTGGCGGGCGGAATGCGCTCCATCACGTTTGTCCAGGCGTTTCAGTACTGGCTGAAGCTCACGGCGGTGGCGGTGCCCATCGTGTTCATGCTGCTGGCGCTGGGCGGCGGGGACTCCGCCGCGGCGGAGTTGCCGCCGCCCAGTACGGCCAACCCCACGGCGCTGGCGCCCGCGGGCCCCTACCAGATCATTTCGCTGCTGGTGGCCCTGCTCTTTGGCACGCTCGGGCTGCCGCACGTGCTGGTCCGTTTCTACACCAACCCGGACGGGCAGTCCGCCCGCCGGACCACCCTGATTGTCCTGGGCCTGCTGTCCGTCTTCTACTTGTTTCCGACGGCGTACGGCACGCTCGGCCGAGCGTTCGCCCCCGACCTTGCCCGGAGCGGCCAGGCTGATGCCCTGGTTCTGCTGCTGCCCGGCCGGATGATTGGCGGGGTGGCCGGCGACTTGCTGACGGCGCTTGTGGTGGCCGGAGCGTTCGGGGCGTTCCTGTCGACGACGTCCGGCCTGGTGGTCTCGCTGGCCGGCGTGATCAGCCAGGACGTGTTCGGCGGCAGTGTCCGGGGCTTCCGGCTGGCAGCTGTGGTCTCGGCCCTGGTCCCGCTGGGGATCGCCTCGATGACCGAATCGCAGGCATTGGCCGGCAGCGTGGGGCTTGTGTTTGCCTTTACCGCGTCCACGATCTGCCCGGTCCTGCTGCTGGGCATCTGGTGGCGGGGGCTGACGGACGCCGGGGCTATCGCGGGCATGGTGACCGGCGGCGTGCTCTGCGGCAGTGCGATGGTGGCCGGCTCGGTGCTGGGTGCTGCGCAGACGCCGTCGTGGCTGGCGCAGCCCGCCGCCTGGACGGTGCCGGCCGCGTTCGCCGTCACGATCCTGGTGTCCCGGGCCACGCGGGGCCGGGTGCCGCGGACAATGACACGGCTGATGACCCGGCTGCACACCCCTGAACGGCCGCTCGCGACGGAACGGTGACCCTGCCGTGCTGACCCGGGCGGGGCTCCGGCAACGCTGACCCTGCGGTCGCGATCCGGCGTCGGTGACCCGGGCGGGTGGTAGGCCGGTGGGGCTCCAGGCGTGGGTCCGCGCGGGGCGTGACTAGTCGATGGCCGCCATGAGCTCGACGGCGCGCTCCAGGAATGCGTCGACCTGGCTTTCCTCGTAGCCCTCCCGGCCCACTGCGGGACGGAACACGGCGCGCCGGACGTTGTCCACGCTCAGCGGCTGGTCCTCCTCGAGGTAGCCGATCAGCTCGTGGCAGAGGTCGTCGACGTCGGTGGTGTTGTAGCTGCGGGCCTTGGGCTTGGACGGGCGCCGGAAGCGCTGGCCGTCCGGGCGGTGCAGGCGCCCGCGCAGGACGCCCGCGAGCCGGCCGATTTCGCGCAGCCAGGCATCCTCGCCGCGTTCGGCAACGAGCTCATCGCGCTCGCGCCGGGCGAGGGCGTCTTCGAGCCGGTCCAGCGCGGCGTCCACGCCGGCGGCGGCGTAGCCGCCCTTCACGGGATCGAAGGACACGGAGCGGACGTCCGAGCTCTTGATGGCGCGGGAGGCCGAGGACGGAGCTTCGAATGACACCCGTGCGCGCTGCAGGAAATCGTCGACCTGCCTGGCGTTGTAGCCATACTGGTTCCGCTGCACGCGGTCAAAAGACGCAGGAATCTGCCGTTGAATGTCCACTGTTACTTTGTTCCTTTGATGCCGTTCGGCTGGTTTGCTCGGCACCATTCTAGGCGCCGGAAGTGCTGTTCCGGTGCTTCTAGGCGGCTGTGAGGGCCGAGAACAGGATGAACGCCACCGGCGAGGCGAAGACAATCGAGTCCAACCGGTCCATGACGCCTCCGTGTCCGGGGAGGATGCTGCTCATGTCCTTGATGCCGAGCTCGCGCTTGACCATGGATTCGGCGAGGTCGCCGGCAGTGGCGGCCGCCACCATGCCCACGGCGAGCACGACGCCGAACCACCACGGTTCGCCCAGCACGAAGATCATGGCGAGCACGCCCACGACGACGGCCCCGGCGATCGAGCCGGCGAAGCCTTCCCAGGTCTTCTTGGGGCTGATCTTGGGGGCCATCGGATGCTTGCCCAGGGAGGCGCCCACGAGGTAGCCGAAGGTGTCGTTGGCTACCACCAGGAGCAGCAGGGTCGCGATTTCCCACGCACCCGCCGGAATCACCCCGTCAGGCCACAGGCCTACCGGCGTCTCGCCGTCGGCGGTGTGCAGCAGCAGCGCCGCAAAGCTGATCAGGAACGGCACCCAGGACAGGGTGAAGACCCCTGCGAAAATGCTCCGCGCCGAACCGGCGGCGCCCTCCAGGGTCCGCCACAACAGCACCGCCACGCTGCTGACAAGCATGGCGAAGAGCAGGCTTTCGAGGCCGCCGAAGTAGGCGGCGATTGGCATGGCGACCGTGCCGACCATCACCGGCACGATCGGCAGGCGGGTGCCTGCGGCCTCCAGCGCACGGAAGATCTCCCAGACGCCGAAGATCGCAAAGGTGGCGGTCACCAGGACGAAGCCCAGCGGGAGGAACAGCAGGCCGCCGAGGACGCACACCAGCATGCCAACGCCCACCACCGTGGCGGCGGGCAGGTTCCGGCCCGCTTTGGGCGTTGGGTTCTCGCGCTGCTTCCCCCGCCTCCGGGCGCGCGGCCCGGAGGCCTCCTGTGCCTGATTCATCAGACCTCGAGCAGCTCAGCTTCCTTGCGCTTGAGCAGCTCGTCGATCCCGTCCACGTGTGCCTTGGTCATGGCGTCGAGTTCCTTCTCACCGCGCGCGCCTTCGTCTTCGCCGGCGTCGCCGTCCTTGACGAGCTTGTCCAGCGTTTCCTTGGCTTTGCGGCGGATGTTGCGGATGGACACCTTTGCGTCCTCGCCCTTGGACTTGACGATCTTGACGTATTCCTTGCGCCGTTCGGACGTCAGCTCGGGAATGGTGATCCGGATGACATTGCCGTCGTTGGACGGGTTGGCGCCGACCTCGGAGTCGCTGAGGGCACGTTCGATGTCGCGCAGGGCCGTCTTGTCGTACGGGGTGACGAGGATGGTGCGGGCATCCGGGACCGCAAAGGAGGCCAGCTGCTGCAGCGGCGTCGGCGTGCCGTAGTACTCGACGATGACCTTGTTGTACAGGCCAGGCGTCGCGCGGCCGGTCCGGATCGAGGCGAAGTCTTCCTTGGCTACCTCAACTGCCTTGTCCATCTTGTCCCCGGCTTCGAGCAAGGTTTCTTCGATCACGGTCTCTCCTCAGAAATTGGTGCGTCCCGGGGGCCGGGGCGCGGCACGTCTTCTTTGTGCGCCTGCCGTATGCCGCCGGGCGCTTTTGTCTTCCGCCTGGCGGCGGAAAGGTCCTGAAAACATCCTAGCCGTTGCTAGGGGGTGACGACGGTGCCCAGGTCTTCGCCCCGGATGGCGCGGGTGACGTTACCCTCGCCTTCCATGCCGAAGACCACCATTGTGAGGTTGTTGTCCTTGCACATGGTCATCGCGGTCTGGTCCATCACGCGGATGTCGCGGCGGAGGGCGTCGTCGTAGCTGAGGCGGTGCAGTTTCTCCGCCGTCGGATCCTTCTTCGGGTCGGCGGTGTAGACGCCGTCGACGCCGCTCTTGGCCATCAGGACGACGTCGGCGTGGACCTCCATGGCACGCTGGGCGGCCACGGTGTCAGTGGAGAAGTACGGCAGGCCGGCGCCGGCGCCGAAGATGACAACCCGGCCCTTTTCCATGTGGCGGATGGCGCGGCGGGGGATGTAGGCCTCGGCGACCTGGCCCATGGTGATGGCGCTCTGCACGCGCGTTTCCACCCCGGCCTGCTCAAGGAAGTCCTGGAGCGCGAGGCAGTTCATGACGGTTCCGAGCATGCCCATATAGTCGGCGCGGGAGCGGTCCATGCCGCTCTGGGACAGTTCGGCGCCGCGGAAGAAGTTGCCTCCGCCGACGACGATTGCGACCTCCACATCGGGAACTGCGGCGGCGATCTGCTTGGCCACGCCGCGGACGGTATCCGGGTCGACGCCCAGTTTCCCACCGCCGAAGACCTCGCCGGAGAGCTTCAAGAGGACGCGGCGCCTGTTCTTCTTTGGCTGGGCTGAAGTGGTGACGGTTTCCATGGTGCCTTCCCGTTGGTGAACTCTGAGTTAGGTTATCGTGCTGGGCGCCCAAGGAGGCATTCCGGCCGTGACCGGAAACGGTGCCTCACGGGTGCATGCAAAAGGGGTGGCCACCGTGGTGACCACCCCCTTAGCGTGTCTGGCTAGTGCCTGACTGGTGTCTGGCCAGTCTGACTAGGAACCGACGCGGAAGCGCGTGAAGGCAGTTGCCTTGACGCCGGCTTCTTCGAGGACCTGTGCGACAGACTTCTTGGCATCCTTGGCGAATGCCTGGTCAACGAGGACCTCGCCCTTGTAGAAGCCGGTAACGCGGCCTTCGACAATCTTGGTCATCGCAGCTTCGGGCTTGCCCTCGGCCTTGGCCGTTTCCTCGGCGATGCGGCGCTCGGACTCGACGAGATCGGCCGGAACGTCCTCACGGGTGAGGTAGTTCGGAGCCATGGCGGCGACGTGAACGGCGACGTCGTGGGCTGCGGTGGCAGCCGCTTCGCCTTCGCCGTCAACAGCGAACAGCACGCCG
Organism: Arthrobacter sp. P1_D4; assembly: GCF_056406115.1. NCBI lineage: Bacteria > Bacillati > Actinomycetota > Actinomycetes > Micrococcales > Micrococcaceae > Arthrobacter > Arthrobacter sp. P1_D4. Next base: position 136,098 of record NZ_JBFUAU010000008.1, on the reverse strand, counting down.
ACCTGGGCCGGGAGGTCCTTGGAGGTCTTGTGCAGGTAAGCGTCGACCGTGGCGCCCTCGATGCGGGAGATGCGGCGGACAACAACCTTCTCGCCCAGAACGGCGCCCTCTTCGATGACGACCTCGGACAGCGGCTTGCCGTCGACCTCGGTGGCGAGCAGGGTCTCGAGGTCGGCAGCGCCGGACTCGACGGCCACAGCCAGGACCTTGTCGGCCAGCTGGATGAACTTGTCAGCCTTCGCGACGAAGTCGGTCTCGCAGTTGACTTCGATCATCACGCCGACGCCGTTGGCGACCTTGGCGGCAACCAGGCCTTCGGCGGTGGAGCGGCCTTCGCGCTTGGTGGCGCCTTTCAGGCCCTTGATGCGGATGATTTCGATGGCCTTCTCGGCGTCACCGTTGGCTTCGTCAAGAGCCTTCTTGACATCCATCATGCCGGCGCCAGTGCGCTCGCGCAGAGCCTTGATATCAGCGGCAGTGTAGTTCGCCATGTGAACCCCTCTGTCTAGAAATTTATGTGGTGTACGGACCGACAGGACGGCTGCTCACCGAGTGAGCGGCCATCCTGTCGGTACCCCCTATGCAGCTGAGCGCATGTGGGGAGATCCAGATTTACTTGTCTGACTACTTGGCTTCGTCGGCGGCCGGTGCTTCTTCAGCAGCTTCGGCGGCCGGAGCAGCTTCGGCGGCCGGTGCTTCTTCAGCAGCCGGTGCAGCCTCAGCGGCCGGCGCTGCAGCAGCTTCAGCCTTGTTGCCTTCGAGGAGCTCGCGCTCCCACTCGGCCAGCGGCTCTTCCGGAGCTTCCGTGGTGCCGGTGGCGCGCTGGTTACGGGCGATGAGGCCCTCAGCAACGGCGTCGGCGACAACGCGGGTCAGCAGGTTGACGGAGCGGATGGCGTCGTCGTTACCCGGGATCGGGAAGTCGACTTCGTCGGGATCGCAGTTGGTGTCCAGGATGGCCACAACCGGGATGTTCAGCTTCTTGGCCTCGTCGACAGCAAGGTGTTCCTTCTTGGTGTCAACGATCCACAGCGCGGACGGCGCCTTGGTCAGGTTGCGGATACCACCGAGGTTGGTTTCCAGCTTGGTGAGTTCGCGGCGAAGGAGCAGCAGTTCCTTCTTGGTGTAAGCCGAACCGGCGACGTCGTCGAAGTCGATCTCTTCGAGTTCCTTCATGCGCTGGATGCGCTTGGAGACCGTCTGGAAGTTGGTCAGCATACCGCCGAGCCAACGCTGGTTGACGTACGGCTGGCCAACGCGGGTGGCCTGCTCGGCGATGGATTCCTGCGCCTGCTTCTTGGTGCCGACGAAGAGAACGGTGCCGCCGTGTGCAACGGTGGCCTTCACGAACTCGTAGGCACGGTCGATGTAGGACAGCGACTGCTGCAGGTCAATGATGTAGATACCGTTGCGCTCCGTGAAGATGAAGCGCTTCATCTTCGGGTTCCAACGGCGGGTCTGGTGTCCAAAGTGGACGCCGCTGTCAAGCAGCTGGCGCATAGTTACGACGGGCATGCCGACGCTCCTTCCGGCAGGTCATTCATGAGAGAGCCCATGGCCCTCTTACCCTGCCAATAGTTGACGGTTGTTTAGCATTCGCCCGGGGCGGGCGTTGCTCCTGGCATCCACCGCGCTTCCCATCCGCGCCATATGGACATGCCATGTGGAACGGACCGCAGGAGGCGCAGTCCTCCGCATCGGAAGTTTCAGGCTTCTTTTGAGGAGGGCTGGATACGCGTAGTCAGCTGCTGCTCCCCCGCACCCCTGAATGAGGCGTGCCGGCTTCGGCAATCACGAAGTATCGCGACTTACAAGCGTGAGGGCACAGCAAACTGCTCCACCAAGTGTACTACAGCGGCCCCGCCCAGGCGGACGGTTTTGCCGCGGCAACGGTACGGGGTTCCGGGGCTTTGGCGGGGGCCGGCGGGCACCTTATCCACATAGCCATGGCGGGAGATTCCGCCCGGGGTGCCGCCTTGGCAGGCTGGGGCCATGAAGCTCCCACTTGGCCTGCGGGCATTGCTCTTGGCAGCACAGCTCCTGGCGGCATTGTTCCTGGCGGCATTGTTCCTGGCAACGTTCCTGGCGCCGCCCCCCATCACCGCCGACGCCGATATCGCTGCCGCTGCCCATGCCTCCGCCGCCGACGCCACAGACGCCGTCCTCTCCGGCCCCACAGACGCCGGCTACTCCGCCATTGCCGCCCGGGCTGCGATTTCCTCCGGCCGGGGCTCCCCGAGGGCGGGGCCGGTCCCTGCGTCTGCCTGGAGCTGGCCGCTGAGCCCAAGGCCGGCGGTGCTCCGCGCCTTCGATCCCCCGGCCAAGCCGTGGCTCAGCGGTCACCGCGGCGTCGACCTTGAGGCGCCCTTCGATGGCGCCCCGCTCAAGTCGCCCGCCGCCGGGACGGTGAGCTTTGTCGGGACGGTGGTGGACCGGCCGGTCATCACGATCGATCACGGCAACGGGCTGCGCAGCAGTTTCGAGCCGGTGGCGAGTTCACTGAGGGCGGGGTCCGCCGTGGCGGAGGGCGATGTCCTGGGGCAGGTGCAGACCGGCCACTGCGGCCCGGCCCCGCCCTGCCTCCACTGGGGCGTCCGCCGCGGCGAAGACTACGTCAATCCGCTGGCGTTCGTGATGGACCTTCGGCCTTCCGTTCTGCTCCCGCCCCTGAATCCGGGTCCGTGATGCAGCATTTGGCGCCGTCTTTGATGCGCGGCCAGTCCGTTGACGCCCGCGGGCAGCCGCGGCGGGCGTTTGGCTTTGATGCGCGGATCGTCCGTTGACGCCCGCGGGCAGCCGCGGCGGGCGTTTGGCGCCCGTCAGACGATCGCGGAAATGCCCGTGATAGCCCGGCCGGTGACGAGGGTGTTGATTTCGTGCGTGCCCTCGTAGGAGTAGATGGCTTCGGCGTCCGCAAAGACTTTGGCCATCTCGAAGTCCGTCACGATCCCGTTCCCGCCGAGGATGCTCCGGCCCAGGGCCACGCTTTCGCGCATCCGCGCGGTGGTGAACGCCTTGGCCAGGGCGGACTGCTCGTCCTTCGCCTCCCCCGCGTCCTCCAGCTGGGAAAGCCTCACCATCATGCCCATGGAGCTCACCGCATTGCCGAGGATCTGTACGAGCTGGTGCTGGATCAGCTGGAAAGAGGCAATCGGACGGCCGAACTGGCTGCGTTCCACGGCGTAGCGCCGGGCGACGTCGAAGGCCGCGAGCTGCTGGCCCACCGCTTGCCAGGCCACGGCCAGGCGGGTGACTTTCAGGACCTTGTTCGTGTCGCGGAAGCTGTTGGCGTTGGCGAGCTTGAAGAACTCCGGCACCACAACGTTGTCGAGCGTGATGTCAGCGTTCTGGACCGTGCGCAGCGAGATCTTGTTCTCAATTTTCACGGCGCTGTATCCCTCGGCCTTGGTGTCCACGAGGAACCCTTTGACCTGGTTGTCGTCAACATCGCGGGCGTAGATGACCACCCAGTCGGAGAAAGTCGCGTTGCCGATCCAGCGCTTGGCTCCATTGAGGATCCAGTTATCGCCGTCGCGCCGTGCCGTGGTGCGCGTACCGCCGGCGACGTCGGAGCCGCCCAGGGGCTCGGTGAGGCCGAAGGCGCCGATCTTCTTGAGCGAGTAGATCTCCGGAAGCCACGCATCCTGCTGCTCCTGGGAGGCAAGGGCTTCGATAGAGCCGGTGAAGAGCCCGTCGTGGACGCCCATGAACGTCGCGATTGACGTGTCGGCGCGGGTGGCTTCCGCGTGCAGGATGCCTGCGAAGAGATTCGAGTAGCCCTGCCTCCGAACGGGGCTGACCATGTCGATTTCGGCGAGCTTCGGGATCAAGTCCATGGGGAACTCCCCGCGATTCCAGCAATCGACGGCGATCGGCCGGACTTCGCGGGTAAGGAATTCACGGACTTCGGCCAGCCTGTCCTGCTCCTTGGCGCTGAGCAACTGCTCGAACGCAAAGAAATCGCCATCGGCGTAGGGCAGGTTGTGGATGTCGATGGCAGCTTTGGACATGGTGTTCCTTCACTCGATCAGCGGGGACCAAAGGGCGCGGGCTTCGCGCCGGCGATATGTTACTCATCAGTAACTTATCGCAGTGTCGGGACGCCTGCAAGTGCCGGCCCAATGAAAACCCGACAAACCCGACAAAAAGGGAGCCGCGGCCGACGTCGGATGTCAGCCACGGCTCCCGTGGTTGCGGACCTCGGATGAGGAGGCTGCCGCAGAAATGAATGTAGGGCTACTCGGACTTGAACCGAGGACCTTAGGATTATGAGTCCCGCGCTCTAACCAGCTGAGCTATAGCCCCCTGCGCCCGGAGCCAGACCTGGCCCGCGCGGGCCGGATTGGTTCCGGGCAAAAATACTCTAGCAATAGTAGACGCATCACACGTGCATGCCGTCACCGCCAGGCGGCCTGCTGCAACTGACTTGGATGCTGTTGGACTGGGCGTCCTGGAGCTTGAAGCGTTCGGAGTGGACGCCGTTCTGCCAGACGGCGCCCCTAAAGGACCAGGTCGTCGTAGCTCGCGCCCCGGTAGATGTCCTCAAACGTCTGCAGCGTGCGCGCGATACCGTGGCTTTCCACCATTTCGCGGCTGGTCTTGCCCATCGCATCAAGCTCGTGGTCGGGCAGCGAGAACACGCGCGTCAGCTTGGCGGCGAGGTCGTCGCTGTCGTTGGGGATAAAGAGATAGCCATTTTCCCCGTCCCGGACCAGGTGCGGCAGCGCCATGGCGTTGGCCAGCAGGACTGGCGTGGACGCCGACATCGCCTCCAGGGTCACGAGGGACTGAAGTTCTGCGGTGCCGGGCATGCAGAACACATCGGCCGTGATGTAGGCCTTGCGAAGCTCGGCGTCACTGGCCAGGCCGAGGAACCTGACCCTGTCCTTCAGTCCGAGCCGGGCGACCTGCGCCTCCAGGGCAGGGCGGACTTCTCCGCCGCCGACGATTTCGAGGTGGATGTCCAGTTCCTTAGGCGTCTTGGCGACGGCATCGATCAGGACGTCCACGTGCTTCTCCTCCGCCAGCCGGCCGGCGAAGAGGACTGTGGGGCTGGCGTGGCGTTCGGCCGTTTCGTCGGGATGCAGCTCGTAGGCTGCGGCGTCGATGCCGTTGGAAAGGGGCAGGACCTGGCGGAGAAAGGCGTGCTGGTGCATGGCTTTGGCGGCAAGCGGCGTGGGTGTGGTCACGACGTCGGCCTGGCCCATGACCTTGCCCATGTCCCGCCAGGAGATCCGGCCCACAATGTCTTTGAACCACTGCGGGAACGGCAGGAAAGGGTTCAGGTTTTCGGGCATGAAGTGGTTGGTCGCCACCACCCGGATACCGCGCTTCACGGCCTCGTACAGGACGTGCTCGCCGATCATGTAGTGGCTCTGGATGTGCACCACGTCCGGCTGGATGCGGTCGAACAACAGCCCGATTTCCTTCTTGATCTCCCAGGGGAAGGTGACCCGGAAGTACTCGTGCGTGGGCACCGAGTGGGAGCGCAGGCGGTGGACGGTGGCCTCGTCGCTGAACTCGCTGTAGCTCGGGCCCTTGCCCGGGCGGCACGCCAGGACGTGGACATCGTGACCCCGGGCTGTCATCCCCTTGGCCAGGCGGTAACCGAACTGGGCGGCGCCGTTGACGTGGGGCGGGTACGTGTCAGCGGCAATCAGGATGGTCAGCGGGGGCTGGTTGTCGGACGTGGTCACGTGAAGAGCTCCTGGTGGTCGCTGTGCGGACAGCTGGATCAATGGCGGCCGGCTGGCAGTCGGCACAGGCGCGCCGGGCCTGCAGCCGAAGTCTGGACTGACGCCCTAGGACCTGCCCGCTGCCTTCCGCGCGTCCTTCTTGCGCTTGGTGACTTCCGGGTGGTGCCTGGAGAGGGCTATGACTCCCACGATAGCAAGCAATGCGGCCGTCCCCATGGCAATAGCCGTCACGGCTTGGACATCCGGACGCAGTTCTCCCAGAATCACGATGCCAATCGCGATGCCCACAATGGGGTCGATCACCGTCAATCCGGCGATCACGAGGTCCGGCGGTCCGCTGGAGTAGGCGTTTTGGACAAACCACGATCCCAGAACGCCTGCAGCAATGATTGCAACGACGCTGTACCACGGCACATTCAGCAGGAACTGTCCATTTGGATCGAGCAGATGCCTGCCGATGATGCGGGTCAGCACAGCCACGAAGCCGAACAGGACGCCGGCGCCGAGGATGTAGACGAAGGCGCTCATGCGGTGCCTGAACAGGACCGCGAGCGTGCCAAAGGCCGCGACCGCAATGGCCAGGAGCAGCACGATTGTCAGCTCGTCCTCGCTGCTGACGTTGTGATTCTCCTGCGTGGCGGTGACGGCCAGCAGCACGAACAGCGCTGAGCCGGTCACGCAGAGCGAGATGGCCACGACAGTTGCACGGTTCATGCTCAGGCCCTGGTCCTTGGTGTTGACCACGGTGGTGATGACCAGTGCGATCGCGCCGATCGGCTGCACCACCGTCAAGGGCGCCATGACGAGGGCGATCGCGTTCATTCCCATCCCGGCGCACAGCAGAAGAAACCCGAATACCCAGCGCGGGTTACGCACGAGCCGCAGCAGGCCGTGGGTGCTCAGCGCCAGGCCGCCGGTATCGGCCTTGACCGCACTGCCCTGGCGCTGTGCCCCAAACGCCAGGCAGAAGGCGCCGAGGACCGCAAGCAAAACCGCAACCCAGACCATCAGCGGGAGCCGCCGTCGTGCGCCCGAAGCTGCCTGCCCTTGCCGATGATCGCCCAGACGTAGTTGTAGGCCGCGATCCAGTGCCCCACGAGCCCCAATCCCAGGAAGATCCACGCGACCGTGGCATAGACGTCCGCGGCGGGCACCGGAAGCTTGGAGAGCACCAGCAGCGGCGTGCCCACCAGCAGCAGGCCCGTCCGGATCTTTCCGATGCGGCTCACCGGCAGATCCGGGTGGCCGTGGAAATAGAACACTGACAGAGCCAGCAGGACCGCGTCCGGGACCAGCAGCGCGGCGAGATACCACCACTCGACGACGCCTGCGATCACGAGGGTCACGGCGACGGCGATCAGGGAAAGCCTGTCCGCAATCGGGTCCATGACCCGTCCGAGGTTGGACATCTGATTGAAGCGGCGGGCAATGTAGCCGTCCACCCAGTCGGTACTGGCCATGACCGCGAGCACGAGGGCACCGTAGCCGTACTTGTGCTCCGAGAGGACAAGCCAGATGAATAACGGAACGCCAAGGAAGCGCACCACGGTCAGGACATTGGGAACCGTGAAGACCGAGTCGCGGTGGACGAGGGGCTGCCCGGGGCGGGCGCCGGCGCCGATGAACTTCATCGATTCCCCCTTTCCGTGGACGGCAACGGTTTGGCGTTTAGGTTCAGGGATCTGTCTAGCCCTTTATCAGCCTGCGCACCAGGACCGCGAGAGCGGCTCCAGAGGCGGCGAGCACAGCCAGGGGCTTCCAGCGCCGCTTGATCGTGTCGGCCAGGCCCTGCCCGTCAGCGGATGTGGCCGAGCCCGCCGAGGACCGGGCTGAGGCGCGGAAGCCTGCGATCTTGTCGCTGAGCTGCTCCTTGCCGTCCTGGAGCCGGACCTGGGCGGCCGCCAGCAGGATTTGGGTCTGGGTCTTGACATCGAGTTCACGGCCGAGGTCGTCGCGGACGCCGGTAAGGTGCGTGCGCCGCAGGTCCAGCCGGCGTCGGAGTTCAGCCTCTGTGGGCGGCGGTCCGAAGTCGGGCTTGGCGGCAGCCTTTGCTTCCTTTTCCGCCGTCGCTTTGGCTGCGGCGGCTTCCTTGGCGGCCTTCGCTGCTTTGTACTGCTCGGTGCTCGGATCCAGGATCCTGGCGTCGAAGGCGGAGCCTTCCCTGGCGATGCCGAGATCGTATTTAAGCCCCCGGATCGTATCCTCGGGGACCAGCGGCATGAGCTTCTTGAACTTGTTCTGCCCGATGAGCGCCCCGATCGCGGCGATAATCAGGCAGACGGCAGAGACCAACAAGGCGGCGAGCCACGCGGGCATGATGGTGGCCAGTCCCATGATCGCTGCAATGAAGAGTCCGATCACCAGGAGTCCAACAAAGACAAGGGCGACGGCGAAGAAGGCACCGGCGACGCCGAGCTGGGTCCCCTTGCGTTTGATTTCGGCCTTGGCCAGGGCAATCTCGTCACTGAGTTGCCGGGGCGCCAGCTTGAAGATCATCTTCAGGGTTTGCGGCAGCGCGGAAATCCGCAACCCGCTGCCTGTGCCGCCGCTGTGACGTCCGCTCATCGGTCCCGCCTAACTGGTGCCATCCGTCGATCCGCTCGCGCGGGCTTGCCGGGTCTGGACAGCTTCGCACAGACCCCGGTGTCAAAACTATCATTTAGGCTCTTGGGAGGCCTTTTCGGGCAAGGTGTGGCGCGCCCGCCCAGCCACCGGCCGGCCACCCCGGCGGGCCCTAGGATGGACCTCTGTGAGCACACCCCACAATCCCGGTGATTCCCTGAGCCGCCGTCGCAAATTCCTCTACATCCTGACGCTCGGCGCTTTGACCGCCCTAGGGCCGTTCACGGTCGACCTCTACTTGCCCGCATTCCCGGCCCTGGAAGACAGCCTTGGCGTCTCCGCGGCCGCGGTGCAGCTGACGCTCACGGGGACGACCATAGGTTTCGCGCTGGGACAGCTGGTGGTGGGCCCGCTGAGCGACAAGTTCGGCCGACGCCTGCCCCTGATCGTGGCGACGGCGGTCCACATCGCGGCATCCCTGGGCGCCGCGCAGTCCACGGACATCGCCACGCTGGGTTTCTTCCGTGTCCTCATGGGTGTCGGGGCTGCCGGAGGCGGTGTAGTGGCCATGGCCATGGTCCGTGACCTGTTCAGCGGCTACGCGATGGTGCGGATGTTCGCAAGGATGGCCCTGGTCAACGGGCTGGCCCCGATCCTCGCCCCGGTCATCGGCTCTCAGCTGCTGTTGCTGATGCCCTGGCCCGGCATCTTCTTGTTCCTGGCCGCCTACGGGACCTGCGTCATCATCGCGGCCCTCTTCGTGATCCGGGAGACCCTGCCGCCGGAACTGCGCGGCAAAACCGGGATGACCATGGGCCAGCGTTATAAGGTGCTGTTCTCCGACCGGATCTTCGTAGGCCTGCTGCTCGTGGGCGGGATGAACTTCGCGGGCCTCTTCACCTACCTCTCCGCCTCGCCGTTCCTGTTCCAGAACGTCTACGGGTTCACGCCCCAGCAGTACGGCCTGCTCTTTGGCATAAACTCGCTGGGCATCGTGGCAGGCGTGCAGACCAGCGCGCGGCTCATCAAGCGCGTCCCGCCGCAGTGGATCCTGGCTTGTTCCACGGCCTGGATGTTCGTCATGGCCGTCATGATTGTCGTCTTCGACCAGCTGGGGTTCGGGCTGTGGGGCGTCCTGGTGCCGCTGTGGTTCTACATCCTGGGCGCCGGTTTCACCTTCCCCACCGTGCAGGTCCTGGCCCTGGCCAAACACGGGGCCCAGGCCGGAACCGCGGCTTCACTGCTCGGCGCGGCGACCTTCTTGATGGCTGGCCTGGTCTCGCCGGTGGTCGGCTGGCTCGGCGTCAGCTCCGCAACCCCGATGGGCGCCGTCCAGGCCGTCTGCATCCTTCTGGCGGCCGCTGCACTGTGGCTGGTTGTTCGGCCCAGCACGGTGCCACCGATTCAGTAGCCGGGCCCTCCCCCGGGGGACATACCCATTTATCGCGGCCTCCCCGCGGGACATGCCCAATCTTCACGGCCTCCCCACGGGACATGCCCATTCTTCACAGCCTCCCCGCGGGACATGCCCATTCTTGGCTCCCGGGGCTGGACATATTGGCACTATGTCCATCCGCCAGGACCACCACTGGACATGTCCCCAGGGGCATCCCGCCACCACTGGACATGTCCCCAAGGGCATCCCGCCACCACTGGACATGTCCCCAGGGGCATCGCGCCGGCACTGAGCATGTCCCCCGGGCAGCCCCAGTACGGCGAACACCGTGGCCGCGCCCTGTGCCCATGGCCCCGCCCGTCCGCCCACGCAGCCCTGTCCGTTGCCTGCAGCCCCGCGCCCCCGTTGTGCCCTGTTCGACATCCGCGGCGGGCGATAAAGTTATTTCATGCCCGACAGGCAGGATCACCAGCCCCTTCCGGCCACTTGGCAGCGGTCCGACGCCGGAATCCTGCCCCTGTGGTGGGATCGCTTGTGCGCTCAGACTAGTCCTCAGTCGGCGGCCCTGTTCGCCGCCGGCCTGTTCACCGAAGACCGCCGCCGTCCGATTGCCCAGTGGTACAACCCCGCATATGACTCCGCCCTTCTCGTGGCACCGGAATCTTCCCCGGAGTGGCCGGTGCAACGGTTCGGCATCTTCTATGCGCCCCCGGGCGGCGGTTTCACCCAGGTGCACTCGGCGCCGCATGAATGGCACCCGCGGGAGCCTCGGAAGTCCCCCACGGAGCTGGAGGCCTTCCAGGCAGCGGTCGCCGAGGCCCAGCGCTTCCTCCAGGTGGAAATGTACTTCGTCTGAACCTCCACCTGACCCGCCCGCCACTGCGTTGCCCGGCAGAAAGCCCTGGCCATAGACGGAGCAACAAAGACGAGGAAATAAAAGAGGAAACAAAAAAGGTCCCGCAGCTGGTTTTCACCGGCCGCGGGACCTGTCCGCTCCTCCTGCTGGACTTGAACCAGCAACCCTTCGATTAACAGTCGAATGCTCTGCCAATTGAGCTAAGGAGGAATGAAGCAGGTACGACATTAGCAAAGGTTTTGCCGGTAGGGAAATCGGCCGCGGGGCCAGCGCCTGCCAGTCGCGAAATACCCCCTCCGGGTATAAAAAAGTCCCCGTTCCGGAACCCGGAACGGGGACTGCGCGCTCCTCCTGCTGGACTTGAACCAGCAACCCTTCGATTAACAGTCGAATGCTCTGCCAATTGAGCTAAGGAGGAATGAAGCGGGTATAAGCCTAGCAAACACCAGCCCGGGAAACGAAATCGGCGGCTCAGGCGTCCGAGCGCAGGGACCGCCGCTGCATCTCAAGTTGCATGAGTTCGCGATTCAGCCGCTGGAATTCTTCGGGGTCGGCCGAGGCGTCCAGACGCTGCAGCTGGCCCATCTTCTCGGCCTTGACCCGGGTGATCTGGAGCTCGAACAAGCGGGCGAGGATGTCCTTGCAGTAGCGCAGGACGCCTTCGGGGGTGTTGGCCGGCAGGGGCACCACGGAGAGCTCGGACACGAGCGGGCGCAGGGGCTCGGGGACCTCCTGCAGCAACTGCTCGACCCAGCGCACCGGATCCCCCGAAAACTCGAGTCCGGTGGCCCGGATGGCCTCGTGGATGGCGAGGTAGGCGGGTGTGGAGAACCGCGCCTCCGAGAAGCGCTGCCACGTCTCGCCCTCGAGCATGCCGGGTTCCTGCAGCGCGACCTCAAGCGCCTGGCGCTCCATCGCGGCCACGGGGTCCCGGGGATCAGGGCGGTTGAAGGACGGGAGTACGGCCGACGGCGGCAAGGGGGCAACGCCGGGCGCGGTCCCGGCAAAGCCGCGGCCGGACCCCGCATAGCCCTGCCCGCCGCCCTGCCCGTGGCTCTGGGCCTGGCCGCCGCCCGGCGGAGCCGATGCAGCCTGTGCGGCGCGCTTGGTCGCCGCGCCGACGGCCCTGCTGACCTCCTCGACCGGCATCCCCAGCCAGCCGGCGAGCTCCCGGGCATAGGCCGGCCGGATTCCGGCGTCGCGGATCTGCGCCACCACGGGCGCGGATTCACGCAGGGCCGCGATCCGGCCCTCGACCGTGTCCAGATTGTGCCGCTTCAGGGTGGCCCGGATGGCGAACTCAAACAGCGGGCGCCGGCTACCGATCAGATCCCGGACGGCGGAGTCGCCCTTGGACTGGCGCAGTTCGCAGGGGTCCGCGCCGTTGGGTTCGACCGCCACGAAGGTTTGTGCGACAAACCGCTGGTCCTCTTCGAAGGCGCGCAGGGCGGCCTTCTGCCCGGCGGCGTCGCCGTCGAATGTAAAGATGACCTCTCCACCGCTGCCGTCGTCGGAGAGCAGCCGGCGGGCGATCTTGATGTGCTCGGTGCCGAAGGCGGTCCCGCACGTGGCTACCGCCGTCGGAATGCCGGCCAGGTGGCAGGCCATGACGTCGGTGTAGCCTTCCACCACCACGAGCTGGCGGTCTTTGGCGATGTTGCGCTTGGCGAGGTCGATTCCGTAGAGGACTTGGGACTTCTTGTAAAGCGCGGTTTCGGGGGTGTTCAGGTACTTTGGTCCCTGATCGTCCTCGTAGAGCTTGCGGGCACCGAAGCCGATGGTGTCGCCGGCGATGTCCCGGATGGGCCAGATCAGCCGGCCGCGGAAACGGTCATAGATCCCCCGGCCGCCTTCAGAGAACATGCCGGTCAGCTTGAGTTCCGGGTCCGTGTAGCCGCGGCCGCGGAGGTGTTTGAGGAGCGAGTCCCAGCCCTGCGGCGCGTAGCCCACACCGAACTGTTCGGCCGCCGCGCGGTCGAAGCCGCGCCCGTAGAGGAAGTTGCGGCCCTCTGCGGCGCCGGGGGTGAGCAGCTGGGCGCGGAAGAACTCGTCGGCCACCTTGTGCGCGTCCAGCAGCCGCTGGCGCCGGCCGATGTCCTCCCGGTTGGGCCCGGAGCCGCCGTCCTCGTAGTGGAGCTCGAAGCCGATCCGGTGGGCCAGCTTCTCGACGGCCTCGTGGAAGGAGATGTGGTCCAGCTTTTGGACGAAGGAGATGACGTCGCCGTCCTCGCCGCAGCCAAAGCAGTGGTATCGGCCAACCTGGGGCCGAACGGTGAAGGAGGGTGAACGCTCGTCGTGGAAGGGGCACAGACCCTTGTAGGACCCGAGCCCGGCTCCCTTGAGCGTCACGTAGCCATCGATGACTTCCTTGATGTCGGTGCGTTGGCGTACTTCATCGATGTCTTCGCGTTTGATCAGGCCGGCCACATTGCCATCCTAGTCCCCGGGTATGACGCCGACGGGCCGGCCATGGTGGCCCTCACCACAGCGACGGCAGGCTGCCCACGAGACGCTCGTACATGGCCAGCGCCGAGCCGTCCGTCAGCGACGCGACCTGGTCGATGACGACACGCAGCCGCGCGGCGTCGTCGCCCGCGTCGAGCCAGTCGGCGGCGAACATCGGTTCCAGGTGGCGGGCCCCCGTGGCGCTGAGTGCGGTGACGAGGGCGTGCAGGACCTCACGCTGGCGCTCGTAGATGGGCTGCCGGTGTTCGGTGGTCATCACGAAGGTGGTGGCCAGGCCCTTCATGACCGCGATTTCCATCACGGTCTCATCCGGGACGATCAGCTCCGCGTTGTAGCGGGTCAGGTTTTCCGGGCCGTAGACCGTGCGGGTGGCCTCCAGTGCGCTCTGGCAGAAGCGGCCGATGAGCTGGCTGGTCATGTCCTTGAGCGCCGCCATGGCCTTGCGGCTGCCGTCGGCCTCGCGCACCCAGACGTCCGTGGCCTCCAGCCGGGCCAGGGCGGCGTCGATCGCGGCGGGATCGTTGTGCGGCAGGTACCACTGCTTGGCGTAGCCGACGACGCGGGCGCGGTGGTCCGGGTTGTCCATCCAGCGCAGCTGGAAATGCCCCGCGACGATCGCGTCCTCGACGTCGTGCACCGAGTAGGAGATATCGTCCGCCAGGTCCATGACCTGCGCTTCGAGGCAGGACCGGCGTTCCGGGGCGCCGTCGCGGATCCAGTCGAAGATGGGGAGGTCGTCCTCGTAGGCACCGAACTTGCTGGTCCGCTCCCCGTGGATGACCGGGGCGTTTACCGCGGACCACGGGTATTTGGCGGCGGCATCGAGACTGGCCCGGGTCAGGTTCAGGCCGGCCGGCCGGCCGTCGGCGGCGAGGACCTTTGGCTCCAGCCGCGTCAGCAGCCGCAGCGTCTGGGCGTTGCCCTCGAAGCCGCCGATCCCGTGCGCCACTTCGTTGAGGGCCGCTTCGCCATTGTGGCCGAAAGGCGGGTGGCCGAGGTCGTGGCTGAGGCATGCGGTGTCCACGACGTCGGGGTCACAGCCCAGCGCACGGCCCAATTCGCGGCCCACCTGGGCAACTTCGAGGCTGTGCGTGAGCCGGGTCCGGACGAAGTCGTCGGTATCCGGGGCCACCACCTGGGTCTTCGCGCCGAGCCGGCGCAGCGCCGAGGAGTGCAGGACCCTTGCACGGTCCCGCTCGAAGTCCGAGCGGTAGGTGCTCTTGGGCGGCTCCTCGACCCAGCGGGCCCAGTCGCGGGAGGTATACCCGTCGAGGACGGGCGCGGTGGTCCGGGTCTCAGCCACCGGAGACATCCAGTTCGGCGAAGGAAATATCGCGGGTCTGGGCATCATCCAGCGTCCGGTTCAGCAGCCAGTCCTTGGGCAGTGCCGGTTTTTTGGGCGAACCGGCGCGGCCGCGCGGACCCTCGGCGTCGCCTCCGGGATACGGCGAGTCGAGGTCCAGCTGGTCCAGGGTGCCGCGCAGCACCTCCAGGCTGGTGACGAGCGCCAGCTTGGTCCGCAGTTCGCTGCCGACCACGTAGCCCTTGAAGTACCAGGCAATGTGCTTGCGGATTTCGCGCAGGGCTTTGCCCTCGTCCCCGAACGTCTCGACCATGAGCTCAGCGTGCCGGTACACGCTCTCGGCAACCTGGCGCAGGTCCGGCCGGTGCCGCTGGTCGCTGCCTTCGAACGCGGCCATGAGGTCGCCGAACAACCAGGGCCTGCCCTGGCAGCCACGGCCGACGACGACGCCGTCCACACCCGTTTCGCGGACCATCCGGACTGCGTCCTCCGCGGACCAGATATCTCCGTTGCCGAGAACGGGAATGTCCGGCAGGGCCTCGCGCAGCCGGGCGATGGCGGACCAGTCGGCCTGGCCGGAATAGAACTGTGCTGCCGTTCGGCCATGAAGGGCGACGGCTGCGACGCCGGAATCGCGGGCAATCCGGCCGGCGTCGAGGTAGGTCAGGTGGTCCTCGTCGATGCCCTTGCGCATCTTGATGGTCAACGGGACATTGCCCTTGGAGGCTTCCTTCACCGCGGTCTGGACGATGGAGGTGAAGAGGTCGATCTTCCATGGCAAGGCCGATCCGCCGCCGCGCCGGGTGACCTTGGGCACGGGGCAGCCGAAGTTGAGGTCGATGTGGTCCGCCCGGTCCTCCTCCACCAGCATCCGGACGGCCTGGCCGACGGTGACGGGGTCCACGCCGTACAGCTGGACGGAGCGGACTTTTTCGTCGTCGTCGTGCGAAATGATGCGCAGCGACTCCGGCGTGCGCTCGACGAGGGCACGCGAGGTGACCATCTCCGCCACGTACAGGCCGCCGCCGTATTCACGGCACAGTCTGCGGAAGGCGGAGTTGGTGATGCCCGCCATGGGAGCCAGGATCACGGGGGTGTCCACCGTGATCGGGCCCAGCTTCAGGGGCGGGAGTTCCAGCTTGGGGGCGGGAGGGGTTGCTACAACAGTCACCCGACCATTGTCTCAAAGACGGGCAAATCGGCCCGGTCCCGCTCCGGCTATGTGGAAATCTCCCCGATCTGGCGGCGTTCGGTGCGGGCAGATTCGTAGTCAGCCCCGCAGTGCGGCCCGCCGCCCGCGGCGGGTGGCGCCACCGGCACCGGCACCGCCGGACCCGACTAGGTCTGGCTCGGTCTCATCCGGCCCAGTCCCAGCCGGCCCGATGCCATCCGGCTCGGTCTCCGCAGACCCGCCGCCGTCGGACCCGCCCCAGTCGGACGCACCGGCGGCGGGCGCGCGGCCGCCGGCCAGCACGCGGGCGGAAGCGGCACCGGGCGTCTCCGCGCCGCCCCTGACCGCACCGCCCCTGGCCGCACCGCCCCTGATGCCGGTGGCCTTGACCACCAGCACGGCGATGAGGGTGGTGACCGGCACGGCCAGGACGAGTCCCACGGAGCCGACGAGGGTGCGGATGACTTCCTCGGAAAGTTCGGCACTGGTCAGGGCGTCCCCGAGCGGCCGCTCGTAGAGCATGACCAGGATCAGCACCGGCAGGGCCGCGCCGGCATAGGCAAACGCGATGGTGTAGACGGTGGAGGCGATATGGTCCCGGCCGATCCGCATGGCGGACGTGAAGAGCTGCCGGGCGCTGGTTTCGGGGGCCAGTTCCCACAGTTCCCAGACGGCCGAGGACTGTGTGATGGTGACGTCGTTGAGCACGCCCAGCCCGGAAATGATCAGTCCGCACAGGATGATGCCGGAGATTGAGATGTTGTCTGAGATGTTGGTCAGGGTGGCAGCGTCGTGGCTGCCCACACCGGCGAGGTTGGCGGCGTCGGTGGCCCAGGCCGCCAGCAGCGCCGTAATGGCGAGGCCGAACATCGTCCCGAGCAGCGCCGTCGACGTGCGGGCGGAGAAGCCGTGGGCGAAGTAGAGCACCCCGATCATGATCACCGTGGATCCCACGAGAGCCAGGAGCAGCGGCGGCTTGCCCTCGACCAGCCCGGGCAGCATAAACGAGACAAGCACCACGTATGCGCCGACAAGCCCGATCAGGGCCCGCAGTCCGCGCCAGCGCGCCACGGCGATCACCACGACGGCGTAGAGCACGGCCAGGAAGACGATGGGCAGGGTCCGGACAAAGTCGACGAAGACATAGGCCGGCGCGCCCTGGCCCGCGGCGCCCTGCACCTTGGAGAGGTTCAGGTAGCGGATGCCGTCCCCGGGCTTCACGCCGTGGGACTTCGCGACGTCAGGGTTGATGACCACTTTCACCGGGTTGCCGCCCTTGTCCGGCTCGGTGTAGGCGAACGTGCATTGAGAGCCCTCGTTCGGCGGCTGCGGCGCGGCCCCGGAACCGGAGGTGCCCTGCTGGGCGGCGTCACCGCCGGCCTGGACATCCGAACAGCTGCCGACGACGACCCGCTGGATCTTGCCGGTGTCAAACGTCACCCCCGGGGCCGCCGCGTACGGGCTGGCCAGCGTGATGCCTTCCTTGCTTCCCGACGGCCACATGAAAGCCATGGCCGCCAGGGTCAGCAGGGTCAGCGGGATCAGGATGGCAGCCAGGATCCAGTTGGCCTTCTTCCGCGCAGCCAGCATTTGAGGCGTCGGCTCCGGATGTTCGTTGTGGGAGTGCGAGTGTCCGGCGCCCATCAGCAGTTCAACCTCATGCCGAAAACTTTACGGCGTGGGCGGTTCCGCTCAGGACCGATGACGCCGCGCTTACGCCGGCGCGATGTTCTGGTTGACGTGGAAGAGGTTCTGCGGATCGTATTTGGCTTTGACCTCCCTCAGCCGCTTGTAGTTCTCCCCGTAGTTCTCCGCAACCCTGGGTAGATCATCGCCGTCCATGAAGTTGATGTAGCCGCCGGGGGCCGAATAGGGCCGCAGGGCGGCCGCGTAGTCCCGCACCCACGCGATGTTTGCCTCGTTTTCCGCGGGGTCCATCCACTGCGCCGCGATCACGGGCGAAAACTTCACGTTCCTGTTGGCGAACGCCGTGTCCGTCACGCCCACCCGCTGGACCGCACCATCGATGGGGTAGAGGTGTACCGCGGTCTGCACGCTGGGGACCTTGCTGCCGTGTTCGATGTGCGCCGCGATGGCACCGTCGTTCAGTTCTGCCAGAAAATCCGCTTTCCAGTAGGCCTGCATGCCAGGGGGCTGCAGCGGGTCGAATGCCGAGTTCAAGGCGGGGTACGGCATTGGTCCCACCATGGATCCCGCAGCCGGCGCGGCGTCCAGGAACGGCTGCCAGCGTGCCGGACCTTCCGCCGGATCACCGGTCCACATGCCGACGATGACGCACACCGGTTTGCCATGCCATTCCTCGGGCAGGAACGGAACAGGAGGACCCTGGTGGAAGCCCAGGAACGCGCCAAACTCTTCAGGGGCGGTGGCCATGTAGTCCCGGTAAAACCGCGCCACCGTCTCGGCATGCTCGATGGGGTAAATGATGATGCCGGCGTGGACCATGTCCACGGGGTGCATCCGGTACTCGAACGACGTCACGACGCCGAAGTTCCCGCCGCCGCCGCGCAACGCCCAGAACAGGTCCTCGTTCTCGCTTTCGCTGGCGGTAAGGAATTTTCCCTCGGCCGTGACGACGTCGGCAGAGAGCAGGTTGTCGCAGCTGAGTCCATACTTGCGGCTCAGGTATCCAATGCCGCCGCCGAGGGTCAGCCCGGCGATGCCGGTCGAGCCGACAATGCCGCCGGGAGTTGCCAGCCCGAAGGCATGGGTCGCGTGGTTGAAGTCAGCCCACGTCGCACCCGGCTCCGCGCGCGCCGTCGCGGCTGCCGGATTAACCCGGACGCCGGTCATGTTGGAGAAATCGATGACCAGGGCGTCATCCCACGTGCCAAAGCCCGGGGCACTGTGTCCTCCACCGCGGACCGCCAGGTCCAGGGAGTTGTCCCGGGCGAAGTTGACGCAGGAGATGACATCGGCCACCTGGGATACCTGGGCCACCGCTGCCGGCCTCTTATCGATCATGCCGTTGAAGACTGCCCGTGCCGCATCGTAGCCGGCGTCGCCGGGCGTGATGATCTGCCCGCGGACTTGCCCGCGCAGGCTATCGAACTGTGTTCCGTTCATTATGTATACCGTCGATTTCGTCGTGAGATTCGACCGGACGGTTCTCTGCGCTCCCAGCCGGCGTGGCGCCCGGAGGTTTACCTGCTCATGCCTACTCTTCCCGCATTTCCCCGTCAAGGGCGCCAGCAAATGCACGCGTGCCGGCCGCACCCATCACCGGGGGCGCCGGCTCCGAATCCACACTAGGGACCACCGGCCTTGACGGGAGGGGGCCGCAACCTATGGTTGGTAATTGACGGACGAAGGACCGGAAGGAGACATACGTGGCAATGCGCAAACTCGACGACCGCGAGCCGGAGGCGCGCCGTTCCGGGGCCGTCGCCAAAGCCGTGCTGACCATCGCCGAAGCCGCCGGGGAGGCCCGCGGAGTCGTGTTGATCCTGCACGGCGGGCGGGCCGACAGTTTTGACGCAGTCCGCGGCCGGCACCTGAGTCCGGCCCGGATGGTGCCCTTCGCCCGGGCGCTGCACAGGCAGGGCGGCCCCCACGGGCTGGCCGTGTGGACCCTGCGCAACCGCTACCGCGGCTGGAACGGGGAGGACATGTCCCCCGTTCACGATGCCCGTTGGGCGCTCGCCCGGATCAGCCAGGAACATCCCGGCGTGCCGGTGTACCTGCTGGGCCACTCCATGGGCGGTCTCACGGCGCTGTGCGTGGCCGACGACGCGCAGGTCGAGGCCGTCGTCGCGCTCGCCCCGTGGCTGAACCACAAGACCTCGGTCCAGCCTGTCGCGGGCCGCCGCGTCCTGATCGTCCACGGGACCGACGACCGCTGGACCAGCCCGGCGAACTCACTGGACTATGCCCGGCGCGCCGAGGGCGTCGCCGCGTCCGTTGACTACGTCTCGCTCAAGGAGGCCGGCCATTTCATGATCCGCCGGCTGCCACTGTGGAACGTGCTGGCGAACGGCTTCGTCCTGGACGCCTTCAGCGAGGCAACGGGGGCCGATGTTTCCGGCGCCAGGGACGCATTGCGCAGCGCCCTCGGCGGCGCCCCGCCGGCGGCCGGAACGCGTATGCCGGTGGTGTTGTGATGCCGCCGTTCCCGCTCGATGCCTTCCTTGCCAGCCTGCCCTGGGTCATCGCGGGACTCGTGGTGCTGCTCGCAGTGACTTTCGCGGTTGCCGTGCGGCAGAACCGGCACTCCGTCATCGACACCGTCTGGGGTCTGGGCTTCGTGGTGGTGGCCGGCATCTCGTGGGTGCTTTCCGCCGGATACGGCGACGCCGGCAGGCGGCTGCTCCTGCTTGCCCTGGTCGCGGTGTGGGGCATCCGCCTCGCCGTCCACATCGGGGCACGCGCACGCGGCGGCCACGAGGACCCGCGCTACGTGGACATGCTCGCCGGAGCGCCCGGATCACGCAATGTCTATGCCCTGCGGCGGGTCTACCTGCCCCAGGGGCTGGTGATGTTCTTCGTCTCGCTCACCATCCAGGTCGGCATGTTCGCCACGGGAAGCCTGGGCTGGCTGGCGTTCGCCGGCGTCCTGCTCTGGATCCTTGGCTTCGTGTTCGAGACGGTCGGCGACTGGCAGCTGACGCAGTTCAAGGCCGATCCCGCCAGGCGCGGCACCGTCCTCAACACCGGCCTGTGGCGCTACACCCGCCACCCCAACTATTTCGGCGACGCCGCCGTCTGGGCAGGGCTGTTCCTGGTGGCGGCCGATTCCTGGCCGGGTGTCCTGACCGTGCTCTCCCCCGCCCTGATGATCTGGACGCTCGCCGGCAAGACCGGGAAGCCGCTGACGGAAAAGGCAATGTCCGCGCGTCCCGGGTACAAGGAATACATCGACTCCACCTCCGGCTTCCTGCCCTGGCCGCCCCGGCGGCGGGTGGGCGGACACTGACGTGCGCGGCCCGGCAGGTGCCCGGCACGGGCTGGGCTGGCGGCCCGTGAAGTGGCGGCCGGAGCCCAGCGACCGGTTCTACCGTTTCATTGTCCGCACCGGGCTGGCGCTGCGCTGGCTGTTCCGGATCCGCGTCCTCGTCACGGGGCGGGAGCACCTGCCCCAGCCCGGGCCTCCCAATGCCTCAACCCGCGGCGCATCAACCCGCCTCCCGTCCCGCCCGGTGGTGCCCGGCCAGGGCGCCGTGATCGCGATCACGCACTTCGGCTACCTCGACTTTGCCTTTGCCGAGATGCTGCTGTGGTGGCACAACCGGGCCCAGCTGCGTTTCCTCATCACGCAGGGCGCCGCCGACCACTGGTTTGCTGGCCCCGCGGTCAGCGCCGCCGGGCATGTGGTGGTCGGGTACGGATCGGGAGCACACGCCTACGACGCCGCCGTCGCCCGCCTGAGGGAGGGCGAATACGTCGCCGTCCTGCCAGAGGCCGGCGTGAGCCGCAGCTTCACGGTGCGCGAATGCAAGACCGGTGCGGTGCGGATGGCCGCCGAGGCCGGCGTGCCGATCATCCCGGTCTCCATCTGGGGCGCCCACCGGCTGATGACCCGCCACCATGCCTTCTCGCCTCGGCACGCCTGGCGCGCCCCGGTCCGCATCCACGTCGGCGAGCCGATCCTTCCGGGCTCGCTCCCGGACCCGGCCGACGACGCCCGGGCCGCGACGGCGCGCCTGGCCAAGACCCTGCAGGACGGGATCGACGCCGGCATTGCCGATTTCCCCCTGCGACCGGCCCCCGGGGCCTGGTGGATGCCGGCCGGTCTTGGCGGCGGCGCCCCGACCGAGGAGGAAAGACGCCGGCTCGACGAGGCCGACGGCCCCCGGCGCGCAGGTGCCAAGCGCCGATAAGCCCTACTTCCGCCATCGTCTTGACTAAACTCCGTGGGGTACAAAAAGCACTCAATGGAGAGGGACACCTGTGGCAAGCACAGTCGTGACCAAGAGCGGAACCGAAGAACGCGGTCTCGCACGGATAGCCCAACGAATGGCGGCGTGGACGGAGCGGTGGTTCCCGGACGCCTACATCTTCGCCCTCGCCGGCGTCGTCATCATCGCGGTGGCCGCACTCGCCATCGGCGCCACGCCCCAGGCAATCGCCGACTCGTTCGGCAACGGCTTCTGGGACCTGACGGCCTTTACCCTGCAGATGGCCATGGTGGTCCTCACCGGCTACGTCGTGGCCACCTCCCCGCCCGTGGCGAGACTGATCAACAGGCTGGCGCTCGTGCCGTCAACGGCGCGGACCGCGGTGAGCTTCGTGGCCGTGCTCGCCATGTCCGTGTCCTTCCTCAACTGGGGGCTCAGCCTGATCTTCGGCGGGCTGCTGGCCCGCGCGATTGCCCGCCGCAAGGACCTGACGGTGGATTACCGTGCCCTGGGTGCGGCGGCGTTCATGGGCCTCGGCGCCGTCTGGGCTCTGGGGCTGTCCTCCTCTGCCGCGCAGCTGCAGGCCACGGCCGCGTCGCTGCCGCCGGCGCTGCTGAAGATCACGGGCATCCTGGACTTCGGCACCACGATCTTTACCTGGCAGTCACTGCTGACGCTGGCCATCCTGATGGCCCTGACCACCGTGATTGCTCACTTCTCCGCGCCCCAGGGCGGCTCGATCCGCACCGCAGAGGACCTGGGCGTGGACCTGGACGACGAGCCGGCCGAGTCCGCGCCGCGTTCCCGGCCGGGCGAATGGCTCGAATACAGCCGGGTCCTGCCGATCCTGGCGGGCGTCCTCACGCTCGGCTGGCTCGTCTCGCAGTTCCTCACCAAGTCCTTCCTCAGCGTGGTCAGCAGCCTCAACGGCTACCTGCTCGTGTTCCTCATCCTGGGCCTGGTCCTGCACGGGACGCCGCGGAACTTCCTGCAGGCCGTGACGAAGGCCGTCCCGGCCACCGCGGGCATCCTCGTGCAGTTCCCGCTGTACGCGGCGATGGCGGCCATCCTGACCAAGGCCACGGGAACCGGCGGCATGAGCCTCTCCACCCACCTCGCGGCGTTCTTCTCGGACATCGGCAGCGGCGGCGGCTTCGCCGTCGTCATTGCCCTCTACACGGCTGTACTGGGCATCCTGGTCCCCTCCGGGGGCGGAAAATGGCTGGTAGAGGCGCCCTACGTGATGCAGTCGGCCACCGACGTGCAGATGAACCTCGGCTGGACCGTGCAGATCTACAACATCGCCGAGGCGCTGCCGAACCTGGTCAACCCGTTCTTCATGCTGCCGCTGCTCGCGGTGCTGCGGCTGCGCGCCCGGGACCTGGTGGGCTTCACCTTCCTGCAGTTCGTCTTCCACCTGCCGGTGGTCCTGCTGCTCGTCTGGCTGCTGGGCATGACCTTCGACTTCGTGCCGCCGGTGATGCCCAAATAACGGCGCCCCCCATAAGTGGGTCTTAACGCAGACTGACCCGCAGCTGCGGCCGTCATAGAGCTTTCTACGGCTACAGCTGCGGGTCAGTCGGGTTAAGGCCTAGGCCGGGTCGGAGACGACGAGCGTTTCCGAGCCCTGGACATGGGCCTTGCCGCTCTCGAGCAGCGGTTCGACGACGGTGCGCAGGGCGGTCATGGCGTCGTCCAGTTCGAGCATCACCGGGTGCTGGTAAGCGATCAGGGCCAAAAGGTCCCGGACGGCGGCCTTGGCCTCGTCCGCGCCAAGCTTGGGCTCGTGCCCGAGGAACACCTCAGTAGGCTCAGTGGTCGAGGCCGCGCCGCCGGCACCGGCATCGGCGCCGCCGTCGGCCCCCGGAATTCCCTGGGCGTAGCTGATGGCGAACCCCTCCAGCCGGCCCTTGCGGCTGGCCGCGATGCCGTGCCCGAAGGCGCTGGCCTTGGGCGCCCGCAGCACGATCGCTCCGTGGGCGCCGCTGAGGTCATCGAGGAACAGGCGCTGCACCGCGGCGACGCTCAGCTCCCCCGGGCTGTCCCAGCCGTGCACGGCCGTGTAGTAGCGTCCCACGACGTCGCTGAGCTCCACCGAACCCGTGGCCAGGTCCTCGACCTGGTCGGTGGCCGCGGACTCCGAACCGTCGCCGAACACCGGCAGCTTGAGCGGAGCCGGGTCAACGACGACGAGGCGGGAACGCTGGATCGGGGCCAGGCCCGCGGCCTCGGCAAACGCCGCACCGGGTGTGCCCGGCTCCACTTTGCAGCGCAGTCTGGACACGCCCGACGGCGCCTGGGCGGCCTCGTGCCGCAGCATGGTCAGCAGCGTGGACCCCAGGCCGGCGCGGCGGTGGTCCCGGGCGACCTCGACATACGCCCAGAGCCGGTCCGGGTGCAGCGAGGCCTCGTGGACCACGGCGGCCGCCACCGGAATGGCGACACCGTCCACGACGTCCTCGGCCACGATGCAGCGGCGCCACGGGGAATTGCCCGAGGGCGACAGCGTCCCGCGGAACTGTCCGGCCTGGACGGTCTCAGGGCCGCCCCAGATTTCCAGCAGCGCGAGGTCGTCGCCTTCCCGCCATTCCCGGTATGCGATCGCCATGATCAGGCGCCGATCAGCCGTGCGGCCAGGTAACCCTCCACCTTGTCCAGGGAGACGCGTTCCTGGCTCATGGTGTCGCGTTCGCGGATGGTGACGGCCTGGTCCTCGAGCGTGTCGAAGTCCACGGTGATGCAGAACGGGGTGCCGATCTCATCCTGGCGGCGGTAGCGGCGGCCGATGGCGCCGGCGTCGTCGAACTCGATGTTCCAGCTCTTGCGCAGCTGCGCTGCGAGGTCCTTGGCCTTCGGGGACAGGTCCTCGTTGCGGCTCAGCGGCAGCACGGCCGCCTTCACCGGCGCCAGGCGCGGATCGAGCTTGAGCACGGTGCGGATGTCCACCCCGCCCTTGGCGTTGGGGGCCTCGTCCTCGGTGTAGGCATCGATCATGAAGGCCATGAACGAACGGGTCAGGCCGGCAGCGGGCTCGATCACATACGGGGTGTAGCGTTCGTTGGTGGCCTGGTTGAAGTAGCTCAGGTCCGCGCCGGAGGCCTTGGCGTGGGTGGAGAGGTCAAAGTCGGTGCGGTTGGCGATGCCCTCGAGCTCGCCCCACTCCGAGCCCTGGAATCCGAAACGGTATTCGATGTCCGTGGTGCCCTTGGAGTAGTGGCTGAGCTTGTCCAGCGGGTGCTCGAAGAAGCGCAGGTTCTCTTCGCGGATGCCCAGGCCCGTGTACCAGGACATGCGTTCCTTCATCCAGTACTCGTGCCACTGTTCGTCGGTGCCGGGCTCGACGAAGAATTCCATCTCCATCTGCTCGAACTCGCGGGTGCGGAAGATGAAGTTGCCGGGCGTGATCTCGTTGCGGAAGGACTTGCCGATCTGGCCGATGCCGAAGGGCGGTTTCTTCCGCGAGGTGGTCAGGACGTTGGAAAAGTTCACGAAGATGCCCTGGGCCGTTTCGGGCCGCAGGTAGTGCAGGCCTTCTTCGCTGGCGACGGGGCCAAGGTAGGTCTTGAGCAGCCCGGAGAATTCATGGGGCTCGGTCCACTGGCCGCGGGTGCCGCAGTTGGCGCAGGCGATGTCCTTGAGGCCGTTCTCGGCGGGACGGCCCTTCTTCTCCTCGTACTCTTCCTCGAGGTGGTCCGCGCGGTAGCGCTTGTGGCAGGACAGGCACTCCACCAGCGGGTCGGAGAACACATCGACGTGGCCGGAGGCCTCCCACACCTGACGGGGCAGGATAACGGAGGAATCCAGGCCCACGACGTCGTCGCGGCCGCGGACCACGGACTGCCACCACTGGCGCTTGATGTTTTCCTTGAGCTCGGCGCCGMGCGGGCCGTAGTCCCAGGCAGAACGGGAGCCACCATAGATTTCACCGGCCTGGAAAACGAATCCCCGGCGCTTGGCGAGGGAAATGATCTGGTCGAGGACGGATTTTGCTGCCATGGGAACTCCAATTTTCTACAGGGCCGCTGGGTGCGGTCCGTGGTGTTGGCCCCGGGACGCCGGCTGGTTGCCGGCCGGGACGATACGAACAAAGCGATACGAACAATGCACTGCGAACAGTGCGATGCAAACTCCAAGCCTACCGGCCCGCTACCGCTTCAGCGCGCCCTTGGGCCAGGGCAGGGTGGCCAGGACGATGGCGCCGAGCGTCAGGATGGTGCCGAGGACCGTGGGGAGGGCGATCACCGTTCCGGGCACCGGCAATAGAAGGTCCAGTCCGAGGGACCCCAGCAGCTGGCCGGCAATCATCCCGAGGCCGGTGACCAGCACGCCCAGGCTGCGGACCAGGAGGGCGCCGATGCCGATGAAGATGCAGCCGAGCGGGCCGCCAAGGTAGTACCACCACTGCGCCGGGAGGGGGTTGCCGGCCCCGGCCACGGCGAGTTTGATCAGCCAGGCCACCCACAGCAGGGCCGCTCCGGCGATGAAGTTCACGAGTGTCGCGGCGATGGGGGTGCCGTAGTGCACGGTGGCTGTGCCGTTCATGGCCTGCTGGAAACTCATCAGGAACCCGGCCAGGAGCGGAAGCATCACGGGAACCAGCAACTGCAGCCCGGATTCCCCGGCGCTGAATCTGGGCGACACCGCCCAGGCGACGGCGGCAACGGTGAGCACACTGCCGAGCACCCGGATGCCGGTAATGGGCCTCTTCCCCGCCGGTCCGATCCCCATCCGGTCCACCAGCAGGCCGCTGAGGGTCTGTCCCGTCACGGCGGCCACCGTGAAGAGGGCGACGCCGAGCAGTCCCACGGTGAAGGACTGGGCGAAGACGAAGAGGGCGCCGATGCAGCCGGCCAGGACGTAGTACGGCGGAAACTGCCGTTCGCGCACGGCGGGCAGGATCCGCGCCAGCCCTGCGCGGCCCCGGGGCAAGGCCAGGGAAATGACCGTCATGACCAGCAGTCCGGTGCTGAAGCTGACGACGGCGGCACCGATTCCGTCCTCCAGCGCCACCCCGAGGGCGCCGTTAATCCGGCCCTGGATCGGGATGAACAGTCCCGTTGCGACGGCCATGGGCAGGCCGACGATCAGCGGAAGACGGCGGTGATGGGTCATAGGTGCCACCTTAGGTCAGGCATTATTGCTTGTATGAGCAATCCGGAATTCGAAGACATCACTATCCGCGACAGCATGATCCGGCTGGGCCAGCTGCTGAAGCTTGCGAATCTGGTCGAGGACGGCGTGGAGGCCGCCGAACTGATCAAGAACGGGCTGGTGAAGGTCAACGGCGAAATCGACGAGCGCCGCGGCCGCCAGCTGCACGACGGCGACACCGTCACCGTGAACGGCCGGACCGTGCGGATCAGCGCGCCCCCGGCCGCCTAGCCGCCCGCCCGGCGCCGCTTCCCGGCGCACACTTCCCCGGCGCGCCTACTTCTTGGCGTTGAGCACCACGTGCGTGAGGAACTCCGAGACGTGGCCGATCTCCTGCTGGTTGATGCCGTGCCACATGCCCGTGTAGAGGACCTTGGTGAGCTTCACGTGCTTGCGCACCCAGCCGACGGTGTAGTCGATCTTGTCCTCGGTGATCACGGGGTCCTGCTGGTCCCGCCCCCAGAACAGCGGCACAGTGCCGTCCAGTTCGCCGTCGCGGAAGCTGGGGTCATCGCCGGCGTCGACGACAAACCCTGACAGCCCGACGACGGCGGCAAAGTCCGCCGGCCGCTGCCGCAGCAACGTGGTGGCCATCGCCATGCCCATCGAGAACCCCAACAGCGTCACCGACGGGTGGTTGGCTTTGACGCCGTCGAGCCAGTCCTGAACGTAGCCTGCCGCGACCTTGACGGCGTCGAGCGAGTAGTCAATGGACCCTGTCAGCGGGAACCAGGTGAAGCCCGGTCCCATGGCGATCGGGGCGCGCAACGAGGCCACCGCAAATTCCTGCGGCAGCATCCCGGCCAGGCTGAGCAGATCCTGTTCGTTGGCGCCGTAGCCGTGCAACAGGACAAGAAGCGGCTTGCCGGCCCGTTCCTGCTCCTTCTGGGACCATTGGACGACAGGGGCGGGGAAGGCGTCAGCGTGAGTCATGGAACTATTCTTACAGTTACCCGACGGTAACAAATTACGGGGCGCAGCTAATACGGTGGCGCAGCTAAACGGGAACAGTGCAGGATAAGGGGGTGAGCAATACCTATCCCATGGAAAATTCACCGGACACCCCAGCCGAGACCACCGTTGACACCGTCACCCACCCGTGGACCCGGTATGTGGCGATGGGCGACTCATTCACGGAGGGCATCGGCGATCCGGAACCGGCCAGTCCGGGCGGCCATCGGGGCTGGGCGGACCGCGTGGCCGAGGAACTCAGCCGTGGGCACAACGACTTCGCCTACGCGAACCTGGCCGTCCGTGGCCGGCTCCTGCAGCAGATCGTGGACCAGCAAATGGCTCACTGCCTGTCCCTCAAACCGGACCTCATCACGCTCTCCGCAGGCGGCAACGACCTCATCCGCCCGGGCGGCGATCCGGACGTGCTGGCCGAAAAGCTGGATTCGGTGGTGCAGATCCTGAGCCTGGGCGGCGCCACCGTTGTCCTGTTCAACGGCCCGGATACCGGCTCCACGGTGCTGGGCCGGATCCGCAGCAAGGTGGCCATTTACAACGAGAACCTGCGCACGATCGCCGCGCGCCACGACGCCGTGATCGCGGACATGTGGTCGCTGCGCCAGCTCAATGACCCGCAGATGTGGAATGTCGACCGGCTGCATTTCTCACCGCTGGGCCACCACACGATCGCGGCCATGGTGCTGGACTCGCTGAACGTCGAGCACACGCTCCAGCCCCTCTCCCCCAAACCGCTGCCACAGCGCAGTTGGCGCGAGGCGCGCAGCGGGGACCTGGTGTGGGCCAGGGAGTATTTCGTCCCCTGGGTGGTCCGCCGGCTGCGGCACCGCTCCTCCGGCGACGGCATGACGGCCAAGCGGCCGCTGGCCGGACCGGTGTTCGGTCCCGGCGTTCCGCTTGGTTCCGGCGAAGGCCCGCCCGGAGCCGAGGACGCGGTCCGGTCCTGAGGCTTCGGGCCTGAGCCTGCGGGGCATAAGCTGGAGGAACACTTCTCCGGCCCTACAGATGAGCCCGCAGATGAGAAGGCCCAGCAGCTGAAAGGCCCAGTACCGTGAGCAGTATGTTCTTCTGGATCATCGTGTTGTCCTTCCTGGTTCCCGTGGCGATGCGCCTCTACCGCAGGTCTGCCCGCGGCCGGAACCAGGGCACGCCGGGACAGTTCGGCCGGTTCCCGGGCAGCCAGAACAACCCCGGCCAGGGTAACCAGCCGCGTGATGGCTACACCCAGCAGGACTACTTCGGCGGCTTTGGCCAGCTGGGCGCCCCGAAGCAGTCGGGTCCTGCCAACGAGCCGTATCCCAACCCGCCGTACCCCAGCGCGGAGTACCCGAGCGCGCAGAACCCCCGTCCCCGGTTTCCGGACCAGCCGTTCCCGAACCAGCCGTACCCCGGCCAGCAGTACCCAAACCCGGTCGGCTACCAGTCCCCCGTCCCGTACGAGGACAGCCCGGAGTACCTGAACAACCCGCCGCAAC
This sequence comes from Arthrobacter sp. P1_D4, assembly GCF_056406115.1. Taxonomy (NCBI): domain Bacteria; kingdom Bacillati; phylum Actinomycetota; class Actinomycetes; order Micrococcales; family Micrococcaceae; genus Arthrobacter; species Arthrobacter sp. P1_D4. Next base: position 107,198 of record NZ_JBFUAU010000008.1, on the reverse strand, counting down.
CGCAACGGCCGCAGGCATCGCAAACTCCCCCGGCGCCGGGCGCGGGACAGGCGCAGGCGCCGCAGTCTCCGCCGCCGTCGGCCGGGCAGGGCTACCGGGCCCGCAAGCTGGCCGAGCTCGACCAGCAGTACACCGACGGCAAGCTGTCCATGGAGGACTACATGGCCCAGCGCGCGGAAATCATGAAGGGCTAAGACCCTGCCGGGCCGGCGAACTCGACGTCGGCCGCTTTGACCGTTCCCGCCGTCCGCCCCGGCGCCTTGTGGTACTGCCAGTACAGATTGGTGTGCGCGACCACCAGAGCCGGCGGCGGGGCGCCGTACTCGGTCAGGTCCTCGGTGGTGTGGGCGTCGGCGACCAGCGTGACGTCGTAGCCGCGGGTGATCGCGCCGTGCAGGGTCGAGCGGATGCACTCGTCGGTCTGCGCACCGGCCAGGAAGAAGCGCCCGATGCCGCGCCCGGCCAGCACGGATTCCAGGTCGGTGGCCTCGAAGGCGTCGCTGTACTCCTTGGCCACGAGCGGCTCCGAACTGCGGCGCGCGAGCTCCGGCACGTACTGCCAGCCGTCGCTGCCGCGCGGGAGTTCCTCACCGCTGTGCTGCACCCAGACGACGTCCACCCCGGCGCCGCGGGCCTTGTCCACGAGCGCGGCGATGGTTGCGACGACGTCGTCGCGGCGGTATGCCTCAGCGACCACACCGATCTGCATATCGACGACGAGCAATGCCGTGTTGGGACGGTTGACGAGCGTGGTCATGGTGCCTCCCGGATCCTGGCTGTCCCTGTCTGCCTACTCTAATCCCGGACCCCGAAAGCAACGAGGGGTCACTTGCGGCCCATAATCCAGTGCCGGATAAGTGACCCCGCGTCGCTTTGACGGGCAGAAGCGTCAGTCGACCTGGGGGAAGCCGAGGTCGATCACCGAGGTGGACGGGTCCGGCCAGCGGGTGGTGACCACCTTGCCGCGGGTGTAGAAACGGATGCTTTCCGGGCCGTACATGTGGGTGTCGCCGAACAGCGAATTCTTCCAGCCGCCGAAGGAGAAGGTGCCCACCGGCACCGGGATGGGCACGTTGACGCCCACCATGCCGGCCTCGACGTCGAACTCGAACTGGCGGGCGGCGCCGCCGTCGCGGGTAAAGATGGCCACGCCGTTGCCGAACTCGTTGTCGTTGACCAGCTTCACGGCGTCGGCGTAGGTCTCGACGCGGACCACGGAGAGGACGGGCCCGAAGATCTCGTCGTCGTAGACCTTCATTCCGGGCTTGACGTGGTCGATCAGGCTGACGCCGATGAAGAAGCCGTTGGAGTCGAATTCGTGTTCGCGGCCGTCCACCACCACGGTGGCGCCCTCGTTGGCCGCGCCGGCAACGTAGGAGGCCACTTTGTCGCGGTGCTCGGCCGTGATGAGCGGACCCATCTGGGAGGCCGGGTCCGTGCCCGGGCCGATCGCGAGGGCTGCCATGCGGGTGGTGATCGCCTCCACGAGGTCGTCGGCGATGCTGCCGACCGCGACGAGGACGCTGACTGCCATGCAGCGCTCCCCGGCGGAGCCGTAGGCGGCCGAGACGGCGGCATCCGCGGCCATGTTGAGGTCCGCGTCCGGCAGGACCACCATGTGGTTCTTCGCCCCGCCCAGTGCCTGGACGCGCTTGCCGTGATCGGCGGCGCGCTTGTAGATGGACTGCGCGATCGGCGTCGAGCCGACAAAGCTGATGGCCTTGACCGTCGGGTGTTCCAGCAGGACATCCACGGCTTCCTTGTCCCCGTGGACCACGTTGAGCACCCCTGCCGGCAGCCCGGCCTCAGCGAAGACCTGGGCGATGAAGATGGCGGAGGACGGGTCCTTCTCGCTCGGCTTGAGCAGCACGGTGTTTCCGCAGGCCAGGGCGCTGCCGATCATCCACAGCGGCACCATGGCGGGGAAGTTGAACGGCGTGATGCAGGCGACGACGCCGACCGGCTGGCGGACCGAGTGGACATCGACGCCGCCGGAGACCTGCTCCGAGCGTTCGCCTTTGAGCATGTGGGAGAGCCCGGTGGCGAATTCGATGTTCTCCAGGCCGCGGGTGATTTCACCTTCCGCGTCAGAGAGGACCTTGCCGTGCTCGCTGGTGAGCAGGGCCGCGAGTTCGGGCCGGCGCTGCATGAGCAGTTCACGGACCTTGAAGAAGATGGCTGTGCGCCTGGCCAGGCTCGTGGCGCGCCAGCCGGGCAGGGCGGCGCGGGCGGCCTCGATGGCCTCCTCGACGCGGGCGGCGGAGGCCATGCCGACCTCTTTCTCCTGCTCGCCGGTGGCCGGGTTGAACACGGGGCCGAAGCGCTCGGCGTCGGCAATCAGGGCGCCGTTGATGAAGTGCGGGATGCGTTCCATGGGTGGGTCTCTTTCGTGAAGGGCAGGGCCGTGAAGGGCAGGGCCGTTAAGGGCAGGGCCGTTAAGGGCTAGTTGGCGGACTCGAGGGTGCCGTCGACGAGCTTGACGATCATCGAGCAGTCCTGGCCGGACTGGCCGGAGTCGATGAGCCGCTGGAAGAGCTGCTGGACGTGCTCGCCGAGTTCCAGCGGGGTGCCGGTGTCCCGCGCGGCGCTGATGGCCAGGCCGATGTCCTTGTTGGCCAGTTCGGTGGTGAATGTCGGAGCGAAGTCGTTGTTGGACGCGGCGGTCGGCACGACGCCGGCCACGGGGTACCAGGTGCGCAACGCCCAGCTGTCGCCGGAGGAGACCGACGCGATGTCCCAGAAAACCTGCTTGTCCAGGCCGAGCCGATCGGCCAGGACCGCGCCCTCGGCGGTGGAGGCGAGGTTGATGAAGAGCATGAGGTTGTTGCAGATCTTCGCGGCCTGGCCGGTAGTGGCGCCGCCGGTGGGGATGATGTTCGCGGCCATCGGGCGGATGTATTCGGTGGCGTCGGCGACGGCGCCGGCCTCGCCGCCGATCATGAACGTCAGCGTGGCGGCCTTCGCGCCGCTCATGCCGCCGGAGACGGGTGCGTCGACGAAGCGGAAGCCGGCGGCAGCGGCGGCGTCGTGCAGGGCCTGTGCGGAGGCGATGTCAATGGTGGAGGAATCCACCAGGAGGGTCCGGGTGTCCGCGTGGGCAAGGACGCCGTCCTGGCTGAGGTACACGGCGCGGGCGTGCTCACCTTTGGGGAGCATGGTGAAGACGACGTCGGCACCGGCGACGGCCTCGGCGATGCTGCCGGCGGCCTTGACTCCCCCGGCTTCGGCGGCGGCAACGGCTGCGCTGTTGAGGTCGAAGCCACGGACTTCGTGTCCGGCGTTTGAGAGGTTGACGGACATGGATCCGCCCATGTTTCCGAGTCCGATCCAGGCGATGACTGCCATGGCTTAAGCTCCTTTGCTTGATGTGCTGCCGGGCGCCTCGACGCGCTCCGGCCTGAAAACCGAAACTCCGGCGCCCCGTGTCCACCATCACACCCTGCTAGAGTGCAATCAAGGTAAAAAATCACAGATGCCATGTGCACAGATGCACAATGACGGCTCTGGCTCCGCCACACTCGCTGCAGAGGGGGACAATAGTGGACTTGCGCCGGCTTCCGAGCCCCGACGACCTGCTGATCCTGCTGACCGTGGCACGGCTGGGCCGGTTCAACGCCGTGGCCGAGACGCTCGGCACCACCCACACCACCATTTCCCGCCGCGTCCTGGCCCTCGACAAACAGCTCGGCGGCCGGACGCTCGAACGCAGCCCGCACGGCTGGGAGCTGACCGAACTCGGCAGCCAGGCGGTCGCGGCGGCGGAAGCCATCGAGGGCACTCTCGGTGCCCTCTCCAGCAGCATTGCCCGCTCCGGCGACGTGGTCTCCGGCTTGGTCCGGATCAGCACCCCGGACGGCTTCGGCGCCGAATTCCTGGCCCCGGCCCTCGTCCGGCTGCAGCGGGCGAATCCGTTGCTCAACGTCGAACTGCTCAGCGCCACCCGCAAGGTGAGCCAAAACCGCTCCGGCGTGGACCTGGAAGTGGTGGTGGGCAACATGGACACCACCACCGCCCGCGCGATCTTCCTGAGCAACTATTTCCTCAGGCTGTACGCCAGTCCCGGCTATGCGCAGGAGCACGGGCTTCCGGCAACGCTCGACGACGTCCGGCAGCACGGCTTTGTCTCCTACGTGGAATCGGCGCTCCAGGTCGCGGAGCTGGGCCACCGTTCAACGCAGCTGCCGGTGCCCCGGTCCAGCTTCCAGGCCACAAGCGTCTTCGCCCAGCTGGAGGCCGTCCGGCGGGGCGCCGGGATAGGCCTGCTCCCCAATTTCCTCGTGGCGGGCCGGCCGGAATTTCTGCCCGTCCTGCCGGACGACTTCCAGCGCCAGCTGCCCATCTGGGCTGTGGCGCGGCCCGAGGCGCTGCGTTCGGCCCCGGTCCGTGCCGTGCTGGAGGCGATCCGGACCGAGATTGCCGACCGCCAGGCGGTCCTGGCAGGCTGAGCGGTCCTGGCGGGCTGAGCCAGCCTGCCGGGCCGGTCCTGCTTCCAAACGCCAACAGCCCGAGCCCCGCAGTGCGGGACCCGGGCTGTTGCCGTGCTAATTCGTTGTTACTTCTTGCTGGCGGCGAGGAGGTCAGCGGTGCCCTGGGCGTCGGCGGCGTCGACGTCGCGGAGCGAGATGCCGCGGGTTTCCTTAAGGAAGAACACCGCAACCAAGGTGACCACACAGGCGCCGAGGAGGTAGATGGCGACCGGGACCGAGGACTTGTACTGGCCCAGGAGCGCGACGGCGATGATCGGAGCCAGCGAACCGGCCACAATCGAGGTGACCTGGTAGCCCAGCGAGACGCCGGAGTAGCGCATCCGGGTCGGGAACATTTCGGCCATGAGCGCCGGCTGGCCGGCGTACATCAGGGAGTGGAACAGCAGGCCGATGGTGATCGCAGCGAGGATGACGAGGTCGTTCTTGGTGTCCATCATCGGGAACGCGAAGAATCCCCACGTTCCGCCGAGGATGGCGCCGGCCATGTAGACCGGCTTGCGGCCGACGTTGTCCGAGAGCCTGCCGACCATCGGGATCACGGCGAAGTGGACGATGTGCGCCACAAGCAGCAGCAGCAGGATCCGCGAGGTGTCCGTCTGGACGATGACCTTCAGGTAAGTGATCGAGAAGGTGACCACAAGGTAGTAGAGAATGTTCTCGGCGAAGCGCAGACCCATGGCGGTGAAGACGCCGCGCGGGTAGCGGCGGAAGACCTCGGCCACGCCGTAGCCCTTGTGGCCGGCCTCGACCTCCTTGCGGGCCTCCAGGAAGATGGGGGCGTCCTGGACCTTGGTGCGGATGTAGTAGCCGACCAGCACGATCACGGCGGAGAGCCAGAAGGCTACGCGCCAGCCCCAGCTGAGGAAGTCGGCGGAGGACAACGTGGCGGAAAGGGTGAAGAGGACAGCCGTGGCCAGGAGGTTGCCCATCGGAACCGCCGACTGCGGCCAGCTTGCCCAGAATCCGCGGGACTTGCTCGGGCTGTGTTCGGCGACGAGAAGGACTGCGCCGCCCCATTCACCGCCAACGGCGAAGCCCTGGGCGAAGCGCAGGAAGACCAGCAGGGCCGGGGCCCAGTAGCCGATCTGCGCGAAGGTGGGCAGGCAGCCCATGGCGAAGGTGGCAACGCCGACAAGGATGATGCTCAGCTGGAGCAACTGCTTGCGGCCGAACTTGTCGCCGAAGTGGCCGAAGACGATGCCGCCGATCGGGCGGGCAATGAAGCCGACCGCGTAGGTGAGGAAAGCGGCGAGGATGCCATCCAGTTCCGAACCGGTGTTCGGGAAGAACAGCTTGCCGAACACAAGGGTGGCGGCGGAGGCGTAGAGGAAAAACTCGTACCACTCAACCACGGTGCCGGCCATGGAGGCCGCCACCACCTTCTTCAGGCCGGACGTTTTGACGTCGGTTTCTTCAGCGCGCCTTGCGGCGTTTTCCGTACTCATCGTGACTCCTTCGGCGTCTCCATCGACACCCTGTGGACCATTGGACTGAGGACGCTTGTGATTTAGGGCACAGGGCGTCATTCCCCATGAGTATGGACGCTCCGGCCCTCAGCCTCAACGGCCATTAGTGCAGAGCGCATCTGCAAAAATGCACAAGCGGGCCGGCCTAGTGGCTGAAGAAGGTCTCCCGGAGCTGCCCGCTGAGCTGGCCGATTTCGGTCAGGAAGCCGTCGTGGCCGATTGGCGCTTGAATGATATGCAGTTCCGGGCCGCCCGGCAGGGCCTCTGCCAGTTGACGGGACTGGGCCGGGAAATACAGGCGGTCCGAGTCCACGGCCGCCACCAGGAATTCTGCGGTGGCCGGGGCCAGTGCCTCCCCGAGACCTCCGCGCCCCCGGCAGACATCGTGGCTCATGAGGGCTTCGGTGATCGCGATGTAGCTGTTCGCGTCGAAACGCCGGGCCAGTTTGCTGCCCTGGTGGTCCAGGTAGCTTTCCACCTGATAGCGCCCGCGTCCGGCCAGCGATCCGGCTTCCAGGGGCGTCTCGGACTCTTGGGCGTTGCGGCCAAACCGGCCGTCCAGTTCGGCCGCTGAGCGGTAGGTGATGTGCGCGATGCGGCGGGCGAGGGCGAGCCCCGACTCGGGTTCCGGGCCGCCGTAGTAGTCCCCGCCCCTGAAGTGGGGGTCCTGGCGGATGGCCAGCGTCTGTGCCTGCGCGAAGGCAATCTGTTCGGCAGTGCTGCTGGCGCCGACGGAAATCACGGCGCAGCGCCGGACCCGGCCGGGAAACGTGACGGCCCATTCAAGGGCCCGCGCGCCGCCGAGCGAGCCGCCCAGCACCGCGTACCAGCTGCCGATGCCCAGGGCATCGGCCAGCCGCGCCTCGGCGGCGGCGGTGTCCCGCAGGGTGACCAGCGGGAACCGCGATCCCCAGGGGCGCCCGTCGGGGGCCGGGGTGGAAGGTCCGGTGGATCCGTAGCAGCCGCCCAGGATGTTGATCGAAACGACGAAGTACTTGTCCGTGTCCACGGGAGCCCCGGGTCCGGCGAGCTGTTCCCACCAGCCGGGCTCCCCGCTCTCGCCGCGGGTCACGTGTGTGTCGCCGGTCAGGGCGTGTTCAATGAGCACTGCGTTGGAGGCGTCCGCGTTCAGGGTCCCCCACGTCTCGTAGGCGAGCACCACATCCGGCAACGGAGTCCCGGATTCGAGCTGCAGATCACCGATCCTGACGAACTGGACGGTCCCGTCAGGGGTCCGGGATGGTTTGGTTTCGGGAACACCCGTGCGGGTGACGGCAATCGTCATGTGAGGACCTATCTTCGCGCTTGCCCGCCGTCAGCTGACCGGCAGGCCAGGTCTTCACCCGGGGCACCCCGCCGCAAAAGGAGGGTTGCCGGCCAGCAAGCCGGGGCTGTCGCTGGCACTCATGACCTGGTACGAGTCTACGAAACAGGGTGCGGAAATCACGAAGATTATGACTTCCATGTGACAGCCGGACCCGTCAGCACCGCAGTTTCCCCACCTTTGACAGCCGTGACCGGCGGGTCGCGCCGAAGTGCCGGCGATTCCCGGCGTCATGCCAGCAAGGTGGGGAAATTCCGCGTGGGCTTCCGTCTAGGCGGTCTTGGCCGCGCGGAATCCGGCGTCGAGGTCCGCCAGGATGTCGTCAATATGCTCCAGTCCCACCGAAAGCCGCACCAGCCCGGGATTCACCCCGGCGATCACCTGCTGTTCGGGCGAGAGCTGGCTGTGGGTGGTCGACGCCGGATGGATCACCAGCGACCGGACATCGCCGATGTTCGCGACGTGCGAGTGCAGTTCGAGGGCATCGACGAACCGCTTGCCGGCCTCCGCTCCCCCGGCGATGTTGAACGCCACGACGGCGCCTGTCCCCTTGGGCCCGTACTTGCGGCCGCGCTCGTACCAGGGGCTGGACGGCAGCCCGGCGTAGGCGACCGATTCGACGTCGTCCCGCCCCTCCAGCCATTGCGCCACCTTCGTGGCGTTGGCCACGTGGCGCTCGACGCGCAGGCTCAGCGTTTCGATGCCCTGGGCGATGAGGAAGGCGTTGAACGGGGACACCGCGGAGCCGAGGTCGCGCAGGAGCTGGACCCGGGCCTTGAGGATGTAGGAGAGGTTCGCGCCCAGCGCGCCGTCGGCTCCGAGGTCGCGGGCGTAAACCAGGCCGTTGTAGGTGGGGTCCGGGGTGTTGAAGCCGGGGAACCGCTCCGGGTCTTTCCCGAAGTCGAAGTTGCCGGAGTCCACGATCACGCCGGCGATTGCGGCGCCGTGCCCGCCGAGGTACTTGGTGGCCGAATGGACCACGATGTCCGCGCCCCACTCGATCGGCCGGATCAGGTAGGGGGTGGAGAGCGTGTTGTCGACCACCAGCGGCACGCCGGCCTCGTGCGCCACGCGGGAGACGCCCTCGATGTCCAGGACGTCCTGGCGGGGGTTGGAGACCACTTCGCCGAAAAACAGCTTGGTGTTGGGCTGGACGGCGTCCCGCCACTGGTCCAGGTTGTCCGGGTCCGCCACGAAGGTCACGGAGATGCCGAACTTCTTCAGCGTGTGCGCGAGCAGGTTGTAGGTTCCGCCGTAGAGGCTGGGGCTGGCCACCACATGGTCCCCGGCCTCGGCGATGTTGAGGATCGCGAACGTCTCGGCGGCCTGGCCGGAGCTGAGCAGCAGCGCCGCGAGGCCTCCTTCCAGGCTGGCGACGCGCTGTTCGACGGCGTCCTGGGTCGGGTTGCCGATCCGGGTGTAGATGGGCGCGAGCTCGGCGAGCGCGAAGCGGTTCGCGGCGCTTTCGGCGCTGGGGAACACGAACGACGTCGTCTGGTAGATGGGCAGGGAACGCGCGCCGGTGGCGCTGTCCGGCTCCTGGCCGGCGTGGATCTGGCGGGTTTCAAAGGACCAGGCATTGGACATTGGTGCTCCTCGAGTCACTGGGCACAGCACCGGCCGGGGCTTTCGGCCCGAACCGGAACAGGCGCCGCGCTTGCCCTCCGGCGGGCGCCGGACGGCCAGGTCTTCACCCGGGGCACCCCACCGCGATACGAGGGTTGCCGGCCAGCAAGCCGGGGCTGTGCGCTGGCACTCATGACCTGGCTTCAGTGTAGGAATGGCGGCGGAGCCCTGGATAGCTTTGTGACGAAGATGAAGAGGGCTGCCGTGACGGAGCATCCGGGGCGCCGCGTTCGGCGCCCCGGGACGTCCCATGACGGTTAGGGGAGCCTAAGCTGAGAGGTCCATCACAAAGTGCCAAGATGATGGCATGCGCATGGATCACGTTTCTTACGCCTGTGAACACGATGGCTTGGCAGCCACCACTGAACGTATTGCGTCTGCCCTCGGCGTTGAAGCCGTGAAGGGTGGAGTGCACCCCCGTTTCGGGACACGCAACATGATTATCCCGCTCGCGGGACACAAGTACCTGGAAGTCGTGGAGGTCCTGAACCACCCGGCCTCCGACAAGGCCCCGTTCGGCCAGGCCGTCCGGGCACGCTCCGAGGCCGGCGGCGGCTGGATGGGCTGGTGCGTCGAGGTTGACGACCTGGCCCCGTTCGAGGAGCGGCTCGGCCGCGCCGCCGTCAACGGCAACCGGAAGTTTCCCGACGGCCGCGAACTGATCTGGAAGCAGATCGGCATCCTGGGGCTCATCGCCGACCCCCAGGTGCCGTACATGCTCAAGTGGGAGGGCGACCCGGAGTTGCACCCGTCCAACGCCTACGCGAGCGATGTCAAGATGTCCGCACTGACCATTGCCGGTTCGGCCGCGCGCGTCACGGAGTGGCTGGGCGAACCGGTTGAAAAGCCGCTGGAAGACGTCGCCGTGAACTGGATCGCGCCGCACGGGACTCCCGGCATCCTCTCTGTCACCTTCGAGACCGCCTCCGGAGCGGTCACGATCTAACGCTCCACCTGCCCCACGCTTCGGCCGCCATCTCTTAGGTGCCAACGTTGTCACCTAGGAGACGGCGGCCGAGATCATTTAAGGCCTGCCGATGGCGCCGGCTGTACGGGCAACGCCATCAGCCCAGGCCCACGGCCCTGCCGAACAGGCTGAACCCCACGAACGCCACAGTGTCCAGGATGGCGTGGGCGATCACCAGCGGCATCACCCGTTTGGTCCGCGTGTAGACGAGCGCGAAGACCACGCCCATCACCGCGTTGCCGATGAACGGCCCGAACCCCTGGTACAGGTGATAGCTGCCGCGGAGCAGGGCGCTGGCGGCGATGGCCGCCGGCACGCTCCAGCCCAGTTTCCCGAGCCGGTCCAGCAGGTACGCCACCACAATCACTTCCTCGACCACCGCGTGCCGGATCGCGGACAGGACCAGCACCGGCACGGTCCACCAGTACGCGTCCAGGGCGCTGGGGATGATCGCCGTCGTGATCCCCAGCGCCCGGCCGACGGCGTAGAGCCCCAGGGACGGAATGCCGATGAGCGCAGCTAGTCCGAGCCCCTGCAGGAGGTCTTTGCCGGGCCGGGCGAAGTCGAAGCCGATCCTTCGGAACGCCGAGGTTCCGCGCTCACCGGCCGGCCAGTGCTCGGTGAGGAAATAGATCACGAGGGCCACCGGGACCAGGGCGAAGATGATGTCCAGCAACTGGTAGGTGAGGTCGAAGTATTCGCGTGCGCTCTGTGAGCGGTTCAGGGTGGATGTCCCCTGGGCCAGCGGCGCCGTGGTCATCTTGTCCAGCAACTGCACCAGGGAATAGATCGCGGACTGCCCGAGCGACAACCCCAGGACAATCAACACTTCGAACCGCAGCCGACGGCGGGAGGGAACCAACATGGTTCTATCTTGCCTGCACTTGCCGATAGTTTGCTGGTGCCCGCGTGGTACCGGCCGAACGGGGTTTTGCCTGCGGCACCTGCTTTTAGGAGCCCTATGCTTGGGGATTATGAGTGCGCCCCGGAAAATCATCATGATCCGGCACGGCCAGTCTGCCGCCAATGCCGACACCTCGATCTACAACCGTGTTCCGGACTACCGGATCCCGTTGACCGCGCTGGGCCTGGAGCAGGCCACCGCGGCCGGGGAGGAGGTCCGGCGCCAGCTGGACGGCCGCCCGGTGTGCGTCTACGTCTCCCCCTACCTGCGCGCCTACCAGACCCTCGAGGCGCTGAATCTCGGCCCGCTCGTGGAGCGGGTGATCGAGGAACCGCGGCTGCGCGAACAGGACTGGGCCAACTTTCAGATCGCCGGCGACATCGAGGACCAGAAAGAGCTCCGCAACGCCTACGGGCACTTCTTCTACCGCTTCCGCGAGGGCGAGTCCGGTTCCGATGTATATGACAGGATTTCTTCCTTCATGGAAACCCTGCACCGGCACTGGTCCCGGCCCGGCTATGCCCCGAACGCGCTGTTCGTGACGCACGGATTGACCATGCGGCTGTTCTGCATGCGCTGGTTCCACTGGTCGGTGGAATATTTCGAGTCCCTGAACAACCCCGAGAACGCCGAGGTCCGAACCCTACTGCGCACCTCGCACGGCAAGTACGAGCTCGACAAGCCCTTCACGCAGTGGGAGAAGAGGCGCGTGGACGAGACCGTCCTCGACGCACCGCCCATGATGTTCTAGGGCTAACGGACCGGCTGCGCTACACCGGCGCGCCACACCGCGTGCGTCAGGGGGATGCCGGGCCGGTAGGCCAGGTGCGTGGCGGAAGGGGCGTTGAGCAGGTGCAGGTCCGCGCGGTGCCCGACGGCGATCGAGCCCACCGCGCGTGCGCCGTCGGCGTCGTTCCCGGACTCCCGGCCCAGGGCCAGCGCGCCGCCGTAGGTCGCGGCGCGCACCGCCTCGTGGACGCTGAGCCGCATCTGCAGCACGGCGGTGGTGACGCAGAACGCCATGGAGCTGGTGTAGGACGTGCCGGGGTTGCAGTTGGAGGCCAGCGCCAGCTGCACACCGGCGTCGAGCAGCTCCCGGCCGGGGGCCAGCGGCTGCCGGGTGGAAAGATCGCAGGCCGGCAGGCAGGTGGCAACCGTGCCGCGCTGCCCGGATCCAGGGGTGCCGCTGCCGCCGGCGGCGTCCCAGCCGGACCAGCTCGCGGCGAGGGCGTCGACGTCCGCGGCCGACAGGTAGTTCACGTGGTCCACGCTGGCGGCGCCGACTTCCACCGCCAGCCGGACTCCGGGGCCCTCGCCGAGCTGGTTGCCGTGGACGCGCAGTCCCAGCCCGGCGGCCTTGCAGGCCAGGAGCACCCGGCGGGACTGGTCCTCGTTGAACGCGCCCTGCTCGCAAAAGACGTCGGCCCAGCGGACGTAGGGCCGGACTGCGGTGAGCATCGGCCCGCAGACCAGCTCCGTGTATTCCTCCGCGTCCATCCCGGCGGGCACAAGGTGCGCCCCCAGGTAGGTCACCTCGTCCGCCACGGTCGAGGCGATGCGGGCGCTGCGGGCCTCGTTCTCGAGGTCCAGGCCGTAGCCGGTTTTGGTCTCCAGGTAGGTGGTGCCCTGCGACACGGCCTCCGCGACGCGGCCCATCGCGAGCCGGGTCAGGTCGAAGTCGCTCGTGCTCCGGGTGGCGCCAGTGGTGACGGCGATCCCGCCGGCGCTGTAGCTCTCTCCCGCCATCCGGGCCTCGAACTCGGCAGTGCGGTCCCCCGCGAAGATCAGGTGCGTGTGGGAGTCGACCCAGCCCGGCAGGAGCGCCCGGCCACCGGCATCCACCCGTTCGTSCGCGGCCGGGGCGCCGGCCGCGGGCCCGAGCCAGGAAATCCGCTCCCCCTCGATCACCACCGCCGCGTCACGGAGGACGCGGTGTTCCGCGTCCTGGGTCATCAGTTCGGCGATATTGGTGATGAGGGTGCTCATGGATCCATTCTTCAGCGCCGGATGGACCAGCGGGTCGCGGCCAGCGCCTCCGCTGTCCGGGATGCCGGACTGGCCTCGGTGGACGGAGACATAGCCGGGGAGACACCCGGGGTCAGGGCCGGGGCGGAGCCCTGGCCGGCGAGGATCAGTCCGGCGGCCAGTTCCGCGACGCCGGATGATGTCTGGAATCCGTACCCGCCCTGACCGGCGAGCCAGAAGAATCCGGTGGCCTCGGCGTCGAACCCCACCACCGGGACGCCGTCGGCCGCCTCCGTCCGCAGCCCCGTCCAGGCGGTGCGGACGTTCCGGATCCCGAGCGTCGTGATCTCGTTGAGCCGGGCGATGACCCGTTCGACGTCGCCGGGATAGGGCCGGGCGTCCTCGGGTCCGCTCGGCACGTGCTCCGCGGGTGAGATCAGGACCTGGCCGTTATCGGGCCGGAAGTAGAAGCTGTCATCGGCCGCCGCCACCATCGGGCAGGCTTCCGGGAGCGGATTATCGACGTCGACGATCGCCGCGGTGCGCCGGTACGGCTGCAGGCCCAGCTTCTCGACGCCGCTGAGGACGGCGAGCTCGTCGGCCCAGGCACCGGCGGCGTTAACCACGACGGCGGACTGGAAGCCTTCCTGCCCGGCGCCCAGTTCCCAGCCGGTGCCCAGGCGCTGAGCCGAATGGACCCTGGCGCCGGTAATGATGTCCACGCCGCCGGCCACGGCGAGCCGCCGGTGGTCCTCGAGCAGCACGGGGGCGTTGCAGGCGAAGGATCCGGTGTCCAGCCCGGCGGCGCTGAACGAATCCGGGACCAGGGCCGGGCACAGGTCCAGTGCCTCGGCGTGGGTGATCCGCTGCATGTGTCCGCTTGCCTCCGCCCGGACGGTGGCGTCGTCCCCGATCAGCATGAAGCTGCGCGGGGTGAGCACCGGTTCCGGACGTTCGGCGTCCTGGGCCGCGATGAGGTCGAGCGTCCGGACGGTGAGCTCCTGAACCACAGGCGGGCCGTAGCTGGGAATCAGTTGCCGGGCCGAGCGGGCCGAGGTGTGGTACGCCAGGGTCTGCTCGGCTTCGATCAGGGCCACGCTGCAGTGCCCGGCCAAGGCGGAGGCAAGGGACAGGCCGGCGATCCCGCCGCCGACAATTACGACATCGTAATGAGCTGACATGATCCCATCCTTGCAGATTGTCGGGTCAGGTGATCACGTCCGGCTATACGGCGTTTGCCGCAACCTGCGCCCGGGCGAGCGGCGTGAATCGGGTCCCACAGTCATCACCAGCGGCGTTGTTGGGTGCCAGGGCGTTGAAATGTCCAGTGACTCACGGTGTTCTCGGCACATGCCGTCTCCACGATTCCGAGTTTGGCGGCGACCTTCTTGGAATTCTGGTTGCTTGGATAAATTGTGCACGCCGCCCCGGGACATGCTCTTCCGTGGTCCGCACGGCTGGACATGTCCCTCGTTGCGGCGGGCAGACCCGGACATGCCCCTCCTTGGTCGTGGCCATTGGACATCGTGGCATTATGTCCAGTCCTCGCTGCCGGAGCTGGACATGTCCCGCGTTGCGGCGGGCAGACCCGGGACATGCTCTTCCGTGGTCCGCAAGGCTGGACATGTCCCTCGTTGCGGCGGGCAGGCCCGGGACATGCCCCTCCGTGGTCCGCACGACTGGACATGTCCCTCCTTGCTGCGGGCCGGCCCGGGACATGCTCTTCCGTGGTCCGCACGGCTGGACATGTCCCTCGTTGCGGCGGGCAGGCCCGGGACATGCCCCTCCTTGGTCGTGGCCATTGGACATAGTGGCATTATGTCCAGTCCTCGCTGCCGAAGCTGGACTTGTCCCGCGGACCAGCACGTGGAGGAAGCCTGGATGAACGAGCAAGGCCGGGCAGGGCCGGGCAGGGCCGGGCTCCTGGCGCCGGGCCGGACCCGTGCTGAATGCGGGGGCCCGGCCTCGGCGATCAGGCGCTCTAGGCTGCTGCCACTGCTGCGCGGCTGCGCACGAACGCCTGGACGCAGGCTTCGACGTCGTCGGCGCTGTGCGCGGCGGAGAGCTGGACGCGGATCCGGGCGGCGCCCTTGGGCACCACCGGGTAGCTGAACGCCGTGACGAAGACGCCGTTGTGGAGCATGGCGTCGGCCACCTTGGCCGCCATGACGGCGTCGCCGAACATTACCGGGACAATGGCGTGCTCGCCGGGGAGCAGGTCGAAGCCTTCCTCGCTCATGCGGTTCCGGAAGAGTTCAGCGTTGGCGAAGAGCTTGCCGCGCAGTTCGCCGGAGTTTTCCACGAGGTCCAGGGCCTTGAGCGTGGCCGCGACGATCGCCGGGGCCAGCGAGTTGGAGAACAGGTAGGGGCGGGCCTTCTGGCGGAGCATCGCCACGACCTCGCCGCGGCCCGAGACGTAGCCGCCGGAGGCGCCGCCGAGGGCCTTGCCGAAGGTGCCGGTGTAGATGTCCACGCGGTCCGAGACGCCGGCGTGTTCCGGCGTGCCGGCACCGGTGGCGCCCATGAAGCCCACTGCGTGGGAATCGTCCACCATGACCAGGGCGTCGTACTTATCGGCGAGGTCGCAGATCGCTTCGAGCGGGGCCAGGAAGCCGTCCATCGAGAAGACGCCGTCCGTGACGATGATCTTGCGGCGGGCCGGGTTCTCCTGCGTGGTGGCCTCGATCAGCTTCGATTCGAGGTCCGCCATGTCCTGGTTGGCGTAGCGGAAGCGCTGGGCCTTGCAGAGCCGGATGCCGTCAATGATGGACGCGTGGTTCAGGGCGTCCGAGATGACTGCGTCTTCCGGGCCGAAGAGGGACTCGAATACGCCGCCGTTGGCGTCGAAGCAGCTGGAGAACAGGATGGTGTCCTCGGTGCCGAGGAACGCCGAGACGCGCTTTTCCAGTGCCAGGTGCAGGTCCTGGGTGCCGCAGATGAAGCGGACGCTGGCCATGCCGAAGCCGCGCTCGTCCATGGCGGTCTTCGCCGCGGCGATGATGTCCGGGTGGTCGGCGAGGCCCAGGTAGTTGTTGGCGCAGAAGTTCAGCACGTCGGCGCCGGACTCGCCGATCTGCCCGGCCTTGATGCGGTTGGCCTGCGGCGAGTCGATATGCCGCTCGGTCTTGAACAGACCGGCGCTGCGGATCTCATCGAGTTCGTGCTGCAGCTGGTCCTTGATGGCTGAATACATGGGTTGGCTCCTCGGCTGGTTGGATGCGGGGGCGGAATGCTGTGCGTGGAAGGCGGCGTCTGGCAGGAGCCCGGAAGCGCGCGATCGGGGAAAGGGACCTAGAAAACGGTCCAGTCGAGGACCACCTTGCCACCGACGCCGGCGCGGGCCACCTCGAAACCCTTTTCCCAGTCGGTGGCCGGCAGCGTGTCCGTGACCACGGCCGAGATGTTCGCGTGCAGGGCCGGGTTGGAGGAGAGCATGGCGCTCATCGCGTACCAGGTCTCGAACATTTCGCGACCGTAGATGCCCTTCATGGTCAGCATGTGCGTGACCACCTTGCCCCAGTTGATGTCGATGGACTGGCTGGGCAGTCCCAGCATCGCGATCCGGCCGCCGTGGTTCATGTTGTCGATCATCTCAGGCAGCGCGGTGGGGTGTCCCGACATTTCCATGCCGATGTCGAAGCCTTCGCGCATGCCGAGTTCGCGCTGGGCGTCCTTGACCCGCATCTTCGAGACATCGATCGCGAGGTCGACGCCGAGCCTGCGGGCCAGTTCCAGCCGGGGCGCGGAGACGTCGGTGATCGCGATTTTGCGGGCGCCCGCGTGCCGGGCGACGGCGATCGCCATCAGGCCGATGGGTCCGGCGCCGGTGATCAGCACGTCCTCGCCGACCAGCGGGAAGCTCAGGGCGGTGTGGACGGCGTTGCCGAAGGGGTCGAAGATGGCACCGAGTTCCGGGGTGACGGAGGGGTCCTGGTGGACCCAGACGTTGGTCTCGGGGATCACGACGTACTCGGCGAAGGCGCCGTCGCGCTGGACGCCGACGCTGACGGTGTTGATGCACATCTGCTTGCGGCCGGCGCGGCAGTTACGGCAGATCCCGCAGACGATGTGGCCCTCGCCGGAGACCCGGTCCCCGACCTTGACGTCCAGGACGTCCTCGCCGGTCTCGACGACTTCGCCGTAGAACTCGTGGCCGGCGATCAGGGGGGCGTTGATGATGCCCTGCGCCCAGGCGTCCCAGGCCTGGATGTGCAGGTCAGTGCCGCAGATGCCCGTGGTCATGACCCGAATCTTGACGTCGCCGGGCCCGGTCTGGGGCTCGGGGCGGTCCACGAGCTCGAATCCTGCGTGGGCGCCGGCCTTGTAGAGAGCCTTCATGGGCCTTCCTAACTGTGCTTTTGGGGTCCTGCTCCGCGCGTTCTGTTCCGCGTGTTCTGTTTCCGCATGCGGGGCGGGCGTGTGGGACAACTCACCCCATTAGACCCACCAGAAAGCATTAGCACAACCGAATTTTTCTCAATCGACGAATTAGCAATCACTGTTGCATAGAATGGCTGGCATGGAAATCCACCAGCTGGAGATGTTGCGCGAACTCGGAGCTCTGGGCAGCGTCAAGGCCGTCGCCGAAACCCTTCTGGTAACGCCGTCGGCGGTGTCCCAGCAACTGGCCGCGCTGCAGAAGACTGTGGAGGTGCCGCTGACCCGCAAGGAGGGCCGGAACCTGGTGCTCACGGAGGCCGGCCAGGTGCTGGCGGACGCCGGGGCCGCGGTGGTCAGCGCGATGGCGGATGCGAAGATGGCGATCGGTGCCTACCACGGCTCACCGGTGGCGCCGGTGACGCTCAGCGGTTTCCACAGCGCCGGGCAGGCATTGTTCGCACCGCTGGCCCGGCTGCTGGACGGCCCGGGCCAGCCGCGGATCCTGCTCTCCGACGAGGACGTCGCCCAGCAGGATTTTGCCGCCCTGACGGCGCGGTACGACCTGGTCCTGGCGCACCGGATGGACCACAGCCCGCGCTGGCCCGAGGAACGCGTCGCGGTGATCCCGCTCGCGCACGAGCCGCTGGACGTGGCACTGCCCGCCGGGCACCGGCTGGCCGGCCAGCGCGCGGTGACGGCGGACGACGTCGTGGGCGAACCGTGGGTGACGAGCCGCGCCGGCTACTCCCCCGCCGACGTGCTCTCCGCCCTCGCGGCGGTCTCCAGCCGTGAGCTGAACATCGTGCACCGCATCAACGACTACTCAACTGTGGCGGCGCTCGTGGCGGCCGGCGGCGTGATCGGCCTGCTGCCGCGGCACACCGCGCGGCCTGTGCTGAACCCGGACATTGTGCTGCGGCCGCTGGAGGGCATCAGCACCCGGCGCCGGATCGACGTCCTGGCCCGGCCGGAGAACCTTAAACGCACATCGGTCATGATGGTCTGCGAAGCATTGCAGACCATCATGACCGATTTAGTGGGCGGCTAGGGGCTAGCCCTCGACGCCGAGGCGCTCGAGGATCAGCTCCTTGACGCGGCCGGCGTCGGCCTGCCCGCGGGTGGCCTTCATGACAGCGCCGACGATGGCGCCGATCGCCTGGATCTTGCCGCCGCGGATCTTGTCCGCGACGCCGGGCTGCGCGGCGAGGGCCGCGTCGATCGCTTCCAGGAGCGGGCCGTCGTCGGAGACCACGGCGAGGCCGCGCTTCTCGACGATTTCCGCCGGAGTGCCTTCGCCGGCCAGCACGCCGTCCAGGACCTCGGAGGCCATCTTGTTGTTGATCTTGCCGTCCTCCACCATCTTGTTCAGTTCCACGATGGTGGCCGGGTTGACGCCGAGCTGGCCGGGATCGACGTCGGCGTTCTTGGCGCGGCCGACGATCTCGCCCATCCACCATTTGCGGGCCACGGTGGCGGTGGCGCCGGCGGCGATGGTTTCCTCGATCTCGTCCATGACGCCGGCGTTGACGACGTCGCGGAACTCCAGGTCCGAGTAGCCCCAGTCCGCCTGCAGGCGCTTGCGGCGCGCGGCCGGCGGCTCGGGCAGGGTGGCCCGGAGCTCCTCGACCCATTCGCGGGACGCGGTGATCGGGACCAGGTCAGGTTCCGGGAAGTAGCGGTAGTCGTCGGCGTCGGACTTGGCCCGGCCCGACGTCGTGGTCCGGGTGTCCTCGTGCCAGTGGCGGGTTTCCTGGATGACCGGCTCGCCGGAGTCCAGCACGGCGGCGTGCCGCTGGATCTCGTAGCGGACGGCGTGTTCGACGGCGCGCAGCGAGTTGACGTTCTTGGTCTCCGAGCGGATGCCGAAACGTTCGCGGCCGTGCGGGCGCAGCGAGACGTTGGCGTCGCAGCGGACGTTGCCGCGCTCCATCTTCGCGTCCGAGACCCCGAGGTTCTTGACGATCTCGCGGACGGCGGCCACGTAGGCCTTGGCGAGTTCGGGGGCGCGGCTGCCGGCGCCCTCGATCGGCTTGGTGACGATCTCGACCAGCGGCACGCCGGAACGGTTGTAGTCCACCAGGGAGTAGTCCGCGCCCTGGATGCGTCCGGTGGCGCCGCCCATATGGGTCAGCTTGCCGGCGTCCTCCTCCATGTGCGCGCGTTCAATCTCAACCCGGAACACGGTGCCGTCGGAGAGCTCGATGTCCAGGTAGCCGTCGTACGCGATGGGCTCGTCGTACTGGGAGGTCTGGAAGTTCTTCGGGGTGTCCGGGTAGAAGTAGTTCTTCCGGGCGAAGCGGCACTTCTCGGCGATCTTGCAGTTCAGCGCCAGGCCGATCTTGATCGAGGACTCGATCGCGGTCTTGTTCACCACCGGCAGCACGCCGGGCATGCCGAGGTCCACCTCGTTGACGTTGGTGTTCGGCTCGTCGCCGAAGACGTTCGGCGCGGAGGAGAACATCTTGGTCTTGGTGTTGAGCTCCACGTGGACCTCGAACCCCAGGACGGGATCGTACTTGTCCATCGCCTCTTCAAAGCTGAGGGTTGCGTCAGTCATTAGTGTGAGCCTCCGTGGCTTGAAACGGCAGAATCAGTGAGCGAGGGGGCCTTGTCCAGCAGCGGGCCGCCCCACTGCGCCTCGAGCAGGGATTCCAGGACCGCGCCGACGCGGTACAGGCGGGCGTCCTGGCGGGCCGGGGCCAGGAGCTGGATGCCGACGGGCAGCCCGTCCTCGTCGGCCAGGCCGCCGGGCAGGGAGAGGCCGGGGACGCCGGCCATGTTCGCCGGGATGGTGGCGACGTCGTTGAGGTACATCGCCAGCGGGTCGTTGAGCTTCTCGCCGAGCTTGAACGCCGTGGTCGGCGCCGTCGGGGAAATCAGCACGTCGGCCTTTTCGAAGGCGGCGTCGAAGTCGCGCTGGATCAGGGTGCGCACCTTCTGGGCCGAGCCGTAGTAGGCGTCGTAGTAGCCGGCGCTCAGGGCGTAGGTGCCCAGGATGATGCGGCGCTTGACCTCGTCGCCGAAGCCGGCGGCGCGGGTGGCCCCCATGACCCGCTCGATGGTCAGCGGTCCCTGTTCGGGCAGGACCCGCAGGCCGTAGCGGACGCCGTCGAACTTGGCCAGGTTGGAGGAAGCCTCGGACGGCATGATCAGGTAGTAGGCGCCCAGGGCGTACTTGAAGTTGGGGCAGGAGACCTCGACGATCTCGGCGCCCGCGCCTTTGAGCAGTTCGAGGGATTCGTTGAAGCGGTTCTCGACGCCGGCCTGGTATCCCTCGCCGTGCAGCTCCTTGATGATGCCGATCTTCATGCCCTCGACGTTGCCGGTCCGGGCCGCGGCCACGAGGTCCTCGAGCGGGTCCGGCAGCGAGGTGGAGTCGCGCGGATCATGCCCGCCGATCACCTGGTGCAGCAGGGCCGAGTCGAGCACGGTGCGGGACACCGGCCCGATCTGGTCCAGCGAGGAGGCCATGGCGATGGCACCGTAGCGGGAAACGCCGCCGTAGGTGGGCTTGACGCCGACCGTGCCGGTGACGGCGCCGGGCTGGCGGATGGATCCGCCGGTGTCCGTGCCGAGGGCCAGCGGGGCTTCGAAGGCCGCGACGGCGGCAGCGGAGCCGCCGCCGGAACCGCCCGGGATGCGGTCCAGGTCCCATGGGTTGTGCGTGGGCCCGTAGGCCGAGTGCTCGGTGGAGGAGCCCATCGCGAATTCGTCGAGGTTCGTCTTGCCCAGGATCGGCATCTTGGCGGCGCGCAGGCGCTCGACGACGGTGGCGTCGTAGGGGCTGTGCCAGCCTTCGAGGATCTTCGAGCCGGCCGTGGTGGGCTGGCCGATCGTGACGATGAGGTCCTTGACGGCGATCGGGACGCCCGCGAGGACGTGGAGCTCTTCGGCGGCGGCACCGCCGGCGGCGCGGATCGCATCCACTTCGGCGGCGACGGCGAGCGCCTCGTCGGCGTTGACGTGGAGGAAGGCGTGGACCTTGCCGTCGACGGCGGCGATGCGGTCCAGGTAGGCCTGGGTGACCTCGACGGCGGTGATCTCGCGGGCGGCCAGCTTCTCGGCGAGCGCGGCGGCGGAGAGGCGGATCAGTTCGT
Organism: Arthrobacter sp. P1_D4; assembly: GCF_056406115.1. NCBI lineage: Bacteria > Bacillati > Actinomycetota > Actinomycetes > Micrococcales > Micrococcaceae > Arthrobacter > Arthrobacter sp. P1_D4. Next base: position 85,982 of record NZ_JBFUAU010000008.1, on the reverse strand, counting down.
TGTTCTCAGTCATGGTCTTAGTCCTCATCCAGGATTGCCGGGACCTTGAAACGGCCTTCGTACGCGTCGGGGGCACCGGAGAGGGACTGCTCGGCCGTAAACGTGTGGCCCACGACGTCCTCGCGGAACACATTGGTCAGCGGAATCGGGTGGGACGTGGCCGGGACGTCATCACCGGCGGCTTCACTGACGGACTTCACTGAATCCACGATGACGGCGAGTTCGCCGGCCATCCTGTCCAGCTCTTCAGCACTCATCTCGATGTGCGCGAGTTGCGCGAGATGCGCGACGTCGTCGCGGTTGATCGCAGCCATGGATCTCCCCTGCAAGGTATGGATAATTTTCCGTCCCAGTCTACGTGTCTGAACTCCCTGCCGCCGTCCGGCGCCMGGCCGGACGAGCCTCCCTCACCAAACGGGACTGTCGGGTCCGGAAAATCTCCGAACCCGACAGCCTCGCTATCAATATTTGTGGTGCTCCTTGGTTTGTTAGCCGATGCCGATGGCTCCGGTGAGCACTCCTACTCCGAGCATCACCAGGGAGATCACGGCCGTGCGCCACAGGACCTTCTTGTGGTGGTCGCCCAGGTCCACCTTCGCGAGGGAGACCAGGAGCAGGATGGCGGGGACCAGGGGGCTCTGCAGGTGGAAGGGCTGGCCGGTGATGGAAGCGCGGGCCATGTCGGCGGCGCTGACGCCGTAGTGGGCCGCCGTTTCGCTCAGGACCGGCAGGACGCCGAAGTAGAAGGCGTCGTTGCTCATGAAGAACGTCATCGGGATGCTCAGGACACCGGTGATCACGGCCATCAGCGGACCCATGTCCGACGGGATGATCTGGACCAGCCATTCCGACATGGCCTTGACCATGCCCGTGCCGTTGAGGACGCCGGTCAGGACCGAGGCGGCCATGACCATGCTGACGACCGCGACAATCGAGGGAGCGTGCGCGATCAGCTGGGCGCTCTGGTCCTTGACCTTGGGGAAGTTGACCAGCAGGGCGATGGCGGCGCCGACCATGAAGACGAACGGGAGCGGAATGACGTTGGCGACGAGCGTCGCCATGACCGCGACCGTGAGGCCGAGGTTGAACCAGAACAGCTTGGGACGGAGGGTCTTGCGGTTGGGGTCCAGGGCGGTGTCGGCCATGGCGGAGTCGCGGTCGTCAACGAAGGAATCGGCGCGCTCCAGCACTGCAACGGACGATCCTTCCGGGGAGAGCCCGGCGGGCGAGGCTCCGGGGCCCTTGCGGCCGCGGCGGATTCCGGTACCGCCGGCCGCGGTGCCGCCGGCTGCGCCGTCTGCATCGCCGTCGAAGGCTGCAGCTGTGTCCGGGACGCCCCAGATCTCGGGGGCGACGGCGCGGAGACGGTTGCGTTCCTGCAGGCCGAGCAGCCAGGAGAAGACCAGCACGACGATGAGCCCTGCGATGAGGGACGGGACCATGGGCACGAAGACATCGTTGACGTCGAGCTTCAGCGCGGAGGCGGCGCGGGCGGTGGGGCCGCCCCAGGGCAGGATGTTCATGGTGCCGTTGGCCAGGCCGGCCACGCAGGTCAGGACCACGGGGCTCATCTTCAGCCGCAGGTAGACCGGCAGCATCGCCGCTGTGGTGAGGATGAAGGTGGTGGAGCCGTCGCCGTCGAGGGAGACCGCTGCCGCGAGGATGGCCGTGCCCAGGACCACCTTGGCGGGATCGTTGCCGAGCTTTCGCAGGATGAACCGGACCAGGGGGTCAAAGAGCCCGACGTCGATCATCAGCCCGAAGTAGATGATCGCGAACATCAGCAGCGCGGCGGTGGAGGTCATGGATTTCATGGAGTCCATGACCATCGGGCCGATGCCGAGGCCCGCGCCGGCGAAAAGCCCGAAGACTGTGGGAACAATGATGAGCGCCAGCACCGGCGTCAACTTCTTCGTCATGATCAGCACCATGAATACCGCGATCATGGCGAATCCTAGTAATACCAGCACGGCCGGCTCCTTCTTCGTTGAATGACACCACTCCGGTGTGATGCGCACTACAGACGTTAGAGTGGCGCCCGTCACGACTGGGCCTTTGGCTCAATTGATTGGCATACTGCTTATTGGATGCATTTTGCGCATTTTGCTCACGTCCGTACCAACCCCAGGCAGGAGCCCGATGAAGCGCCGCACAGCACTGCCGGCCCTGCGCTTTTCGACCCAGACACTGCTGCTGCAGCTCGGCGTCGTGGCGCTGGTGGTGCTGCTGAGCAGCGCCGTCCACGCCTGGCTGAGCTATGACCGGCTGGGCCGCGAGGCGGAGAACCAGGCGCTGACCCTGGCCCGGACGGTGGCCTCGGACCCCTCCGTGCGGGCTCAGGTCCAGTCCATCAGCGCCCTTCCCGCCGCTCCCCCGGCCGCCGAGCTGCTGGCCGGTCCGTTGATGGCTGCCGCGGAGGGTGCCCGCACCCGCACCGGCGCCCTGTTCGTGGTCATTACGGACGAGACCGGCATCCGGCTGGCGCACCCCGACGCGGAGCGGCTGGGCGAAAAGGTCAGTACCGACCCCTCGGACGCCCTCGCGGGCCGGGAGGTCACCACGCGGAACACGGGCACGCTGGGCCCGTCCGCCGGCGCCAAGGTCCCGGTGTACGCCCCGGACTCGACGGCGGTGGTGGGCGAGGTGAGCGTGGGCTACTCCACCGAGACGATCAGCCAAAGCCTGGCCCGGGACATCATCCCCATCGCCGTCACGGCCGCCGGCGCGCTGCTGGCCGGCGTGCTCGCCTCCTTCCTGCTGCGGCGGCGGCTGCAGCGGCTGACCCTCGGGCTCGAACCCGAGGAGATCAGCACCCTGGTGCACGACCAGGTGGCCGTGTTACAGGGGGTCGACGACGGCGTGATCGGCGTTTCGGCCGACGGCAGGGTCAGCGTTTTCAACGCCGCCGCCCAGCGGCTGCTCGGTGTCCCGGACCTCGCGGGCACGGCCTGGGCCGCCGCGCCGGTCCCGGAGCAACTCAAGGCCCTGACCCGGGCCGATGCGGCCGAGGGCGAGGCGGTGGAACTCGTGGCCGGCGGCCGGGTGCTGGTGGTGAGCGCCCGCAAGGCCCTGCACGGCCGCGAGGACCTGGGCTGGGTGGTGATGCTGCGGGACCGGACCGAGCTGCAGCAGCTGACCCGCCAGCTCGACGCCGTCGGCACCATGTCCGCGGCTTTGCGGGCACAGCGCCACGAGTTTGCCAACCAGCTGCACACGATCGCCGGGTTCATGAGCATCGGGGAGCCCCAGCAGGCCCAGGACTATCTCGCCAAACTGGCCGGCACCGGGCCGCTGGCATTCCCGGTGGACCAGGCCGAGCTGCTCCAGGACCCCTACCTGCAGGCCTTCCTCGGTGCCAAGGGCGTCGAGGCGGACGAGCGCGGCGTGAGTCTCCGCCTCGGCCCGGAATCCGTGGTCCGCGGCCACGTCACCGAACCCCAGGACGTCACCACCGTCCTGGGGAACCTGATCGACAACGCCGTGAACGCCGCCGTCGCCGGATCCGCGGCCGAGCGCTGGGTGGAAGTCGAAGTGCTGGACGAACCGGGCATCAACGGAGGCGCCGGCACACTCCACATTGTGGTGGCCGATTCCGGCGACGGCCTGGGCGTTGGAATGACAGCCGCCGAGGCCGAGGGGGTCTTCGCGGAAGGCTACACGACCTCGGTCCGGCCCGCGCGCCCTGGCGGAGGGCAGGGCCTGGGGCTGGCGTTGTCCCGACAGCTCGCGCGCCGCCGCGGCGGAGACGTGCGGGTGCTCGAAGCCGGCTCCCCCGGCGGCCCGGGCGCCGTTTTCGTCGCCACGCTGCGGGGAACCACCGAACCGGGGCCAACGCTGCCGGGAAAGACCGAACCTGCAATCACTGAAGCAAACCGGGAGGACAACGATGTCTGAGGATTTCAGGGTGCTGATTGTCGACGATGATTTCCACGTCGCCAAGCTGCATGCCGCCTATGTGGATTCGGTGGCCGGCTTCCTGGCGCTGCCGCCGGCCGGCTCGGCGTCCCAGGCACTGCAGGCCATCCACAGCCTCCGCCCGGACCTGGTGCTGCTGGACGTCTACCTGCCGGACGCTTCGGGCCTGGACCTGCTGCACCAGCTGGACGTCGATACCGTGATCCTCAGCGCGGCCTCGGACACGGCCTCGCTGCGGCTCGCGTTCCGCCGCGGGGCACTGGGCTACCTGCTCAAGCCCTTCACGGCCGAATCCCTTTCGCAGCAGCTGCGCTCCTATGCACGCTACCGCCGGATCCTGGCCCAGCCGGGCTCCGTCAGCCAGGAGACGGTGGAGCGCGCCAAGCGCGCCCTGATCCCGGGCGACGTCGTCGCCTCGGCACGTCCCCGCTCCGCCACCGAGGCCGCGGTGCTGGAATCCCTGGTGCCCGGCGAGCAGTATTCAGCCGCCGACGTCGCCGCCCGGGTCGGTGTGTCCCGGGCCACCGCCCAGCGGTATCTGTCCGCGCTGGCGGACGACGGCGCCGTCGACATCCAGCTGCGCTACGGCACCACCGGGCGCCCCGAGCACCGCTACGGAATCCCCGCCCCGGCCGGCCACTAGGCGCCGTCGGGCTCCCTCTGTGCCGCCGCCTGCTCCGCCTGCACGGCCCTGTGGATGTTGCCGTGGATCATGTCCGCCCCGACGCGCTCGATCACGCCGTCCCGCTCCAGGACCGACCGGACCGCGGGCTTCAGCCGGGTCAGGCGCAGGTTGACCCCGGCCTCCCGGGCGAGGATGACGATGTCCGCCACCTTTGCCGCCCCCTGCGAGTCGACGAAGTTGATCCCGCCGCAGTCGAGCACGATCCCGGTGAGCCCCGGCGTCGACTGGATGACGTCGCGCAGGCGGTCCTCCAGTGCATCGGCCGTGGCGAAGAACAGGCCGCCGTCGAACCGGATCACGGCAATGCCGGGAACGGTCTCGTCGCCGGGGTGCTCACCGGCGTCGCGGAAGACCTGGGTCCCGGGCTCGCGGCCCAGGTCGGGCATCTCCGGATGGGTCGCCACCCGGACGAGCCAGATGAGCGAGAGCCCGATTCCAATGACGACGCCCGCCAGCACGCCGAAGATGAGGGTCCCGATGATGGCCGCGACCGCAATCCAGAAGTCGAACTTCTGCACGCGGGCCAGCCGCCGCAGCTCGGGCACGTTCATCATGCCCATGACGACGGCCTCGATGATCAGCGCCGCCAGCACGGGCTTGGGCAGGATCGAGAACAGCGGCGCCAGGAACAGCAGCGTGAGCAGGACGGTGATCCCCGAGGTGAGGGAGGCCAGTCCGGTCTTCGCCCCCGAGTGGTCGTTCAGCGAGCTCGCGGACAGGCTCGTCGAGACGGGCATCCCCTTGAACAGACCCGAGGCGATGTTGGCCATTGACTGGGCAATGGATTCCTGGTTGATGTCGATCTGGTAGCGGTGTTTGGCAGCGAACGCCCTGGCATCCCCTGCGGTCTGGGAGAAGCCGATCAGGACCAGTGCCACCGCCGCGAGCGCCACGGTGCCGACGTGGTCCCACATGAGTTGGCCGTCCGGGACCTGCAGCGAGGGCAGCCCGCTGGGTACGTCGCCCACCAGGGCCACGCCTTTGGCCCCGAGACCGAAGAGCGCCTCCGCCGCCAGTCCGCCCACCACCAGGACCAGGGCGCCGGGGACTTGGGGAGCGATGGCTTTCAGCCCGAAGACCACAGCCAGCGCGATGACCCCCACCACCACGGTGGTCGGCTGTGCCTCGCCCAGGGTGCCCAGCCACGACCACAGCTCCTGGAGCGGATTCGAGCCGGTGACCTCGGTCCCCGTGAGTTTGGGGAGCTCGCCGATCACGACGTCGATCGCCGCGCCGAAAAGGAAGCCGGTGACCACGGCCTTCGAGAGGAACTGCGCAATCCAGCCCATCTTGAAGACGGCAAGAATCAGGAACAGGATGCCGGAGGCAAGGGTAATTCCGGCAACGAACGAGGCGACATCCTGCTCGCCGGTGATGCCCCCCGCGAGCACGGCACTCGCGGCCACCGCCGCCAGGCCCGAACTCGGGCCCATCGAGATCTGCCGGCACGTGCCGAAGATCGCGTAGACGATGGCGCCGGCGGCCGCGGCATACAGGCCGTTCTGCAGCGGGATCCCGGCGATGCCTGCGTACCCGAGGTTCTTCGGAACGATCAGGGCCGCGACGGTGACCCCGGCAATCAGATCGCCGCGCAGCCACGAGCGGTCATAGGAGCGGAACTGGCCGATGAGGGGGATCCTGGTGGGCCCCTGCCCGTGCGCCTTGGTCATGCGCCCTTCATACTCCAAGTCCCGACGTTCCGCCAGAGCCCGGCCGGCCCCCGCAACGCCCCGGGCAACCGTCGCTTTGGCCCTAGGTGGCGCTCTTCTGGGCGACGAGTTCGATCTCGACGAGCATCTTGGGATCCAGGAACGGCAGCACGTGAACGAGGGAGAGCGTGGGGCGGATGTCGCCGAAGACCTCGCCGTGGGCCCGGCCGGCCTCTTCCCACTGGCTGATGTCCGTCAGGTACAGCTTGGACTGCACCACGTCCTCGAAGCCGAAGCCGGCCTCGGCCAGCACGGCGCCGAGCTTCTGCAGGATGTAGCTGGTCTGGGTATAGAAGTCCTCGCCCATGATTCCGTCCTCACCGCTGGCGGCGGTCGCGGAGATGTAGAGGGTGTTGTCCACCTGGACAGCCCGGGAATAGCCGAGGGTCTGTTCCCAGGTGGAGCCGGTACCGAAGGTCTTGCGCATGGTGGGCCTTTCGCAGTTGCCGCAGGGATCGGCACAACTGTAGGGCGCCGGACGGCCGGGCCGCCAAACCGGGTTGCTTTGTGTCGGCGGACCTGCGCGGGGCCACCGCCCCGGCTAGAGTTCCTGGCGGTAAACGAGCAGTTTGATGTCCGTGCCCGGCACGAGCCAGTCGCGCTCCGGCGCCCGGACGAAGCCGGTCTTCAGGTAGAGGCCGTGGGCGCTTTCCCAGCTCTCGCCCGTGGTGAGGGCCACGGCGTGGATGCCGGGCAGGGCCCTGGCGTGCTCGATGATGGCCTGGACCATGGCCTTGCCGGCACCGCTGCGCTGCACGGAGGGGTCCACCACGAGCATCCTGAACTCGAGCTCGTCGCTGAAGGCGATGTCCGCGTAGGGCTCGCCGGCGACCGCCAGCGTCACGGAGCCGAGGATCCGGCCCCCACGCTCGGCGACCCAAACCGTCGCGGCCGCCGCGCGCTGCCCGACGTTCTGGATCTGCTGCATGTAGGGGTGGTCGGCGCTCTCAAAGTAGCCCGCCGCCAGGTAGGCGTCCCGGGTGATGCGCGCTATGGCGTCGAAGTCGGCCGGAACGGCGGGGCGAATAAGGATCTGCGAAGGCACCTGTCAATGGTACGGGCGCCCGGCCCGGGCCGTGCCCGGAAAGGCCGTTTCCGTGACTGAACTATCACTCAGGCGCATCTGACAGGCGTAGAGCCTGCCCGGCGAGACGACGTTAGAGCGGGAACTTGCCGGAGAGTTCCAGCGGCCCGGCGCACGTCCATGCTGTGAGGCGCTCGTCGTCGGAGGGGCCGCCGGCCAGGGGGCTGGTGAGCCGCGGCCGGCGCACCCAGCAGCCTGCCTCCTCGGCGATCAGGGCCCCGGCGGCGAAGTCGTGTTCGTTGAGCCCGCGCTCACCGTAGGCGTCGTGCGTGCCGTCCGCCACGAGGCACAGGTCCAGTGCCGCGGACCCGAGCCGGCGCATGTCGGCGAAGCCGTCCATCAGGGTGCCGAGGCCTGCGGCCTGTTCCGCCCGCACGCCGGGATCGTAGCTGAAGCCCGTGGCCAGGATCTGGCCGGTCCGTCCGGGGACCGGGCCGAACAGGGCGGTCACCTGGCCCTGCTCCTGGAGCCAGGCGCCCTCGCCGCGGGACGCGTAGTAGGTGCGTCCCAGCGCCGGTGCGCTGACGACGCCGGCCAGCCAGACGCCGTCGGCGTCGGCCACCGCCACGGAGGTGGCGTAGTAGACGATGTTGCGGATGAAATTGGTGGTGCCATCGAGCGGGTCGATGGACCAGCGGTAGCCGCTGGGCTCCGCCGGCAGGACGGTGCCGCCCTCCTCCCCCGTGATGATGTCCCACGGCCGGGCGGCGGTGATGACGTCCCGGACGGCGGCTTCGGCGGCGAGGTCGAAGGCGGTCACCCAGTCTCCTGAGTCGCCCTTGTTGCTGACGTCCAGGGCCGCGGTCTTCCGGGTGGCCAGGACGGCGGCGCCCGCCGCCGCGGCCGACTTGGCCAGTTCGAGCAGCTCCGGAATGCCAGGTGCGGGAGGACCCGCGGAGTGGGAACTCATTCGGCCGCAGCAACCTCGACGCCGGGGGCCCCGCCGCCGTCGGCCGGGTCCGGGAGGCCGTCCGCGCCGCTGCCCGGCACCCTCTCCGCGCTGCCGTCCGCGCCGGTGCCGGCCGGCCCGTTCGCCAGCAGGGCACGGAAACCGTCCTCATCCAGGACCGGGACGCCGAGCTGTTCGGCCTTGTCCAGCTTCGTGCCGGCGTTCTCGCCCGCCACCACGTAGCTGGTGTTCTTCGACACCGATCCGGCCGCCTTGCCGCCGCGGATCAGGATGGCTTCCTTGGCCTCATCGCGGCTGAAGCCCTCGAGGCTCCCGGTCACCACCACGGTCAGCCCCTCCAGCGTCCTGGGCGTCGACTCGTCGCGTTCGTCCGCCATCCGGACGCCGGCGTCCGCCCAGCGGTCCACGATGTCGCGGTGCCAGTCCTCGGCGAACCATTCAGTCAGCGCCTGGGCGATGACCGGGCCCACGCCGTCCACGTGGGCGAGCTCCTCCTCGGAGGCCTGCCGGATGGCGTCCATGCTGCCGAACGCGGTGGCGAGGGCGCGCGAGGCCCGCGGGCCGACGTGCCGGATGGACAAGGCCACCAGGATCCGCCACAGCGGCTGGGATTTCGCTTTTTCCAGCTCCCGGAAGAGCTTGTCCGTCGTGGCCGTGGGCTTGGACGGGGTCTTGGTGGTGGCCTTGGTGAAGAAGTAGGGCACCAGCTCGAATTCCCCGGTGCCGACACCCTTGGAGCGCTTCTCCCGGCGGACACGGACGTCCGCGAGCTGCTCCGGAGTGAGGTCGAACAGTGTCGCCTCGGTGGTCAGCGGCGGCTCCGCGGGCTCGGCCGGCTGGGTCAGTGCGATGGCGGCTTCCCAACCGAGGGCCTCGATGTCGAAGGCGCCGCGGCCGGCAAGGTGGAAGACGCGTTCACGCAGCTGCGCCGGGCAGGACCGGGAGTTGGGGCAGCGGATGTCCACGTCCCCTTCCTTCCCGGGGGCCAACGGCGTGCCGCACGCGGGGCATTCGGTGGGCATGATGAAGTCGCGAACGGGAGGGTCCTGCTGGTCCCGCAGCGCCAGCACCGGGCCCACAATTTCCGGAATCACGTCTCCGGCCTTGCGCAGCACCACAATGTCGCCGATCTTCACGCCCTTGGCCTTGACCACTTCCTGGTTGTGCAGGGTGGCCATTTCCACGGTGGAGCCGGCGACTTTGACCGGTTCCATCACGCCGTACGGGGTGACCCGGCCGGTGCGGCCGACGTTGACGGCGATGTCGAGCAGCTTGGTGTGGACCTCTTCGGGCGGGTACTTGTAGGCCACGGCCCAGCGCGGCACCCGGGTGGTGTAGCCCAGGGCCCGCTGGGTGGCGAAGTCGTCCACCTTGATCACAATGCCGTCGATCTCGTGGGTGAGGCTGTGCCGCTTGTCGCCGTAGCGCTTGATGAATTCGAGCACGTCGGAAAGCCCGGCCAGAACCTCGAAATACGGGCTCGTCGGCAGTCCCCACTCGGCCAGCTTGCGGTAGGTCTCGGACTGGCTGGCGGTGTCGAGACCCTCGCGGGCGCCGATGCCGTGGACGTACATCCGCAGCGGCCGCTTGGCGGTTTCCGCGGGGTCCTTCTGCCGCAGCGAACCTGCGGCGGCGTTGCGGGGGTTGGCCAGCGGCGCCTTGCCGGCCTCGATCAGGGCTTCGTTGAATTCCGCGAAGGCCTGCGACGGGATGAAGACTTCGCCGCGGACCTCCACCTCCGCCGGGAAGCCGGTGCCGCTGAGCTGCTTCGGGATTTCCTTGATCGTCAGGACGTTATGCGTGATGTCCTCGCCGGTGGTGCCGTCCCCGCGGGTTGCGGCCCGGACCAGGGCGCCGTCGCGGTAGAGCAGGTTGACGGCCAGGCCGTCGATCTTCAGTTCGGTGAGCCACGACGGCGGGTTCCCGCCGTTGCCGAGCTTGGCGACGCCCGCCTCGGCCTTGACCATCCAGGCCTCCAGCTCCTCGAGCGAGAAGACATCCTCCAGGCTGTACATGCGCTGCAAATGCTGCACGGCGGCAAACGCCGCTGACACCTCGCCGCCGACTTCCTGCGTGGGCGAATCGTTGGCCACCAGTTCCGGATGCATGGCTTCGAGCGTTTCCAGCCGCCGGTAGAGCTCGTCGAACTCGGCGTCGGAGATGATCGGCGCGTCCTGCTGGTAGTAGGCAAAGCGGTGCTTGCGGACCTGCTCAACAAGGTCTTCATACTCCGCGCGGATGTCCCCGGAGGGGACCTGCTCCCCCGCGGGGCCTTGAGGGTCCGTGACGTGCCCGGGGGCTGCTTCGGCTGCTTCTTCAGTCCCTGCTGCGGTCTCTGCTGCGGTCTTCCCTGTGCTCACAGACCTATCCTGCCCTAGATCCCCGACATTGTCCGGTCCAGGGTCCGGTCTGGGGTCCGCTTCCGAATTTGGACTGACGCTGACCAGGAGGTCAGGCGGGCTCGTCCACGTTTGCAGTCCGGGCGTCGACCACGATCGCCGTGATGTTGTCCCGGCCGCCGCTGCGCAAGGCCGCCTGGATCAGTTCGTCCACGGCCGCCTGGGGGTCGGCCTCGGCCGCGAGGATGCCGGCGATCTTCTCATCGCTGAGTTCGCCGTTGAGGCCGTCGGAGCAGACCAGCATCCGGTCGCCGTCTTCAAGGGGAACCAGCCAGAAGTCGGCCTCGGAGTCATCCCCGGTTCCCAGCGCCCGGGTCACCACGTGCCTGCGGGGGTACACGGCGGCCTCGGCCTCGGTGATCTGGCCGGTGTCAAGGAGTTCCTGGACTTCGGAATGGTCCACGCTGATCTGTGCGAGCTGGCCGTGGCTGTACCGGTAGGTGCGGGAGTCTCCGATGTTGAGGACAAGCCAGTACGGAACGTCCTGTTGTTCCACCACCACGACGCCGGACAGGGTGGTTCCGGCTCGCGATCCGGTGGCGTGACGGATGCCCGCATCTGCCATGAGCAGGTACTCCTGCAGGATGTCCGCTGTCGCATCCCGGCTGCCGGTCTTGGACTGTGGCAGCTCGGCCAGGGTGCGCACGCAGATGCTGCTGGCAACTTCGCCGGCCTCGTGCCCGCCCATGCCATCCGCTACGGCGAAGACGGGGTCCGCGGCAAGGAAGGCGTCCTCGTTCGCCTCGCGGCGCAGTCCCCGGTCCGTGCCGTACCCGCAGCGCAGTAGCGGTCCCCGTTTTCCGTCCGACGGCGGAATGGGGGCGTCTGGCGATGGGTTCATGGCGGTCCTCAATACAGTGGTGCGCGGCTTCACTGGTGCGCGGGGGTTGACGGCGTTCACAACCCGGCCGGATCGCAACTGCCGGTCCGACTATTGCATATGCGCCGCTCAGCTGAGAAGCCCGCCACGGCCTGCCGCCGGGCTGATCCGGCGTTCAGTCCAGGATCAGGCCCCGGCCGCTGCCGGGCTGCAGCTGCACCGGGTGGATTTCACCGAACCCTCGGACGTCCTCGGCCGGCCGGGGCACCAGGACGAAGCGTTCGTCCTGCTCCAGCGCGGCCGCGGTCATCGAATCCACCAGCACTGTTCCAGGGTCCGCGAGAGCCGTCAGGCGGGCGGCGAGGTTGACGGTGGGTCCGTAGATGTCGCCGAGGCGGGAGAGGATGCGGCCCCACACCATGGCCACGCGGGCCTGGGGCAGGATCTCGTCGTCGGTGAAGGCACGGGACAGGGCCAGGGAAATCTCGGCGCCGGCCGCCGGAGTCTCGGCAATGTACAGGACTTCGTCGCCGACGGTCTTGACCAGCCGGCCGCCGCCGACCGAGATGATTTCGGCGCACTTGTTCTCGAAGCGCTGCACCAGCTGGGCGAGCGTCTTCTCGTTCATCCGGCGGGACAGGCTGGTGTAGGAGACAAGGTCAGCGAAGCCAACCGCCCGGGCCAACGGCAGGGGCGCATCGTCCTCGTCGCCTTCGCGGCCCTCTTCGCTGGACTGCAGCCCGGCTTCGGCCCGGACTGCCAGGCGCTGCACACCGGCGTTGAGCTGGCGGCGCCAGGAGTAGGCGAGCATCTCCTCGAGGGGGTCAATCAGGTTCGGCAACTCGCTGACGAGCCGCTTGCGGGCGACGGCGTCGGTCACGCCATGTTCCTGGACCATGTCCTCCACGAGGGCCTCGATCTGCCACACCACCATCCGGTCGGTCATCTGGCCGATGGCCCGGGTGATGGAGATTGCGGCTTCCTCGGTGAGCTTGCCGTCGCGCACCAGGTCCACGATGGTGGACAGGGCGGCCTGGTCACGCTCGGTGAAGGCGACATCTTCATCCCCGAGGTTGGGAAAACCCAGGGCGCGCCAAAGTTTCCGGGCAGAGAGCAGCGAGAGCCCTGCACCGGCAGCTACTTCACGACGCCGAAGCTTGCGTTCTCCGCCCAGCAGCCGCGCTTCCAGGGCCTTGGCGGCGAGCCGTTCAGCGGACATCGTGCCGGTGGGCGGGGCCACGGGTTCAGCTTCGGCGGGTCCGGCGGCTTCGTTGGGTTCGGGTTCGTCTGGCTCGACTTCGGGTTCGGGTTCGGCGGCGGGTTCGATGAGCGCGCCGGCTTCGCTGCCGAAGGCGGTCCCGGCGTCGCTGTCGGCGGCAGCCGAACCGGCGGCGTCCTCGGGCTCCCGGGGCAAATCCGGGGCAGCGAGATCGATGTCCTGGTGGACGTTCTCAGCGTTCATCTCTTCCACCTTCTCTCGTCTCCCACGGCCAGGCCTCGCCCGGGTTGTAGGTCATGCCATCGGCGTTGTCGGTCATGCCATCGGCGCCGGACGCCTCGCCCTGCGGGAGGTCGTCGATGGCGTCCAGCAGGAAATTACGGAATGTCGCGACCTCCGGGACATCGGGGACCACCGTTCCAAGGGGGTACCCGGTTTCCAAGGATATATTCCCGGAGTGCAATAGGCGCTGCAACAAGGATTGCTCAATGGCCACATGGCGGACGGCGGCGAGGGGGACCTGTTCATCGCGCCGCCGTAACATGCCGTATCGGGCAACTATGCGCTGACTGGTGAGGATGTAACGGGTGGCGTGCCACGCAATGACCCGCGGGAGGCAATAGCCCAGCAGCACCCACGCCGCCAACGCCAGGCACACGGCGAGGAGCCAGGGGGTCCACTCTTTCGGGACGAGGGGGACGAGCCGCGCCGGGCCGCCCTTGACAACCCAGGCGCAGGCGTAGGCGGCCAAGGCCGGAACAACAATGAACATCAGCGCCGGGACAATGAGCATCCTGGGCTGGGGCCGGGTCACCACAATCACTTGCTCTCCCGGCAGGAGCACTCTACGCATAGCCGCTTTCTGCTCCGCCGCTGCCGGCGCCCTGGCCGCCGGTCCCGGCCGGGTTCCACGGCCTCAGGTGCACGACGTCGCCGGCGGTCACCACATGTTCATGGCCCGCGGCATCGACCACCAGCAGGGAGCCGTATTCGTCCAGGCGCGTGGCGTGGCCAATGATCTCGTGGTCGCCCGGGAGTTGGGCCCGGACCTGTTTGCCGAGGGTTGAGAGGAGGTGCTCCACGCGTTTGTGCAGCGACGGGCCACCGGCCATGCCGGCGGTGGGGTCGCCGTCGGCGTTGCAGAAACTCCGGTACAGGGTGGCGAAGCGGGACAGGTAGCTCTTCAGGAGCTCCGTCCGGTCCACTGTGTCCGGATTCTCCAGCAGCACGGAGGTGGCGGTGGGAACCGGGAGTTCGGGCTCCGTCAGCGTGACGTTCAGGCCGGTGCCGAGGATGACCGGCGGCGCGCCGCCGGCGCCGAGCGGGCCGAGCTGGGCCAGGATGCCGGCGATCTTCCGGCCCCGGACCAGGACGTCGTTGGGCCATTTGAGTTCCGCCGGAAGGCCTGCCGTTTCCGTCAGGGCCTCACGCAGGGCGAGGGCGGCCAGAAGGGAGAGCCAGGAGTACCTGTGGGTCGGCAGCGGCCGGCCGGCCCCGTTGACCGGCAGGAGCACCAGGGAGACAGAGACCGAGCTGCGGGCCGGCGCCTCCCACCGGCGGTCCAGCCGGCCGCGCGCGTCGCTCTGGTACTCGGCGGTCAGCACTGACAGGTCCGGCCACGCGCCGGGATCCTCGGTCACCCCGCGGAGGAGGTCGGCGTTGGTGGAGCCGGTGGACTCGAGCACCGTCAGGCGCGGAATTCCGTTGGCGGACAGGAACGCCTCATCACTGAGGGCACTCAGGTCCAGGGGCGGACGGTCCGGGGTTTCCTGCGCGGCTTCCATCCTTGAATCCTACCGAGGAAAGCGCACCGGGGCCCCGGCCGTCTGCCTCACATGCCTCCGCCGAAACTCCCCACCTTTGGCCGGGATGTCCGGCGTGTCGGCCGAACACACCGCTGATTCCGGCGCCCGGGCGCCAAATGAGGGGAAATTCCGCGGGGCAGACGGCCACAAAAGACCCAGCAAGTTCAGAGGAAGATGTCCGGGACCAGCTGGGCCTCCGGCGCGCCGAGGCTGTACGGGCTGAAGTCCGTCACCCCTGCCGCCGCGAGAACCTGCTCATCGGTATAGAAGTTGCCGCTCCGGCTGCCGTGGGCGGGGACCGCGTTGCCGCCGGTCAGCACGGCGTGGGCGGCGTCGGCCATGATTTCGGGGCTGCGGGCGCCCTTGACGATCGTGTCGCCGCCGGGCATGTTGCGGATGGCCGCGGTGTCGATCAAGGTACACGGCCAGAGTGAGTTCACGGCGACGCCGTCGGCCTTGAGTTCCTCGGCCAGCCCCAGCGTGGTCAGGCTCATGCCGTATTTGGCCATGGTGTAGGCCAGGTGCAGGCCGGCCCACTTCGGATCCAGGTTCAGGGGCGGGGAGAGGGTGAGGATGTGCCCGGCCCCAGAGGCGCGCAGGGCCGGCAGCGCCATCTTCGAGAGCAGGAACGTCCCGCGCACGTTGATGTCCTGCATGAGGTCGTAGCGCTTCATGTCCACGTCGTCGGTGGTGGAGAGGTCAATCGCGGATGCATTGTTGATGACGACGTCGATCCCGCCAAAGTGGTCCACGGCGGCGCCGACTGCACCGGCGACGTCGGCGTCGTTGCGCACGTCGCCGACCAGCGGCAGGGCCTGGCCGCCGGCGGCCTCGATCTGTTCGGCGGCGGTATACACGGTGCCCTCCAGCCTGGCGTGGGGCTGACCGGTCTTGGCCATCAGGACAATGTTGGCGCCGTCCCGGGCCGCGCGGAGCGCGATGGCCAGGCCGATGCCACGGCTGCCCCCGGAGATGAGGACAGTGCGGCCCTGGAGGGAACCGGCGGCCTGGTACGGCCCTGCGGCGGTGCCCGAAGCATCGTTGCTTGAAGTCATTCCCACACTCTAGCCGACCAATGTTACTGGCGGGTAACAAAGCGGTGCGGGAGCTTCGCGGCGGGAAAATTGTAGGTTCCCTACAGCGGCACCGGCCAATACCGTCACTAGACTTGCCAGCAGAGCCCTGCTTTTGTGGATTCCAGCCAAAGGACCCCACGCGACGGGCGCCGTACAACCTTGCGACAGAGCCGGAGAAACTTGATGAGCCACGATCTGACCACGACTGCGGGAAAGATTGCGGATTTCCGCGACCGCCAGGCCCGTGCCGAACAGCCCTCCGGCCCGGAAGCGATCGCCAAGCAGCACGCGCGCGGCAAGAACACCGCCCGCGAGCGCATCGACCTGTTGCTGGACGCCGGCTCCTTCGTCGAATTCGATGCGCTGGCCGTGCACCGCTCCACCGCGTTCGGCATGGAGAAGAAGAAGCCCCTCGGCGACGGCCTCGTCTCCGGCTACGGCACGGTGGACGGCCGCCCGGTCGCGGTCTACAGCCAGGATTTCTCCGTCTACGGCGGCTCGCTGAGCCAGGTCAACGGCGAAAAGATCGTCAAGGTCCAGGAGTTCGCGCTGCGCAACGGCTGCCCCGTGGTCGGCATCCTCGACGGCGGCGGTGCCCGCATCCAGGAGGGTGTCGCCTCCCTGGCGATGTTCGCGGACATCTTCCGCAACAACGTCCACGCCTCCGGCGTCGTCCCGCAGATCTCCCTCATCATGGGCCCGTCCGCCGGCGGCGCAGCCTACTCCCCCGCCCTGACCGACTATGTGGTCATGGTGGACAAGACCTCGCACATGTTCATCACCGGCCCGGACGTCATCAAGACGGTCACCGGCGAAGACGTGGACATGGAAACCCTCGGCGGCGCCCGGCAGCACAACGCCAACACCGGCACCTCGACTTACCTGGCCTCCGACGAGGCCGACGCCGTCGAGTTCGTCCGCGAACTGCTCGACTTCCTGCCCTCGAACAACCTCGCCGAGGCCCCGGTGCTGGAGCACCAGCAGGAACTGGAGGTCGACGACGACGATCTCGCCCTGGACGCGCTGATCCCGGACTCGGCCAACCAACCGTACGACATGCGCAAGGTCATCGAGCAAATTGTCGACGACGCCCACTTCCTCGAGATGCAGTCCCTCTATGCCCCGAACGTGATCATCGGCTACGGCCGGGTCGAGGGCCACACGGTGGGCATCGTGGCCAACCAGCCCATGCAGTTCGCCGGCACCCTGGACATTGCGGCCTCGGAAAAGGCCGCACGCTTCGTCCGGCACTGCGATGCCTTCAACATCCCCATCATCACGCTCGTGGACGTGCCGGGCTTCCTGCCAGGCAAGGACCAGGAGTTCCAGGGCATCATCCGCCGCGGCGCCAAGCTGCTATACGCGTACGCCGAGGCCACCGTGCCCAAGCTGACCGTAATCACCCGCAAGGCCTACGGCGGGGCCTACATCGTGATGGGCTCCAAGAAGCTCGGCGCGGACCTCAACCTCGCCTGGCCCACCGCCCAGATCGGCGTCATGGGCGCCCAGGGTGCCGTGAACATCCTGTACCGCCGCGAACTCGCCGCGGTGGCGGAGGACGGCGGCGACGTCGAGGCCAAGCGCGCCGAGGTGATCCGCCAGTACGAGGAAGAGCTGCTCAACCCGTACCAGGCCGCCCAGCTCGGCTATGTGGACGCGGTTATCGCACCGTCCGAGACCCGGCTGCAGATTATCAAGGGCCTGCGCGCCCTCCGGGACAAGCGGGCCGCCCTGCCCGCCAAGAAGCACGGGAACATCCCGCTGTGAGCCCCATGGCCGAACCCGACGAACCTGCCGACGCGGTAAGCAGCGACGCCGCGCCCGGGATCCTGTTCTCTGTCGCCAAGGGTCAGCCGACGCCGGAAGAGCTGGCGGCGCTGACCGCCGTCGTGCTGTCCCTGGGGCAGACCCAGCAGGCAGCACCGGAAAGCCCCGGCGTCCGGCACTGGGTCCGCCGGCAGCAGCTTCGGCTGGCGCCGAGGCCCGGTCCGCAGGCCTGGCGCCGCAGCCTGGGCTGAGCCGACCCGGTTCAGCGTCCTGGCAGGGCCGGCCCGCAGCCGAAATCTGCACGGGAAAGTTGCACGCGAAAAAGTTCAGTGACTCTTTCATAACCACGGCGGCCGGGCTAGTCTCGTCGGGTGACTACCGAAATCATCGCCTCAGACAACACTGCCCCCGCGCGCCAGCAGACAGCCATTGACGCCGTCGCCGACGCCTACACGGACACCCTGATCCGGCTTAACCCGAGCTTCGCCACCGAACTTGGCCTGCCCGGGCACGAGACGGAGTACCAGGACTTCTCCCCCGCCGGCCACGAGGAATTCGCGGCCGCCGCCCGCGAGGCACTTGCGGCGCTGGACGGGCTGGAGGCGGCTGACGACGTCGACGCCGTCACCCTCGACGCCATGCGCGAGCGGCTGGGCCTGCAGCTGGAAATCCACGAATCGGGCTGGGCCACGGCCGATCTGAACAACATCGCCTCCCCGTCCCAGGACATCCGCGCGATCTTTGACCTCATGCCGACGGATACCGCCGGGCAGTGGGAGCACATCGCAGGCCGGGCCCACAATGTCACCGCCGCAATCGACGGCTACATCGAGTCGCTGCGTTCGGCGATGCAGGACGGCAAAGTCGCCGCGGCCCGCCAGGTTTCGATCGTGATCGAGCAGGCCACCAAGCACGCCGCGGACGACGGCTTCTTCGCCAAGCTCGCCGCCGGCGCCAAGACCGCGGACGGCCCGCTCCCGGCGGAACTGCAGTCCCGGCTCGACACCGGCGCGGCAGCTGCCCGGGTGGCGTACTCCCGGCTCGCAGGTTTCCTCGAGTCCGAGCTCCTGCCCGTCGCCCCGGCCAAGGACGCTGTGGGCCGCGCCCGCTACGCCCTGGCTTCCCGGGACTTCCTCGGCGCCACCGTGGACCTGGAGGAAACCTACGCATGGGGCGTCCAGGAACTCGACCGCCTCATTGCCGAACAGGAACGGGTGGCAGGCGAAATCCGGCCCGGCGCCACGGTGGAGGAAGCCAAAGAGATCCTCAACAACGATCCCGCCCGCCAGCTCAAGGGCACCGACGCCCTCCAGGCCTGGATGCAGGAACTGTCCGACAAAGCCGTCGCGGAGCTCGCCGGCGTCCACTTCGAGATCCCGGACGTCATGAAGACGCTGGAGTGCCGGATCGCGCCCACCGATGAAGGCGGCATCTACTACACGGGTCCCTCGGAGGACTTCAGCCGCCCGGGCCGCATGTGGTGGTCCGTGCCGGCCGGTGAAGACACCTTCACCACGTGGGCCGAAACCACCACCGTGTACCACGAGGGCGTGCCCGGCCACCACCTCCAGGTCGCCACCGCCACCTACCGCCGTGAGCTGCTGAACAAGTGGCGCCGCAGTGTGTGCTGGACCTCGGGCCATGGCGAAGGCTGGGCACTCTACGCGGAGAAGCTCATGCAGGAGCTCGGCTACCTCAATGATCCGGGCGACCACATGGGCATGCTGGACATGCAGCGCATGCGTGCGGCCCGCGTGGTGTTCGACATCGGCGTGCACCTGGAACTCGAAGTCCCCGAGCGCTGGGGCAGCGGCATCTGGACCTCGGAGAAGGGCTTTGACTTCCTCCGCGCCAATCTGCCGATCAGCGAGGGGCAGCTGAAGTTCGAGTTCACCCGCTACCTGGGCTGGCCGGGACAGGCCCCGTCCTACAAGGTGGGCCAGCGGCTCTGGGAGCAGATCCGGGAAGAGCTGGAATCCCGCCCCGGCTTCGATCTCAAGGCGTTCCACACGAAGGCCCTGAACATCGGCTCGGTGGGCCTGGACACCCTCAAGCGCGCGCTCCTGGGGTAAACCCCCCAAGGCCGTTGAGATGGCAGTTCGCGGCAGTGTTTCTCCAGAGCATTGCCGCGAATTGTCATCTCGCGCCTCACAGGGCGGTACGGGCCGTCCGGCGACGAGACAATCGCCACACCGCTTGCCGGAATAACTTCACAAAAGGCCCTGCCGGCGCGGCAATCCCGGGCATTCCGCGGCGCGGGGCCACCGGTGGTGCCGTAACATTTCTCAACATCCGTTCGTCGTGCTATCGGCAACGGTCCTAGCGTGTTCCGGTGACCACTCAGACAAGCACCCCCGCACCCGCTGGAGAGACCGGGTTCCAGCTGCCCAAATGGGCCGGCTCGTTCGGCTTCCAGATCATTGCCGCCCTGATCGTCGGCCTGGGCCTTGGCCTGCTGGCCAAGTACACCGGCAGCACCAAGGCCAACCCCAACGCCCTAGGCACCACGCTGCAGACCATCGGCTCGAGCTACGTCTCGCTGCTGCAGACCGCCGTGGTCCCCCTGATCTTCACCGCCGTCGTCAGCTCAATCTCCAACCTGCGCGCCGTTTCCAACGCCGCCCGGCTGGCCTGGAACACGTTGCTCTGGTTCGCGATCACCTCGCTGATCGCCGTGCTGATCGGCATCGGCCTGGGCGTGCTGCTGCAGCCCGGCGCCGGAACCGGCATCAGCCAGGAAGCGAAGTACGCCGGCAAGTCCGGTGACTGGTGGGCCTTCCTGACCGGGCTGTTCCCGAAGAACTTCCTGGGCCTCAGCGCGACCACCACCGTCACTGACGGCGTCGCCACCACCGCCGTGAGCTTCAACGTCCTCCAGATCCTGGTGATCGCGATCGCCGTCGGCATCGCCGCGCTGAAAGTGGGCAAGGCGGCCGAACCGTTCCTGGCCCTGAACTCCTCCGCCCTCGCCGTCATCCAGAAGGTCCTCTGGTGGATCATCCGTATCGCGCCGCTGGGCACGATCGGCCTGATCGGCAACGCCGTGGCCGTCTACGGCTGGGACACCATCGGCTCGCTCGGCAAGTTCACCGTGGCGATCTACATCGGCCTGGCGCTCGTGCTGTTCGTGGTCTACCCCGTGCTGATCCGCAGCCACGGACTGTCCATCAAGCAGTACTACTCCGGCGTGTGGCCGGCCGTGCAGCTGGCCTTCGTCTCCCGCTCCTCGATCGGCACCCTGCCGCTGACCCAGCGCGTGACCGAACGAAGCCTGGGTGTCCCCCGCGCCTACGCCTCCTTCGCCGTGCCGCTCGGCGCGACCACCAAGATGGACGGCTGCGCGGCGATCTACCCGGCCGTGGCGGCGATTTTCGTGGCCCAGTTCTTCGGCATCCAGCTCGACTTCACCCAGTACCTGCTGATCGCGCTGGTGTCGGTCCTCGGCTCGGCCGCGACCGCCGGCACCACGGGCGCCGTCGTGATGCTGACGCTGACGCTCTCCACGCTGGGACTGCCGCTGGCCGGCGTCGGCCTGCTGCTGGCCATCGACCCGATCCTGGACATGGGACGCACCGCCGTCAACGTGGCCGGGCAGGCACTGATCCCGGCGATTGTGGGCAAGCGCCAGGGCATCCTGGACGAAAGGCTGTACAACGCGCCGCGGAACGGCGATCCGTTTAGCGACGACGTCGATGGCACTGCCGCGTCCCCGGGAATCCCCGGGGACTTCTCTGGTTTTCCGGCTTCGGCTTTAACCGGCCTCGGCCCGGGTCCGCACGGGCCTAGTGTCCGCCGATCACACCCTTTTCGGCGGCCTTGGTAACTGCGTCCGCTTCTGCCTGGGTCAGGGTGCCGTCCTTGACGGCCTGGTCCAGCCGGGGCTTCAGTGCCGCGGCGTGATTGGCCTGTTCCGCGGTACGCAATTCCTCCAGGGCAGCGGTGACCTTGGCTTCATCGAGGCCGAGCGACTTCGCCAGGGAAGCGGCCAGGGCCTTCTCCATTGCGGCGCGGTCCGGCTTCTGCCCCGGGGCCGGCGGGGTGGCCGGCCTGTTGGCTTCGCGGAAAGTCTTCAGGGCGTCGGTGACCTTCGCCTCGTCGACGCCGAGCTTGGCGGCGAGTTCTTTGGCGCGGGCGCCGAACTCCGCACCGCCGTGGCCGCGGTGTCCGCCGCGCATGCCGTAGCCGTCGGCGAAGTTGTTCCCGGGAGCACTCGAGCTGGGTGTCGGGGTGGGCGTCGGCGTCGTGGTGGCGGAGGCCATCCCGGCGACCCCGAGCCCTGCACCCAGTGCAACGGCCGCCGCCCCGAGGCCGAGTGCGATTTTCGTCGTGCGTGACATCTGCTGTCTCCTGGATCTGCCGCGCGGTGACGGCGCTTGAAGCTGATGGTTCGTCCGGGGAAGGCTGCTCCACGAGCATCTCCAGTCTGCACCTGCCCCAGCAGAGATAGCTGTTTCCCAGCTTTCACTTTCCTGTGAATCCGGCAGAGACGCCCAGAGGGCAAAAAGTGGGCAAAATGGCGGCAGAGGTGGATAGGCTCTGGGCATGCTGATCGTCACTTCGAATGACATCCCGGGCCACCGGATCGACGCCGTCCTCGGCGAAGTCATGGGCCTGACCGTCCGCCCCCTGACCAATTCCGGCAACGCGGCAGCCCAGCTCAAGCCTTGAGCGCAAACCCTGCCAGCCCCACTCTGGAAAATACTTGCCCGGAGTGCAAACATGCACGTAGTGTAAGCGCGTGTCCCCATCGCCCTTCCCCTCCGCCGCATCCGGCGACCCCGGTGTCCCCTCGCGCCGCGAACTGAACAAGGCCGCTACCCGGCAGGCCATCACGGACGCCGCCATGGACCTGCTCCGCACGCGGGGACCCGGAAACTTCACGGTGGAGGACATCGCCGACGCCGCCGGGATCTCCCGCCGCACGTTCTTCAACTACTTCGGCAGCACCGAGGCGGCGCTCGCCTCGGTGACGTTCGGCTTCCTGGACACGGCACTTCAGCAGTTCCGGCTCCGCCCGGCCGGCGAGCCAATCCTGGAATCGGCCCGCGCAGCCCTCGTTGAACTGGCCGATCCCATGACCGTCGCACCGGTGGCCGAGCTCTACAGCCTGGGCCAGACCAACCCCCAGCTCAGCCGCTCCGAGCTGGAAGCCTGGGACCACTGCACCGAACAGATCATCGACGCCGCCCGCGAACGCTTTGCGTTGACGGCGGCCGGCGACGTCGACGAGCTCTACCTCCGCGCCCTCGCCGGCTCCGTCATCTCGTGCGGAAAAGCTGCCATGGATGTCTGGTTCGCCCGCTGCGGCGGCGACCTGGCTCCCGAGTCCCTGTCCGTCCTGCGCCAGCTCCTGATCGATTCGATGGGCCTCCTCGGCTCCGGATTCGCGTCCCACTCCCCCGCCACCCCTTCCCCAGATCGGCACTGACATGGCCCTGTTGCTCTACCGTCTCGGCAAGTTCTCCTACCGCCACCGCTGGCTCGTCATCTCCCTCTGGCTCGCCGTCCTGGTGGCCGTCGGCGGCGCGGCTGCGGCCTTCCACGGCACCATGTCCAACAACTTCCAGATCCCCGGCACTGAAACCCAGCAGATGGCGGACAAGTTGAAGCAGGAGCTGCCCAAGTCATCCGGCGGCTCGGCCGGCATCGTGTTCGAGTCGCAGAACGGCCAGTTCACGCAGGCCGGCAAGGACGCGGTCTCGGCTGCGCTGACCAAGCTGAAAGCCCTCCCCGATGTTCAGGGCACCGTGGACCCGTTCGCCACGCAGGCCCAGCTGGACAAGGCCGTCACGGACCTTGCCGCCGGCGAGCAGCAGGCATCCGCAGGACGGGCGCAGCTGGATGCCTCGGCCGCCCGGCTGGCCGCCGGCAAGGCCCAGCTGTCCGCCGCCGAGCAGCAGATGACCGCGGCCGGCATGTCCGCCGAGGCCATCGACGCCCAGCTTGGCCAGCAGAAAGCTGCCCTCGCCGCGGGCCAGGAGAAGCTCGACGCCGGGACCAAGGAACTCCAGGCCGGCGCGGCCAAGCTCGCCCTGGCCAAACGCCAGCTCGAGGCCTCGCAGGGCATGCGGTTCGTGTCCGAGGACGGCACCGCGGCAATCGCCCAGGTCCAGTTCAAGACCTCGATCAACGGGCTGGCCCCCGCCGTGCGCCAGCAGGTCCAGGACATCGCCCACGAAGTCTCCTCTGACGGCGTGACCGCCCTGGCCAGCAAGGAAATCACGGAGGACGTCTCCGAGCTGTTCGGCATCTCGGAGATCCTCGGCATCGCCATCGCGGCGCTGGTGCTCATCGTCATGCTGGGAACCCTGATCGCCGCCGGACTCCCCCTGCTGATGGCCCTGGTCGGTGTGGCAGTGGGCGTCGGCGGCACCTTCGCCCTCAGCGGCGCCGTCGACATGAGTTCCATCTCCCCGATGCTGGCGCTCATGCTGGGCCTCGCCGTCGGCATCGATTACTCGCTGTTTATCGTCAACCGGCACCGCGGCCAGCTCCTGGCCGGCATGGACGGCGAGGAATCCGTCGCCCTCGCCACCGGCACCTCCGGCAACGCGGTGCTGTTCGCGGGCCTGACCGTCATCATCGCCCTCGCGGCGCTCGTGATTCCGGGCCTGCCCTTCCTGGCCGTGATGGGCCTGTCCGCCGCCGCAACGGTGGCCGTCGCCGTCGTCGTCGCCCTGACCCTCACCCCTGCCATGCTGTCCCTGATCGGGCCCCGACTCATTTCCCGCCGCGTCTGGGCCAAGGCGGAGAAGCACAATGCCGCCCCCGGCCACGAGAGCGCAGACCGTGCCCGCGACGAACGCCGCAGCAAACAGGGCTGGGGCGGACTCGTCACCCGGCACCCGGTTCTGGCACTGCTGGCCGGTGTCCTGCTGCTGGGCATCGTGGCGCTGCCGGCCAGCCAGTTGCGGCTCGCGCTGCCCGACGGCGGGTCCGAGCCCGTGGAGTCGCAGGCGTTCAAGGCCTATGACGTCACCGGCCGCAGCTTCGGCGAAGGCATGACAGGCCCGATCGTGGTGGTGGGCGACTTCCCGGCCGGCCTGAGCGCGGAGGAAGCCACAGCCAAGCAGCTCGACGTCGCCGACATCCTCCGCGGTACTGGCAACGTCACCGCCGCCATTCCGGTGGCGCTGAGCGAGGACCGCCGCACCGCGGTGTTCCAGGTCATCCCCCGGGAGGGCCCGGCCAGCGCGAGCACTGTCCAGGTGGTCTCCGAGCTGCGCGCCGAAAAGGACCGCATCAAGGATTCCACCGGGGTCAGCATCGGCCTCACGGGGCAGACTGCCGGCAACGTCGACGTCTCCGCCAAACTCGGCGATGCCCTGCCCCCGTACCTGGCCATCGTCGTCGGGCTGTCCCTGATCCTGCTGTTGCTCGTGTTCCGCTCGATCGTGGTGCCGCTGCTGGCCACAGGCGGTTTCCTGCTCTCGCTCGCGGCCGCCTTCGGAGCCGTCGTCGCGGTCTACCAGTGGGGCTGGCTGGGAACGGTGTTCGGCGTCGAAAACCCGGGCGCCGTGCTGAGCTTCCTGCCAATCATCCTGATCGGCGTCCTGTTCGGGCTGGCCATGGACTACCAGGTGTTCATCACCTCGGGCATGCGTGAGTCCTTCATGCATGGCGAATCGGCCCGGCATGCGGTCCGCACCGGCTTCAGCCATGCCGCGTCCGTGGTCACCGCCGCGGCCATCATCATGGTCAGCGTGTTCGCCGGCTTCATCTTCTCGCACCTGAATATGGTCCGGCCGCTGGGCTTCGCGATGGCCTTCGGTGTCCTGGTGGACGCGTTTGTAGTCCGCATGACGATCGTTCCGGCCGTGATGTACCTGCTCGGCGACAAGGCGTGGTGGCTGCCCCGCTGGCTGGACCGGATCCTGCCGGACGTCGACGTCGAGGGCGCCAAGCTCCGGCCCGCGGCTTCGGCCTCAGCTTCGGCCGACAGCGAGCCCGAGCCGGAGGAGATCGGCGCGCGCTAAAGGCCGCCGACGAGTTGCCCTAAAGCCGCCCGCTGATCGTTTCGATCGGCGGGCGGCTTTTTCGTGCATGCAGCTCGGGAAGGCTTGTGGCCCGTTCGCCGCTCAGGCCGCCAGTCAGCCTGAGGGCCGCATACCCTTGAGCGTCTTCGCGCGGTGGCGCTCATCACGGCCCGGCGGCGGGAATCCACGCTCGCTTCGCCGGCAGGCGATCCGGGCAGGGGCGGCGCGGTGGAACGGTACGTGTGGCCGGTGGGGGTGGTGAGTTCGATGGTGTGCCGAGCGCCAATGCTCGAGGCGGATCCGGGTGCGGCTCCGGGGCTGGGGCGTGCTTTCCAGCCGGGGGTTTCTTTGGTGTGGTTGCAGGCTTCGCAGAGTCCGGCGGCGTTGTCCGTGGTGGTCGGGCCGCCGGTGTGCCAGGGAATGATGTGGTCCAGGTGGCGGATGGGCGCGTCGCAGTAGGGAGTTCGGCAGGTGTCGTCTCTGGCCTGGATGAAGCGGCGGTGCCCGGGCGGGAAGAGCCGGGCGCGGGAGTCCATCCCCACAAGCTCGCCGGTGCCGGGGTGGGTGTAGAGCCGCCGGAGCAAGGTCTTGAAGTCCCGGTCCTTGGCGTCCGTCCCGGCGCCGGCGCGTTCCCGGGCCCAGCCGGCGGGGACGGTGCCGTAGCCGGGGAGCCGGGCCGGTTCGGCGCCGGCCTGGAAGAGGGCGCGGTCGGTGATGATGACCTGGATCTCGACGCCTCTGATCCCGCCCGGGGTTCCGGTGGTGCGTTCGACCAGGGCATCGGCCATGAGCTGCCCGCGGCCCCTCGGGTCCCCGGCGGCGCGGAGGGTGTCGGCGTGCCCGTTCAGCGCCTTGTAGACGGCGACGCCGGCGGTCACGGGCAGCAGGGCGGTGAGGTGGCACATGGTGTCGGGGGCGGGGTGGAGGCTGACGTGCCGCTCGGTGGCGGCGTGCGCGGCGCGTTCGGTCACCGAGCGGGGGTCACGCCGGTACGCGGCGGCCCGGGCCGCGGCGACCAGGGACCGGTCACCCGCCCCGGCGAACGTCCCGGTGTCGGGTGCGAGTTCGGCGTCGACGGCGGCCCGGTCCGCGGCGCTCAGGCACGCGGTTTCGCGCACGAGCAGGGTGGGCGCCATTCATTGAGTTCCCCGGTTCCGAGCGCGGCGAGCGTGTGCGGCATCTCGGTGATCAGGGCCTTGGCCAGGCCGAGGAGCCGGCCGCCCCTGGCGGGTGATTCGCGCCGGGCCAGGGCGATCTGCGCGCCGATCCCGGCGCCGAGCTTCTCGGCCGGGACTCCGGCGGCGGCTTGTTCGCGGCGTTGGAGCAGGTCGAAGGCCACGGCGAGCCGGGCCTGTTCCGCGGACGCGGCGGACTTCCAGTCCTCCAGTTCCCGGATCCGGTCAATGATCCCGGCACTGTCCGTGGGCGGACAGTCTAAGTCCATTGGTCCGGCGGCCAGCCGGCCCGCCAAGGCCGCCTCTGCGGTGCCCGGAATGGCGGCGGCATCGCCCGCGGCATGGCCGAAGCCGGCGTCGCCGTGTCCCGCCGGAGCCACTTCGGGCCCGTGATTGCCGTCCATGAACCCAGTGTCTCAGGGGCCTCTGACAATAACGCGCCTGTACTCCTCAGCCGAAGCTAGGCGTCACGGATTGCCGGCGGACTCAGCGGTTGCGGTAGTAGTCCTTCCAGATCAGGCGATGGAGGGGGATCACCCGCGGCAGCGACCGTAGTCCGGGGATGAACGGCAGCAGGGCCAGCAACGCCGTCAGCACGAACATCGTGACGACGACGAGGGCATCGGCATTAGGCGCGGACTTGAACGGTTCCACTTGGTAAAGGAGCGAGAAGAGCCACAACCAGGACTGCCCAGGCGTATCGCCGGTTTCGTTCATCACGCCCCACTGATCCCCGGAGAGGTGTTGGCTGGCCGCAAGATCCGGGAAGTAGCCGCCGTCGCCCAAAAAGAGGAGGCCGCGCGTGTAGTCCATGTTGTAGAAGTTTCCACCGTTTTGCAGCACGCCGTCCAAACTGCCTTGGCGCGCCATCTCCAGCAACGCTCCGGTCAGTGCAGGGACCGGGCCATACTCGCCGTCGCCCACCTGGGCCGGGTCGTTATCCGGCGCAGCGGCAAGGGCGTCCGAATAGGCAGCTGCCCAGGCTGAGCGCTGCTGATCTGTGGCGGCCGTCCAGCTGGCCAGCTCTGCCGGCGGCGACGGCAGCGTCGCCAGCGGGGCGATCACGAAGTCATTGGCGGTATCAACCGGAAGGCGGACGCCGGAGAGGCTTTGAAGGTCCACGGGGCCGATGTTCTGCGTCGCGTCCGGGGTCGAGTTGTAGGGCGGCCCGTATCCGGCAGTATCGCTGGTGCCGGCAAGCTCTTTCGCGGCGGTGCCAACGAAATCCGCGGGGGCGGCCGTGGCCCACGCCTTGAGGCTCACGCTGGGCTCATCAGGGGACCCGAAGATGGCGGACACACCGAGCACGAGCACGCCGACCACCACAACGCCGATGATCAGTTCTTTGATGAGGTCATATTCGCGGACGCTGCCCGTCCAGGGCCGGCCGGCAACGTCGTCCGCCTTCCGCGAGGAGATACTGCGGCTCTTCCTGGTCACTGCACTGCACCCCCGAATTCAGCGCCCCCGGATTCTGTGCCCCCGGGTTCGGTGGCCTTCGGAGGTTCGGTGGCCTCCTGGCGGTTGTGAAGCAGCTGGGCGTCGGACTCCGCGGCATCCAGTGGAGGTGCAACGCCGTGGACCCGGACCAGCAGGACGTGCAGGACCACCACAGCACCCACGGCCAAGGGCAGCAGCGTGACGTGCCAGGTGAAGAGCTGACCGACGTTGGCCACATTGAACCAAGCGCCTACGCCGACCGCGTTCAGCGCATCCTTCGCTTCAAAGGCAATCCACTGCGAATCGAAGTTCGTCTGGAGCAGATACCCGGTGAAGGCCGCCACGATGGAAACGACAAAGGAGATCACGCCGGTGATCCAGGTCAGGACCCGGCCCCCTCGCCAGGCCGCCATCCAGAATTTCAGCCACAGGTGCACCACCATGAAGATGAAGAAGAACTCCACGCTCCACAAATGCGTGCTGTTGACGAAACTCCCCAGCGAGGACACGTGATACCACTGGGGTCCGTTCAGTCCCAGCACGATCCCGGAAACGATGATCCACAGCAGGGACGCGATGGCCCCCATGCCGAATACGTACGCCCAGGATGCCACGAAGCTTGGCTGGTCCTCGGGCAAAAGTTTGTCCGGCGGAAGCTTCCTCAGGAGCCACCGGCGGGCCCTGCCGGTCAAGGTACGGGCGTCTGTTTCATCGACCTGCGCGCCAAGTCCCGGTGTTGCAGGGGCAGTCATTTCCGCCGCTTCCCTCCGGGAAAAGGCAGGACCAAGGCCAGGATGAACAAGATGATCATCACGACGATCACGATCAGATTTCCGGATTGAATGATGAAACCGTCCCAGCCAAAATATGTTCCATCACCAACCATGCCAACGCTTGCCACGAGCCATCCAGACATGAGCTGCTCGATTCTTTTTAGGATGCCGGTTCAACTCCACCACTGTCAGGTATCCGCAAACAGGGTCTTCTGCCCCGTCCAGGCGCCCTTCCGGGACCCGGTGTTGCTGTGCTGCGGTGGATTAGGCTGGATCCGTGACCCGCCTCATTCTTGCCTCCCAGTCCCCCGCCCGCACCAAGCTGCTCAGCCACGCCGGCATCGCCCACGAGGTCCTCGTCTCGGACGTCGACGAGGACGCCGTGCAGGCCCGCTACGGCGTGACGGATCCGCATGACACGGCTCTGTTGCTTGCCCGGGCCAAGGCAGAGGCCGTCGCCTCGCTGCCCGAGGCGGACGGCGCAATCGTGATCGGCTGCGACTCGGTCTTCGAGTTCGACGGCGAGGCCCACGGAAAGCCCTACACGGCCGACGTCGCCCGGGAGCGTATGCTCCGCATGAGCGGCAGCATGGGCGTCCTGCACACCGGCCACTGGCTCGTGGACTGCCGCGACACAGACACAGACTCAGAAGACGACGACGCCGACGTCACCGCGCGCGGCACCGGCGCCACCCTGGGCTCGGTGTCCTCGGCCGAGGTGCACTTCATGGAGATGAGCGCCGAGGAAATCGAAACCTACATCGCCACCGGCGAGCCGCTCCAGTGCGCCGGCTCCTTCACTATCGACGGCTACGGCGGGGCGTTCATCCGCAAGGTCGACGGCGATCCCCACACCGTCGTCGGGCTCTCCATCTCCACCCTGCGCGCCCTGCTCGGCCAGGCAGATGTGGGCATCACCGAGCTCTGGACCGGCGGGGCTGCGGACCCGGCGGACATCCGCGCCGAGTAACGACGGAATGCGTGGCGGAGTGAGCCAATTCGCCGCCCTTTGTGGCAACCCTACAAAGGAAGGGCCGTATACGCGCGGAATCCGCAAGTAATATCGGCGGAACCCTCAAAACCGCGCTAGGCTCCCTGAAGGAAAGAAGGAGACGCCTTGTCAGCAAATTCGGAGCAGTCCGCACCCACCGTGCCGGGATCAACGCAGTCATCTACAGCCGCGGGCATCCGCCGGCTGACCAAGGTGCTGATCGCCAACCGCGGAGAAATTGCGGTGCGCATCATCCGCGCCGCCCGCGATGAAGGCATCGCCTCGGTGGCTGTCTACGCGGACCCCGATCGCGACGCGCTGCACGCCCGGCTCGCTGACGAGGCCTACGCGCTCGGTGGCAACACCGCCGCGGAGTCCTACTTGGTGATGGACAAGATCATCGACGTCGCCCGCCAGTCCGGCGCGGACGCCATCCACCCCGGGTACGGGTTCCTGGCCGAGAACGCCGAGTTCGCCGCCAAGGTGATCGATGCCGGCATTACGTGGATCGGCCCCTCCCCCGAAGCGATCTCTGCCCTGGGCGACAAGGTCCAGGCCCGCCACATTGCCGAGAAGGTCGGCGCCCCGCAGGTCCCCGGCACCGCCGACCCGGTCGAATCTGCCGAGGAAATCCTCGATTTCGTGGACAAGTTCGGCCTGCCCGTCGCCATCAAGGCGGCCTTCGGCGGCGGCGGACGCGGCATCAAGGTGGCCCGCACCCGCGAAGAAATCCCCGAACTCTTCGAATCCGCCGTGCGCGAGGCCACTGCCGCCTTCGGCCGCGGCGAGTGCTTCATTGAGCGCTTCCTGGACGCCCCGCGCCACGTCGAGACCCAGTGCCTGGCCGACGCCCACGGCAACGTCGTGGTGGTCTCCACCCGCGACTGCTCGCTCCAGCGCAGGAACCAGAAACTCGTCGAGGAAGCCCCGGCCCCGTTCCTCACCGAGGAACAGAACCGCCGGCTCTACGAATCCTCCAAGGCCATCCTCAAGGAGGCCGGCTACCTCGGCGCAGGCACCTGCGAATTCCTCGTCGGCCAGGACGGCACCATCTCCTTCCTCGAGGTCAACACCCGCCTCCAGGTGGAGCACTGCGTCTCCGAGGAAGTCACCGGGATCGACCTCGTCCGCGAACAGTTCCGGCTGGCCCGCGGCGAGGAACTCGGCTACGGCGACCCGGAAGTCCGCGGCCACTCGATCGAATTCCGCATCACCGGCGAGGACCCGGGCCGGAACTTCATGCCCGCACCCGGCACCATCACGGTACTGAAAAACCCCACCGGTCCCGGTATCCGCGTAGATTCCGGCGTGGAGCAGGGCGATGTCATCAGCGGCAACTTCGACTCCATGCTCTCCAAGCTGATCGTCACCGGCGCCACCCGCACCCAGGCCTTGCAGCGCTCCCGGCGGGCACTGGAGGAAATGGTGGTGGAGGGCATTCCCACCGTCATCCCGTTCGACCTCGCGGTGGTTTCCAATCCCGATTTCGCACCGGCCGAAGGCCCCTTCAAGGTCCACACCCGCTGGATCGAGACGGCCTTCGTCAATGACATTCAGGCCTGGACCCCGACCGGCAGCGAGGCTGAAGCGGCCGACGCCGGCGACCGCCAGCGCGTCGTCGTCGAGGTCGGCGGCAAGCGCCTGGAAGTCGTGCTGCCGGCGTCGCTGGGCTCCGTCAGCAACGCCGCAGGCGCCAAGCCGGCCAAGGCCAAGAAGCGCTCCCGCGGTGGCGGCGCACCCGCGGCCGCGAGCGGCAACGCCCTGACCTCCCCCATGCAGGGGACCATCGTGAAGGTGGCCGTCGCCGAGGGTGACACGGTCGCCGAGGGCGATCTCGTCGTCGTGCTCGAGGCGATGAAGATGGAACAGCCGCTCACCGCCCACCGCGCCGGGATCGTCATCGGCCTCGCCGCAGCGGCCGGCGAGACCGTGTCCGCCGGCGCCATCATCGCCATGATCGAGGACGGCGCCGCAGAGTAAGCGGCCCACGGTACGGCGACGGCGGACGGTCGGCGCCGCTGCCGGCCGCGGGCGCGCCTCTGGCGCGTCCGCGACCGGCCAGTAGAGACTTGGAGTGTGAAGCCATTCCTGCTCCTCGCCTCGCGCGCGGAAGACACCGCCGCCGAGGACGAATACCGCGCCTACCTTCGCTACTGCGGACTCCAGCCCGAGCAGCTCCACCGCATCCGGATGGAAGCCGCCCCGCTGCCCGCGCTTGAGTTGTCCGACTATTCGGGCGTCATTGTGGGCGGCAGTCCCTTTACTTCCAGCGATCCGGCCGAGCACAAGAGCGCCACCCAGCACCGGGTGGAGCGCGAACTCGCCGGGCTGCTGGACAGGATCGTGGCCGAGGACTTCCCGTTCCTCGGCGCCTGCTACGGCGTCGGCACCCTCGGACTGCACCAGGGCGCCGTGATCGACCGGACGTACGGTGAAGGGCTCGGCGGCGTCACCATCAAATTGACGGCGGAGGGTCTTCAGGATCCCCTCCTGCGCGGGCTGCCGGAGAGCTTTACGGCGTTCACCGGCCATAAGGAAGCCTGCACCGTCCTGCCCTCCCATGCGGTGCTGCTGGCCAGCTCGGCCGCCTGCCCGGTGCACATGTTCCGGATCAAGTCCAACCTATACGCCACGCAGTTCCACCCCGAGCTTGATGCTGAAGGGCTCGTCACCAGGATCGATATCTACCGCCATGCCGGCTACTTCCCGCCTGAATCGGCCGAAATGCTCATGGACGACGCCCGGCAGTTCACTGCGACAGAACCGATGAAGATCCTGCGGAACTTTGTGGAGCGCTACGCGAGCTGAGCCCCTCCAACGCAGAAGCCCGGTGTGTTCAATGAACACGCCGGGCTTCTTCTGTCAGGAAAGAGGGCCGACGTCAGGCTACGTTGTTGGTGTAGTCGAGGTCCCGGGTTTCCTTGCTCACGAACAGGGCGATCAGCGTCAGCACCGCCATGGCGGCGAGGTAGACACCCACCAGCACGGTGCTGCCCCCGGCCAGTTCCCAGAGCCAGACGGCGATGAACGGAGCCACGGCAGCGCCCAGGATGCTGGAGACGTTGTAGCTGATGGCGGAGCCGGTGTAGCGGACATTGCCCGGGAACAACTCCGGCAGGAGCGCACCCATGGGACCGAACGTCAGGCCCATGAGCGAGAAGCCGATGATCAGCAGCGCCATGGCACCGGCGAATCCGGCGCTGAACAGCGGAACGAACAGCAGGCCGAAGGCGAGGATGCCGAAGGTGACAACGATCAGCATCTTGCGGCGGCCGAACTTCTCGGCCAGCGGGCCGGAGACCAGCGTGAAGATACCGAAGAATACGACACCGGCGATCAGCATCCAGAGGAAATCGTTCCGGCTGTAGCCCAGGCCCGGGACGAACGCAGCGGCGGCGGCCTCGGTCATCGGCTTGCCGGCCTTTTCGGCGGCGGCCTTCGCCGTGTCCAGACTGGACGCCCGGGTGCCGTAGGTCAGCGTGAACGTGGTCATCAGGTAGAAGAGCACGTAGGTGGCGAGCATGATGAACGTGCCCAGGATCAGCGGGCGCCAGCTGGTCTTGAAGACCCGTGCCAGCGGCAGCTTGGCAACCTCGTTGGATTCGAGGACCTTGGTGAAGGCCGGGGTTTCGATCAGCTTGAGGCGCACGTAGAGACCGATGATGACCATGACGGCACTGAGCAGGAACGGGACCCGCCAGCCCCATTCCATGAAGGCTTCCGGTGTCAAGGTGTAGCTGAAGACCAGGAAGATCACGTTGGCGATGATGAAGCCGATCGGGGCTCCCAGCTGCGGGAACGTGCCGTAGATGGCGCGCTTGTTCGACGGGGCGTTTTCGGTGGCCAGCAGCGCCGCGCCACTCCATTCGCCGCCGAGGGCCAGGCCCTGGCAGAAGCGCAGGACCACGAGGAGCGCCGGGGCCAGGAAGGTCCAGCCCGGGACGCTCGCCGTCGGCAGGCATCCGATCAGGAAGGTGGCAATACCCATAGTCAGCAGGGAGGCCACCAGCGTGCCCTTGCGGCCGAACTTGTCACCGAAGTGGCCGAAGATGACCGAGCCGAGCGGGCGGGCGATGAACGCGACGCCGAACACAGCGAAGGATGCCAGCAGCTGGGTGGTCTCGTTCTGCCCGGGGAAGAAGAGCTTCGGGAAAACGAGCACGGCCGCGGTGGCGTAAACGTAGAAGTCATAGAACTCGACGGTGGTACCGATCAGGCTGGCGACAATCACGCGGCCGCGCGAATTCACCTGCTTGGTGGACCCATGCTCCGCGGAGGTGGCAGTGGATGACATGTAGTAACGCTTTCATGAAGACCGGTCGGATATTTCCCCAAGAGCCCGATGCCCGGGGCCGCCGGCTAGGGATTCGTATACGTCTGATAATAGTTCCCACCGTCCAGTCAATGGACAAATAGTCCGCTATTTGGACTCCGTGTCGTTGTCTCACGTGGTGGTCGTCACACCTATTCTCACACCGTCATAAAAGCCCCGATAGGCAAAAGTCACAGCGCGTTAATAAACCGCGTCCGTCCCGGAAACGCGGCGTCCCTACCTTTGAAGGACATCACCCCCCAAGGAGGTCTCCCAAGTGACTGCTGAACGCACCGCCGAAATCGGCACCGCAGAGGTCGGCGCCGCCAGTACCGGCGGCACCCTTACCCTCGACCACCGGCCCGGCCGCTGGATCGCCAACTGGGATGCGGAAAACAAGGAGCAGTGGGAGTCGGCCGGCCGCTCGATCGCCCGGCGCAACCTGAACTGGTCCATCTTCGCCGAGTTCCTGGGCTTCGTGGTCTGGCAGCTGTGGTCGATCGTGGTGGTCCAGCTTCCCTCCGCCGGCTTCAAGTTCTCCACCAACGAGATCTTCTGGCTGATCTCCATGCCAAGCCTCGTCGGCGCCACGCTCCGGATCCCCTACACGTTCATGGTTCCCCGCTTCGGCGGCCGCAACTGGACCATCGTCTCCGCCCTGTTGCTGCTGATCCCCACGATCGGCCTGGGCCTGTGCGTCGCCAACCCGGCCACCCCGTTCGGCGTCATGCTGTTCGTGGCTGCGCTGGCCGGCTTCGGCGGCGGCAACTTCGCCAGCTCGATGGCGAACATCACTTTCTTCTACCCCGCACGGGAAAAGGGCTGGGCCCTGGGCCTGAATGCCGCCGGCGGAAACCTCGGTGCCGCCGTCGCACAGCTGGCCGTGCCGATCGCCATCACCCTGCTGGCAGCCGGCACCGTGAACCTGCCCGTCGCAGGGTTCATGTGGGTTCCGCTGATCCTGCTGGCGGCTTTCGGTGCCTGGAAGTACATGAACAATCTCACCAGCGCCAAGGGCGACGTGGCAGGTTCGCTGGCCGCGATCAAAGAGCCGCACCTGTGGATCATGGCGCTGCTGTACATCGGCACCTTCGGTTCCTTCATCGGCTTCGCCGGCGTCTTCCCCAAGCTCATTAAGGACTACTTCCCGGCATTTTCCTCGATCTCCGTCGGCACCGTGGCCCTGTCCCTGGCCTTCCTCGGCCCGCTGGTCGGGTCCCTGGCCCGCCCGTACGGCGGACGCATGGCGGACCGGATGGGCGGGGCCCGCATGACCGTCGCAGCCTTCGCCGCCATGGCCGTCATGACCCTCACCATGCTCTGGACCCTGCCGCTGAAGAACTTCTGGCTCTTCCTCTTCCTGTTCCTGCTCCTGTTCACCGCCAGCGGCTTCGGAAACGGCGCCACCTACCGCATGATCCCGATCATCTTCGCCACCTCCAGCCGGGCCGCCCGCTCCGGGGCCAGCACGCACACCACCCAGCGGCTCGCGTCCTCAGCCCTCGGCCTGATCTCGGCCATCGGCGCCTACGGCGGATTTATCATCCCCCAGGTCCTCAACGCCTCCAACACCGCCAGCGGTTCCTACACCTCGGCGTTCTACGGATTCGTGGGGGCCTACGTCCTGATGCTGGTGGTCTGCTGGTTCTGCTACATCCGCAACGCCAACCGAAATGCGATGGGACACGTCTAACATGACCAAAAGCGCCGACACGCACTGCCCTTACTGCGCTCTGCAGTGCGCCATGACGCTCACATCTCCAGCGGCTCTGACCCCGGCTGCCCGGCCGGGGTCAGAGCCCGTAGACGCTGCACCGGGCCCCGCCACTACCCCAACGTCCGCGCCGCTCCTGACAGTCGCCGGACGGGACTTCCCCACCAACCGCGGCGGCCTGTGCCGCAAGGGCTGGACCTCCGCCTCGTTACTGGACCACCCGGGCCGCGTCACGGAGCCCCTGCTGAAGGGCGCCGACGGCGTCCACCACCCGGTCAGCTGGGATGAGGCCCTCATGCGGATCGTCTCCGCCGTAAAACAGGCCCGCCTCGAGCACGGGGCTGACGCCGTCGGCGTGTTTGGCGGCGGCGGCCTCACCAATGAGAAGGCCTACCAGCTGGGCAAGTTCGCCAGGCTGGCTTTGGGCACCTCACGGATCGACTACAACGGGCGGTTCTGCATGTCCTCGGCAGCCGCGGCAGGCATGCGCGCCTTCGGCCTGGACCGCGGGCTCCCGTTCCCGCTCGCGGACCTCGACACCGCCAGCACCATCCTGATGCTCGGCTCCAACGTTGCCGAGACCATGCCGCCCTTCGTCCAGCACCTCCAGGGGGCCCGCGACGCCGGCGGCCTGATCGTCGTCGACCCGCGGCGCTCCGCCACCGCCGCCTTCACCTCCGACGGCGGCGGGCTGCACCTGCAGCCGCTGCCCGGCACCGACCTCGCCCTGCTCCTGGGTATCTCCCACGCGGTGATCCACGAGGGCCTCGCGGACGCGGGATACATCGCGGACCGGACCACGGGTTATGACGCCGCGGTCCGCAGCGTCGCCAGCTTCTGGCCCGAACGGGTCCAGTCGATCACCGGCGTCCCCGCCGGGCTGATCCGTGAAACCGCCCGGCGGCTGGCCGACGGCGCCGGCAAGGGCGGCAGCTACATCCTCACCGGCCGCGGCGTCGAACAGCACGTGGACGGCACTGACACCGCCACGGCCGCCATTAACCTCTCCCTCCTGCTGGGCCTGCCGGGCTCCGCGCGCAGCGGCTACGGCACGCTCACCGGCCAGGGCAACGGCCAGGGCGGCCGCGAACACGGCCAGAAGGCGGACCAGCTCCCCGGCTACCGGAAGATCACCGATCCCGCCGCCCGCGCCCACATGGCCAGGGTCTGGGGCGTGCCCGAACCCCTGATTCCCGGCCCCGGCCTTCCCGCCGTCGAACTCCTCAAGTCGCTGGGACAGCCCGACGGCGTCCGGTGCCTCTTCGTGCACGGCGCCAACGTGGCGGTGTCCGCCCCGGACGCGAATGCCGTGATCGCGGGCCTGCGCAGCCTGGACTTCCTGGTGGTGTGCGACTTCTTCCTCTCCGAGACCGCCGCCGAGGCGGACCTGGTCCTGCCGGTGACCCAGTGGGCCGAGGAGGAAGGAACCCTCACCAACCTCGAGGGCCGCGTGCTCCGCCGCCGCCGGGCCCTCACTCCCCCGCCCGGTGTCCGCAGCGAGCTGTGGATCATGACCCGGCTGGCCGAAATGCTGCACGCGCCCTCCACCTTCAGCGAGGATCCGGAAACGGTGTTCGAGGAGCTCCGGCTCGCGTCCTCCGGCGGCCTGGCCGACTACTCCGGGATCGGCTACGCCATGCTGGACCGTGGCGAGGCCGCCTACTGGCCCTACCCCGCCGGGAGCGCGGGCACGCCGCGGCTCTTCCTGGACGCCTTTGCCCATGCGGGCGGCCGGGCCGTGTTCACGCCGGTGACGCCCCGACGTCGTTCTTCTTCTGCGGGCTTCGCGTCCGCGGCGGACCGCCGGGTGGACCAGCGGGCCGACCGAGCCGGCGACGATCGTCCCGGCACGCCGATGACCCTCATTACCGGCCGCCTGATGGAGCACTACCAGTCCGGCGCGCAGACCCGCCGGGTGGCCGCCCTGGCCGAAGCCCAACCGGAGGCGCGGCTCCAGCTCCACCCCGCCGCGGCTGCCGCCCAGGGCATCGCCGACGGCGACTACGTCTCGATTTCCAACGAACGCGGCGTGGTCAGCTGCCGTGCCGAGCTGAGCACGGATATCCGCCCGGAGACGGTGTTCCTGCCGTTCCACTTCCCGGAGCTCGAGAGCGCCAACCGGCTCACGGAGGCGGCCACGGACCCCATTTCCGGGATGCCCGAGTTCAAGACCAGCAAGGTGTGGATCAGCCCGGCAGCTTCCCCGGATGCCCTGGCCGGCAAGCACAGCGGCGTTTCGGCCCGCGTTCTTCAAGCAGAGGAGACCTCATGACTGAGCGGATTGTGGTGGTGGGCTTCGGGCCCGTCGCCGCGAGGCTGATCGACGAGCTGCTGCCGGCCGTGCGCAGCGGCATCGCACACCTGACCGTCGTCGGCGAAGAGTCGGAGGCGGCGTACAACCGCGTGCTGGTGGCGGATCTTGGCGTCGGCCGGACGACGCCGGCTGCTCTGGCCCTCGCGGACGCGGCGGCACTGGTGGCCGACGGCGTCGATGTCCGGCTGGGCGTCCGCGTCCGCCGCGTGGACCGCGCCCGGCAGCGGGTCTTGTTGAGCGACGGCACCTCCCCCGGTTACGAGCGGCTCGTCTTCGCCACCGGTTCACGGCCGGTCATCCCGAACCTGACCGGGCTCAACCCGGACCCGGCCGCGCCGGTGCTGCCGCCGGGCGTGACCGCCCTGCGCGATCTTCGCGACGCGTCCGTGCTGCATTCTGCCGTGGCGGGCGGAAAGCGCGTCGTGGTCCTGGGCGGCGGTGTGCTGGGCCTGGAGACGGCCCTCGCCGCGGCCGAGGAAGGCGCCACGGTGACCGTGGTGCACAATGGCCCGCATCCTTTGGGCCGGAACATCGACCGCGGCGGCGGCGCCGTGCTCGCGGCGTCCCTGCGGAACTGCGGCGTGCGGGTGGCCGGCAACGCCCGCTCGGTCGGCGTCGAACACAACGCGCCCGACGGCGGCTTCTCCGCCTTGTTGCTGGATGACGGCTCCGCGATCGACGGCGACCTCCTGGTCCTCTCCTGTGGTGTCCGGCCGCGGACCGAACTTGCGGAGGGCTGCGGGCTCTCCACCGGTGCCGGGATCCTGGTGGACCACAAGCTCCGCGCCCACCACGAGCCCCACATCTTCGCGATCGGCGACTGCGCCGAGGTCCGCTGCCTGGACCCCGAGTGCGTTCAGTGCCGGACTGCGGGGGGTCCCTCCGGGCTGGTCGGCCCGGGCTGGCGGCAGGCCGAATGGCTCGCCGACTATCTGACCCTCCTGGCGTCCGGGGCTCCTGCCGAGGCGGAAGCCTTGCCGGCACTTCCGGCGGAACTCCCGGGCGTGATCGTGCTCAAGGCCCGCGGCATGAACCTGGCCGTCGCCGGGGATGTGTCCGCGGACCCGTGGGACGAGGACGCCTTGAGCGCCGGGGCCGTGAACGGCCGGGCCCGGCTGCAGATCGCCCAGTGGGCCGATCCCGAGCACGGCCGCTACGTCAAGATGACCACCCGCGCCGGCGTGCTGGAAGGCCTCGTGGCCGTGGGCATGCCGCGCACCTCGGCCGAGCTGGTGCAGCTCTTCGAACGCGGCGCGGAACTGCCGGCCGACCGGTCGCTGCTGCTGCGCCTGGACGGGCCGGACCAGGTCGCTTCCGCAGGTGCCGCCGACCCCGCCCGGACGGTCTGCCGGTGCGCCGGTGTCAGCGGCACGGCCATTGCCACTGCCGTGTCCGAGGGCTGCGGAACGGTGCCCGAGGTATCGGCGTCCACCCGCGCCGGCACGGGCTGCGGCGGCTGCCACGAGGACATCAAGGGCATCATCGAGGCCCACTTTCAGGGGGCGGCTGCCTGAGTACTAACCCGCTGGGTTATCGAAGTTCCTCTGCCACTGGGCATGCTCGAGGCCCGCTTCCAACCGGCGGTCCGCAGTCCACCTAGGCAGATATTCGAGCGCTGGTATCTCGCGGGCAGGCTTGGACCTGTGCGTGGGCTGCACAGGCTTGGGTTTAGGACGGGTCTGGACAGCCTTGGCCACAGGCCGAGTCTGGACGGGCCTCCGGGTGTAACTCGGCCGTGTGTCGGCCGCGTGGTGCCTCGTCCAGGCCACAAGCGCCCAAATGGCGAGTCCTGTCAGGGTGAGTTGCCAGTATGTGACCAGTATCCCGATGACGACCAAGATCAGAAATAGAGCGGGGATCCACATGACGACATTATGCCTATGCAACACGCCCAAAGGTAGAGGCCTTATTCCCCCGATCGCCCGCACGGCGGCGCCGAAGGAAGATCCACGCACGCGAAGAGAACTCCAAGCTGGACCGGCCATCATCCAAAAGAGCCCCGACCAACCGTGAGGGCTCTGGCCAACTCCGCTCCGCTAAGGCTAAGCGGCCTTTCCAAACCACACAGGAATGAACACATACCGGGAAGCCCCGACATCCTTCGGACGCAGCTCACTGCGTGACCCAGACGCGCCACGGGTTCGGCCTTGCCGCTGGTTCTTCTAAGGCCAGTTCGCTTGATGCAGTTCGTTCTCGCCCGATCCTGCGGGAGCCCTGGTGCTGCCAGCCGGGCTGGCCTATCTCCGCAGATAAGTAGCGGACACCTCATAGGCGCGTAGTCGATACCTGCGTTGGAGCCGGAGGGCTGCGGTAGCATGCAAGGGCTTTGCAGTCAGGGACTCGTCCCGTATGTCTGGGGGGACTTTTGCAAGCTACAAAGGAGGACCTTAATGAAACGCTGGCTCGCACCCATCACCATCGCAGTCGCCGCCGCACTCTCCGCAAGTGCCGGCCCGGCTGTTGCCGCCGCCACTCCCGTTCCGGTGGACCAAACACCTTTCACGATCGCCTGTCCGACGTTCGATCTCCAGGCTCAGCTCTCGGGCAAGGCAGGGACTGTCGTCCTGCCGGGAGACCGGGTCGCCTTAACCGGCCCCAATTTGAGGATTACCCTCACGGGGCCCGCTCCTGCTCTGAAAACGGTGACCTACGTCATTACCGGGGTGACCCACGTTACGACCCTGCAGGACGGCAGCTTTGACGTCACCGCCACAGGGAGGAACACCATTATCGTTCCAGACGCGAACGGGCACCCCGCGGGGCTGTTCCTCACTACGGGCACCATGCACTGGACGCTCAATCCTGACTTCAGCGAAAGGACGTTGTTCTCCGGAAAGGGCACCGTAACCGACGTCTGCAGCTTGCTGGCGCCGTAACCCCCGACAACACAGGGCGCCCCCGGCAGTTGCCGGGGGCGCTTTTGCCTTCAAATCGGCCAGTCCGGAGTTCAGGGCACTTAGCAACTCCAACCGCCCCGAAGCGGGCCTTTCTCCCCTTGGCACGTCCGAGGGGTGGGGATGCAATGAACGTAGGTTCCGTTCATCCGCAGGAGGCATCCCATGAACGTCCCGGTCATTTTGGCGCTCGGCGCGATCATTGTGTTCGCGGTCGTGATGGGTGTTGTCATGTCCCGTGAAAAGGATCCGCAACGGCGGGCCGCCGCGCTGACGCGCACCGGCGCGGCCGTCATGGCGGCGTTCACCGTCATCGGGGGAATCTTCATCGGCGGCTTCGCGATGCAGGACCCGGGCGGAACAACCGGACCGCTGATCACGCTCGCCTGGGTGGTGCCGATGCTCATCCTCGCGGTCTCGGCCTGGTTCTGGCCGGCGGCAACCGCTCCCCTGCTGCTCGCCCTCGCCTCGGCCTTCATCGCCGCGTGCGTGTGGCTCGCCTTCGACCCCGCCGCCCTGAGCGCCTTCCTCAACGACAACGGCCCCCTCATCGCCGTCAGCGTTCTCGCGCTGGCGTTCCCGGCCGCAATCCTTGGCCTGAAAGTTACCGCACTGGCCGGCTGGCTGTTGGTGGGCTTGGGGGTGTTGCCGCTGTTGATCACGATCATCGGAAGGTCGGGTGCGGTCGGATCGCTGATCGCCGCCAGCTTGGTTCCCCTGGCCTGCGGGATCGCCTATCTGCTGTCCGTCCGGATGGCCAGGGCCGGTTCGACGTCGGGAACCACCCACCCGGCGGCCGCCTAAGGCTGCCGCACCGCCGCCAAACCCGGCCGCGTAACGCAAATCGGGCCGCGGGCAAACGGCGGGTAGCATCGGGGCCATGAGCGCCGACGACGACGACATCACCGAAGAACTGCTGGCCGACGCCGGGAAGCTGACCGGGTTGAGCCTGGAACTGCTTGGGCTCGACCCCCACCCGGACGACATGACGGCCGAGCAGCGGTTCCAGTTTGATCCCGAGGACCTGGCCGAGATGGCCTCCGTCTCCTCCGAAGACCGGCGCAAAGCCGTGGGCCAGACCCGCCTGCTGGCCGGACTCCTGTGGAACTCGTCCAGCATTCTGATCGACCAGTTGTTCCGCGATCTCGGAACGCTCAGCACGCTGGATGTTCTCACGCCGGCCGACATCGCCGGCACCTCCGTCCTGTCCTCGCTGCCGCCCCAGTTCGCCGCCAGCTACGACGCGAAGTTCACCCAGAAGTTCATCGTGGTCGCGGCCGACGTCACCGCGTCGCTGGTCCGGGGCTGGACCGCCCCCGGCTGCCTTGCAGCGGAACTAGCCGTCCGCTGCCTGCTCGATCAGGCGGAAATCACCGAGGACATCTACGAACTGGACCTTCCGGAGGACTGGCGGGCCGACGTCGAGGAAGTCCTGTTGGAGGATGCCGACAGTGACGCGCTGTACTCCGACAACCTTGACGTTCTCGAGGACGACGCCGCAAGTCTGGATTTCGAGCAGTGGTTCAAACCCTTCACCCCTGGCGACACGGTTCCGCCGTACGCCTACTCCTGAGCTCTACGACTGAGCCCTACGGCTGGGCCGGCGGCTCGGCGAACCGGGCCAGGAAGTCCTCCGTGAAGCGCCTGACTCCGTCCCACTCGGTGTACACGTAGTCACGGGACGTGTCCGTGTCGAGGGATCCTTTGTCCTTGGCGATCTTCTTCATGACGTGCTTCTTGATGAACCCGTAGTGGGTATAGAGCAGGGCGCCGGCGAACAGTCCGACGTGCGCGGGCCGCCACCCCGTGTCCTGCTCGAACTTCTCCACGTAGCCCTCCGCGGTCTGCTCGTCCCCCTGCGCGGCCATGCTCACTGAGACGAGGGCGGAAGGCAAACGCTCGAGCTCACCGCGGTTCTTCTTCACGAAGTCCGTGACGTACCCCTCGTGCTTTCCCACGTGCACGGAGGCCGCCACGATCACGCCGTCGTAGCCGCCCGGAAGGGTATCTCCGGAAAGTTTGAGGTC
Source organism: Arthrobacter sp. P1_D4 (assembly GCF_056406115.1). NCBI lineage: Bacteria > Bacillati > Actinomycetota > Actinomycetes > Micrococcales > Micrococcaceae > Arthrobacter > Arthrobacter sp. P1_D4. The sequence continues at coordinate 42,977 of NZ_JBFUAU010000008.1, read as the reverse complement.
CGCCGTCTCTGCTTCGTGCCCGAGCGCCCGGATCACGTCGCCGATGTAATCCGCGATTTTTGCTGTTTGTCCTTCAACGGTTCCGTAGGGGACATAGATTTTGGCCATGTGCCAAGTTGACCTCGCCCGGCTGTGACGCACTACGGCCGAAGGTCCCGCGGGCGGCAACGCACGGCCCTCTTGACGCCCGCACTCTTGACGGCGGCGGCCTACCGACATGAGATGGACGAAGGCCCGGTCCGGTTCTGATTCGACCGGCCGGTACACAAGCAGAACCCTCGATGAAAGGACGCAACATGTCCCTGCTCGACTCCGCCCTCTGGGACGGCAGGATCTACCTCAGCGGCTGGCGGCCCGGGCGCGGCGGGACCGGTGACGCCGTCGAACCGGCCACTGGAGAAACGCTGGGCCGCTATGGCGTGGCCTCCGTGGAGGATGTCCGCGAAGCCGCCGCGGTGGCCGCGAAAGCGCAGAAGGACTGGGCCGCCCGCAACCCGGAAGACCGCGCCGCCGTGCTCCGCCGCGCGGGACAACTCTGGGAGGAACACTCGGCGGAAATCCAGGCCTGGATCGTCCGCGAATCCGGCGGCATCCCGCCCAAAGCGGGGCTGGAAACCCACATCGCGGCCAACGAATGCTACGACGCCTCCGTCCTGCCCTCACTCCCGGCTGGCGACGTGCTGACCTCAAACGAGAGCCGCTGGTCCTTCGCCCGGCGCCGGCCCGTCGGCGTCGTTTCGGTGATTGCACCCTTCAACTTCCCGCTGATCCTCTCCATCCGCGCAGTCGCCCCGGCGCTGGCCCTTGGCAACGCCGTCCTGCTCAAACCGGACCCGCGCACTGCGGTCTGTGGTGGCGTCACCTTGGTCCGGGTGTTCGAGGAGGCGGGTCTTCCGCCCGGCCTGCTCTCCCTGCTGCCCGGCGGCGCCGAGATCGGCTCGGCCGTCGTAGAGGCACCGGAGGTCAGCGTCATCGCCTTCACGGGGTCGACGGCGGCAGGGCGCAAAGTGGGCGAGGCGGCCGGCCGGCTGCTCAAGCGTGCCCACCTGGAACTCGGTGGGAACAACGCATTGATCGTGCTGCCCGGCGTCGACCTCCCCAAAGCTGTCTCCGCCGCCGCGTTTGGCTCCTTCATGCACCAGGGTCAGATCTGCATGGCGTCCGGCCGGCATATCGTGCACGAGGACATCTACGAGGACTACGTCAGCTCCCTGGCGGAAAAGGCCCGCCATCTACCGGTAGGCGACCCGAAGAGCGGAACAGTGGCGCTGGGCCCGGTGATCGACGAGAAGCAGCTCCACCGGGTGGACACGATCGTTCAGGACGCGGTGCAGGGCGGCGCGCGCCTGGCCGCCGGCGGCAGCCATGACGGCCGGTTCTACCAGCCCACCGTGCTCGCCGACCTCGACCTCGCCAGCCCGGCGTGGAAGGACGAGATCTTCGGCCCCGTCGCCCCGGTGATGAAGTTCTCCACCGTGGACGAGGCCGTTGCCCTGGCCAACGACAATGAATACGGGCTTTCGATAGGAATCCTCGGCGACGTCGGGATGGCCATGACGATCGCCGACCGGCTCGACTCCGGAAAGATCCATATCAACGAACAGACGGTGTCCGACGAGGCCAACTCGCCCTTTGGCGGGGTCAAGAACTCGGGCAACGGCTCGCGGATCGGCGGCCATCACGCCAACATCGAATCCTTCACGGAAATCCAGTGGCTGACCGTGCGGCCGGACATCGCGCCGTACCCGTTTTAGGCCGGGTAAATGCGGGAGTTCCCCGTACTTAGGGCTCGAACAAGACCGAGCCGGTCATGAAGATGCCGCGCTGCGGGACCCAGAATTCCCCGAGCCGGTCCTGGACCGGCAATGCCGACGCCTGTCCCAGGCTGTGCCCCTGCAGCTGCGCTTTGCTTTCGCGGACAAACCACATCTGACGCGGACGCGCCAAGAACGTTTGGCCGTTGGGCGCCGCGCCCGTCAGCCCGAGGTGCCCCGCCCCCAGCACCGGGCCGGCAACGGCCCCCATGGCGCGCAGGAACGTCCGGCTGCGCCACAGCCGCTCCGGAACGGCGCCGGACACCGCGGACATAAGCCGGGTCATCGGCGTCGCCGCCAGCGTCAAATCCCAGCTCAGGTCCACGCCGGCTCCGACTTCCACGCTAAGGGAATAGCCGTCACGCCACCGGATGGAAACCCGGCTAGTGGACGCCGAGCCGATGGCGCTGCCGAAGTAGCGGGGGCAGGAGGTCCCGGGGTCGGTGGTGCTGTGAATCGCCCAGACGCCGGCAGGGTCGCGGATCCAGACCGAAATGTAGCCAGGGCCGACGGACGATGCCGGAAAATGCCGAAAGGCCAGGACGTAGCCGGAGCTGAACGGAACGCCCATGACGGCGTAGCCGGCAAAGCGTTCCTCTGGACCGGGGGGCAGCGCACAGTTCTGTTTCATCGGCTCAACAAGCGAGCGGGGACTCTGCATGGCTCCGGCCTCCGGTTTTGCTACATGTGAACTGTTACATGTGGACGTGGAGCCGCCGGGCCGCTTCGGAGATGGAGCCGCTCAGGGACGGGTACACGGTGAAGGTGCTGGCGATGTCGTCGACGTGCAGCTTCTGGGTCACGGCGATCGAGATCGCGAAGATGAGCTCGGAGGCGTTCGGGCCCACCACCACCCCGCCGATCACGGTGCCGGAGCCCTTGCGGGCGAAGATCTTGATGAAACCGTCGCGGTGGTTGCGCATCTTGGCGCGCGCGTTGCTGCGCAGGGACAGTTTGATGACGTCGGCCTGGTACTTGCCCGAATCAATCTCGGCCTCGGAGACGCCCACGTTCGCAATCTCGGGCGAGGTGAAGATGTTGGACGCCACCTGGTGCAGCTTAAGGGGCATGACACTGTCGCCCAGGAAGTGCGCGATCGCGATCCGGCCCTGCATCGCGGCGACGGAGGCGAGCGCCAGCACGCCGGTGCAGTCGCCCGCGGCGTAGATGTTCGGCGCAGTGGTGCGCGAGACGCCGTCGACCTTGATGTGGCCGCTCTCGGTCAGCGCGACGCCGGCTTCCTCCAGGCCGATGCCGGCCGTGTTGGGGATGGAGCCGACGCAGACCAGGCAGTGGCTGCCGGTCACCTTCGAACCGTCGCCGAGGGTGACCACGACGCCGTCGTCCGTGCGCTCGACCGTCTCGGCGCGGGCGCGGGAGAGGACCTTGAGCCCGCGGCGTTCGAAGACGCCCTCGAGGACCTCGGCGGCGTCGGTGTCCGAGCCCGGCAGCACGCGGTCGCGGCTGGAAATCAGGGTGACCTTGGAACCCAGGCCGTTGTAGGCCGAGGCGAACTCTGCGCCCGTGACGCCGGAACCCACCACGATCAGCTCTTCGGGGAGCACGTCCATGTTGTAGATCTGGGCCCAGTTGAGGATGCGCTCACCGTCCGGGCGGGCCGTGGGCAGCTCGCGCGGGTGGGCGCCGACCGCCAGCAGGATGGTGTCTGCCTCCACCGTCTCGGTGCCGTTGGCGGTGAGGACCTCGATGGTGTGGTTGTCCAGCAGCCTGCCGGAGCCGATCAGGATGCGGACGTTCTGGTGTTCCAGCCCGACTTGGATGTCCTCCGACTGCTTCCGCGCCAGCCGCAGCAGGCGGTCGTTGATGTGCTTGAGGTCCGCGCGCATCGTAGGGGTGCAGTCGCCGCCGTCGAGGTCGAATTTAACCCCGAGCTCGCCGGCCTCGCCGACGCGGGTCATCAGATCTGCCGTCGCGATCAGGGTTTTGGACGGTACGACGTCGGTCAGCACCGCCGAGCCGCCGAGGCCCGCACGCTCGATAATGGTGACCTGCGCCCCCAGCGAGGCGGCGACCATGGCGGCCTCGTAGCCGCCAGGCCCTCCGCCGAGAATTGCGATGCGGGGTGAGCTGAAGTCAGGATGCGTAGTCACAATCAACCATTGTCCACCATCTGAACCGGAGCCACCAAGAATCCGGGCCGCGCGCGGGTCCGGCCGTGCATGCTGGGCAGCGGGCCCCGGCCGCGATAACTTGTACCGGTGAGTACAACAGAATTCCTGAACACGGACCCTTTCGACGCCGCCCGCGCCGCCGCCGACTACATCGCCGCAGAGACGGGCGTCGACTCCCATGACGTCGCGCTGGTCCTCGGTTCGGGCTGGGGCGACGCCGCCGAGCTCATCGGCGAGACCACCGCCACCTTGTCCGCCGCCGAAATCCCCGGCTTCTCCGCACCGTCCGTGGTGGGGCACGTGGGGACCATCCGCTCGGTCCTGACCAAAGAGGGCAAGCGGGCCCTGGTCCTGGGCGCACGCACGCACTACTACGAGGGCAAGGGCGTCCGCGCCGTGGTGCACGGCGTGCGCACCGCCGCCGCGGCCGGCTGTAAGACCCTCGTGCTGACCAACGGCTGCGGCGGGCTCAACGAGAACTGGACGCCCGGCACGCCGGTGCTCATCAGCGACCACATCAACCTCACCGCCACTTCTCCGCTGGAAGGGGCAACGTTCGTGGACCTGACGGACCTGTACTCCTCCCGGATCCGCGGGCTGGCCCGCGAGGTGGACCCGTCGCTGGACGAGGGCGTCTACGCCCAGTTCACCGGCCCGCACTATGAGACGCCCGCCGAGGTGCAGTACGCCAAGCGGATCGGCGCCGACCTGGTGGGCATGTCCACGGCGCTTGAGGCGATCGCCGGCCGTCACGCCGGCATGGAGGTCTTCGGCATCTCGCTGGTGACCAACCTCGCCGCCGGGATCAGCCCCGTGCCGCTCAGCCACGGGGAAGTCCTTGAGGCCGGCGAGGCCGCCGGCCCGCGGATTTCCAAGCTGCTGGCAGACATCATCGCCAAGCTCTGATCCTGGTTCTGGGCTAGGCCCCGCAACAGGTCCTGGGCCACCCGGCTGCGGTTATTCCGCAGCCAGGTAGTCCAGGACCTTTGCCTTGTCCGCCGGGAACCGCCGCTCCATCGAGTCCGCGATCCCGGCGATGCTCTGGCGCGCCAGGGCCTGCCGCCAGGCGAGTTCGGCCTGGCGCATGGTCTGGGAAATCAGGCACGTCCGCGCGAAGTTCTCCTGCCGGTCCGGTTCCGGAACATTTCCGAGGATCGCCTCGCATCGGAACGCCGGGTCCTGGCCCTCGAGCGCCAGCACGATGTCCAGCACGGTGATGTTCTCGGGCCGGCGCGCCAAGAGAAAGCCGCCGCGGGGACCCGACACCGAGTCCAGGACGCCGGCCCGGACCAGCGACTGAAACTGCTTGTTGAGATAGGCCGCCGGGAGTTTGTAGAACTCCGCCAGCCGGGCGCTGTTCACCGGCTCACCGGGCGGTGTCCATGCCATGTTGACGCAACTGTGCACGGCCCACTCGACACCACGGCCCATCTTCATATTCCAGACGTTACGTGTCCGGAAATTTGGGTGTCAAGGTCCCGCGAAAAGCCTCGAGATGGAACTGAAACCCGAACTCTCGATTGTCTGGCCAGGAATCGCCCACGATTGGCGATAGTTTGGTTCCATGACGTCTTCTGATGCCGAACTCGCCCGCCTCCTGAGCGATGCCCGCGATTGGGCAAGCCAGGACCCGGACCCCGCCACCGCCGCCGCCCTCTCCGAACTGGTCCGCCTCACCGACGGGGGCGTCGCCGCGGCCCGCCAGGAACTGGCCGACAGCTTCAGCGGCACCCTGCAGTTCGGCACCGCTGGACTGCGGGCAGCCCTCGGCCCGGGTCCGAACCGGATGAACCGCGTGGTGGTCCGCCGCGCCGCCGCCGGCTTCACCGCCTTCCTCACCAACGCGGTCGGGCAAGCCTCCCCCGGCACCCGGCCGCGCGCCGTCGTCGGTTATGACGCCCGTTACAACTCCGACATTTTCGCCGAGGAAACCGCGGCGATCCTCACCGCGGCGGGGGTTGACACCTTCCTGATGCCGTCCGCGCTGCCCACCCCGCTGCTCGCCTACGCGGTGCGGGCGCTGGACTGCGACGGCGGCGTCATGGTTACCGCCAGCCACAACCCGCCGCAGGACAACGGCTACAAGGTGTACCTCGGCCGTCACGCGGTGGAGGAAAGCGGCCGCGGCGCCCAGATCGTGGCACCCTACGACGCCCTGATAGCGGCGAAGATCGACGCCGTCGGCGCCCTGGACTCCATCGTCCTGGCCGCGGACGGGTGGACCGTGCTGGAGCCCTCGATCGCCGCCGACTACCAGCGCGCCGTCGCGGCCCTGGCAGTCCCTGAGCACTTCCCAGCCCGCGGGCTCAAGATCGTCCTGACCCCCATGCACGGGGTGGGCGGGGAAACGGCCGTGGCGGTGCTGAACGCCGCCGGATTCGACGACGTCACGCTCGTCACCGAACAGGCGCAGCCGGATCCGGACTTCCCCACGGTGAACTTCCCGAACCCGGAGGAGCCCGGGGCGCTGGATCTTGCCCTCGAGGCGGCGACGCGCGAGGACGCCGACATAGTGATCGCCAACGATCCCGACGCCGACCGGGCAGCGGTGGCGGCGAAGGATCCTGATACCGGCGCGTGGCGCATGCTGCGCGGCGACGAGGTAGGCGCATTGCTCGGTGCCCACGTCGTGGCGCGGCAGGCCGCCAGTGGCGAAGCACCGGCCGGCGTGTTCGCCAACTCGATCGTGTCCTCCCGGCTGCTGGCGCGGATCGCGGCCGCGGCAGGTTACGCGCACGAGGAAACCCTGACCGGTTTCAAGTGGATTGCCCGGGTGCCGGGGCTGGTCTTCGGCTACGAGGAGGCGCTGGGCTACTGTGTTGCTCCGTCGCTGGTGCGCGACAAGGACGGCATTTCGGCCGCGGTCCTCATTGCCGAACTCGCGGCGGCCGCAAAGGCCGAGGGCAAGACGATCTTTGACACCCTGGACGAGCTGTACCTGGTGCACGGGCTGCACGCGAGCGACCAGCTCAGCATCCGGGTGGCGGACCTCGGCCTGCTGGACGCGATGATGAACCGGCTGCGCGTGAACCCGCCGGAATCGTTCGGCGGCTCCGGCGTCGAGGCCGTCAAGGACCTTGCCGAGGGCAGCGAACTCCTCCCGCCCACCGAGGGCCTGCTGTACCTGACCCGGGACCTCAGCCGTGTGATCATCCGTCCCAGCGGCACGGAACCGAAGCTCAAGTGCTACCTGGAAGTCATCCGCAGTGTCGGCTCGGCCGCCGAGCTTCCGGCAGCCCGGGACGAGGCCCGCACGGCCCTGGACGGCGTCCTTGCGGACGTCCGCGAGGCACTGGGCCTCTAGAGCTGCACCTCAATGTACCCGCCCACAATCCGGGTACCGAAGGTGGCGAGGCGGAGTTCCGGGCTGCCGAGGCATTCTCCCGTGCCGAGGTCGTAGACCTCCTTGTGCAACGGCGATGCCACCGTGGGCCGGTCCCCGCGGGATCCGGTGATGCCGCGTGCCATGACGTTCGCCCCGGTGGCCGGGTCCTCCTGCGCGACGGCGAAAACCTCACCGGACAGGGTGCGGAACACGGCCACCTGGCGGCCCGCAATCAGTGCCGCCTCGCCCCAGGCGGGTTCCAGGTCCGCCACGGCGCACACCCGGTGCCAGCCGGCTGCGGCTCCAGTAATTTGGTCCTCAACGTCGTGTACGGCGGTTTCAAGTACGGCGGTCATCCCGGCCCCTCTCTGATACATCCCTTACGGGCTCAACCGCTGCTGCGGCCACATATTCAAGCTAGGCGCGCGGTGTTTCATCCGGACGCTCCGGATGTGTCCGGCGCGTAAAAGAGAGCTCACACGGCGGGAAATGCATTCGTGATGCAGAAGTTAAGATCACGAAACATAAGGGAAACTGAAGCGAAATTCCGGTTGCCTAGTCTGGGACGACAAGCTGCAGAGCACCGTCTGCGGCCCATGCGAAAGGCCCACCGTGACCGGACACCCCTCAAGCCACCCGAACCAGGGCGCAACCAGCGCCGCCCCGCGCCGTATTGTGGTGGCTGGCGGCGGCCCCGCAGCGCACCGTTTCGCCGATGCCATGCACGCCCGCGGACTCGATGGCTGGCACGTTACCGTCCTCACCGAGGAAGCCCACCTCCCCTATGACCGCGTCGCGCTGAGCAAGGCACTCACCGACAGCGACGTCGACCTCACCCTGGGCAGCGCTTCCATGTGGGACCACACGGCCCTGAGCCTCAAGACCGGCGAGCGCGTCACCAGCATCGACGCGGCCGGCAAGACCGTCCAGACCGCGGCGGGAACCGTCTATCCGTATGACGAGCTGGTGGTCGCGACGGGCTCGGACGCTGCCCGCCTGCCCATCCCGGGCGCCGAACTCACCCATGTGTACCGCACCCTTGAGGACGTCTGGTCCATCAACAAGGCCATCGCGGACCTCACCGCGAAGCTGGGCCGGAAGGTCAACGCGGTCACCATCGGCGGCGGTCTGCTGGGCCTGGAATCAGCCGCCGGCACCGAACAGCTCGGCGCCACCCCGATCGTCATCAACGGCTCGCCGTGGCTCATGAACACCCAGCTGGACGAGGGTGCCGGGCAGGCCCTCGGCCGGCTGATCGAGGCCAAGGGCTTCACTGTCCACGGCGGGGTGTTCCCCTCCGAGGTCCTCTCCGACGACGACGGCCAGGTCACCGGCGTCCTCATGGCCGACGGCCGGATAATCGACGCCGACATCGTGATCGTCGCGATCGGCGTGCGGCCCCGCGACGAGCTGTTCCGGGCCGCAGAGGGCGCACCGCAGCAGTTCCAGCTCGGCCAGCGCGGCGGCGTCGTCATCTCCGACGACTGCTCCACGGAGGTTCCCGGCATCTGGGCGATCGGCGAGGTCGCCAACTTCGGCGGCATGTGCCTGGGCCTCGTGGCCCCGGCCAACACGATGGCCGAAATCGTCGCGGACCGGCTGCACGGCGGCGACGCGACCTTCCCCGGCTTCGACACCGCCACCAAGCTCAAGCTCTCCGGCGTCGACGTCGCCAGCTTCGGTGACGCCTTCGCCCGCACCGAACACGCGCTCGAGATCGTCTACGCCGACCCCGCCCGCGGCGTCTACCAGAAGATCGTCACCACCGACGATGCCAAGACCCTGCTCGGCGGCATCTTCGTCGGCGACGCCTCGCCCTACACCTCCCTGCGCCCCATGCTGGGCCGCGAACTGGCCGCCGAACCCGGCGCCTACCTCACCGCGGCCGGCGGCGGCGACGCCGGGGACGAAGTCTTGGAGATCCAACTGCCGGATGACGCCATCCTGTGTTCCTGCAACAACGTCTCGGCCGGAACCATCCGTGACACCGTCAACGGCTGCGGGGCCTGCGACGGCAACGCGCCGGTCCGGGAACTCGGCGAGCTCAAGGGCTGCACCCGCGCCGGCACCAGCTGCGGTTCCTGCGTGCCGATGCTCAAGAAGCTGCTCGAAACCGAACTGGCCAAGTCCGGCGTCGAGGTCTCCAAGGCCCTGTGCGAACACATCGAGCTCTCCCGCCAGGAACTCTTCGACGCCATCCGGGTCCTGGAGCTGACCTCCTTCGAGGAGATCATGGCCAAATACGGCACCGGCGCCGGCTGCGACATCTGCAAGCCGACCATCGCCAACATCCTCGCCAGCCAGAACAGCGCCTACGTCCTGGACGCCGGCCGCGGCACCCTGCAGGACACCAACGACCGCGCCCTGGCCAACATGCAGAAGGACGGCACCTACTCGGTGGTCCCGCGGATCGCCGGCGGCGAGATCACCCCGAAGAAACTCGGTGTGATCGCCGCTGTCGCCGAGCAGTACGGCCTCTACACCAAGATCACCGGCGGGCAGCGGATCGACATGTTCGGCGCCCGGCTGGAGCAGCTGCCCGAAATCTGGAAGGTCCTGGTCGATGCCGGCTTCGAATCCGGCCAGGCCTACGGCAAGAGCCTGCGCACGGTGAAGTCCTGCGTCGGCTCCACCTGGTGCCGCTTCGGGGTCCAGGATTCGGTGGCCATGGCCATCGCGCTCGAGTTGCGCTACCGCGGCCTCCGCAGCCCGCACAAGCTGAAGATGGGCGTCTCCGGCTGCGCCCGCGAATGTGCGGAGGCCCGGGGCAAGGACGTCGGCGTCATCGCCACCGCCGACGGCTGGAACCTGTACGTCGGCGGCAACGGCGGCGCCACCCCGGCGCACGCCCAACTGCTGGCCAAGGACCTCGACGACGAAACCCTGATCAGGTACATCGACCGCTACTTCATGTACTACATCCGCACGGCCGACCGGCTGCAGCGCACCGCGCGCTGGCAGGAAGAGCTCGACGGCGGCATCAAGCACGTCGAGGACGTGGTGGTGCACGACACCCTGGGCATTGCCGCGGACCTCGAAGCCGCCATGGCCAAGCACGTTGACACCTACGTCGACGAATGGGCCGACACCCTGAAGGATCCCGAGCGCCTCCGCCGCTTCCGCTCCTTCGTCAACGCCCCGGACCAGAAAGACGATTCGATCACCTTCGTCTCCGACGAGCGCGGCCAGATGCGCCCCGCGACTGCGGAGGAGAAGGCGCGGGCCGGGCAGCAGCCGGTCCTGATCGGGGCTTCCATCCCGGTCCGAGCCACCACCCCGGGACTGCCTGACGAGAACGAGGTATAGCCATGCAGCTCACCATTGACCTCACCGGACGCGAAGTCCTGGTCACGGGCGCGGACGACGCCGCCCGTCAGGCCGTGCGGCGCTATAAGGCGGCCGGCGCCGTCGTGTTCCGCCTCAGCACCCCGCAGGGCGCCGGCATTGACGGCCCGCTGCCCGAGCGCCCGTTCCTGGTGGCGGCGGTCGACGACGGCCAGCCGGGCTGGGAGGCCCTCCTGGGCCGGTGCCGTGCCACCGGCATCCCGGTCGCGGCCGAGCCCCCGGCCGGCCCGGCGGGCCACGTCACGTTAGTCGGCGGCGGACCCGGGACCACCGAGCTGCTCACGGTCGCCGCCGTCGCCGCGCTGCGCGATGCCGACGTCGTCTTCTACGACCGGCTCGCCCCGTACCAGGACCTGCCGTCCCTGACCTCGGCAGAGCTCGTGGATGTGGGCAAGAAGCCCGGCCACCACAAGGTCAGCCAGGCCGACATCGAAAAGCTCATGGTGGAAAGCGCGCTGGCCGGCAACAACGTGGTCCGCCTCAAGGGCGGGGACCCCTATGTGTTTGGCCGCGGCGGCGAGGAAGTCGCGTCCTGCGTCGCGGCCGGGGTTCCGGTCCGCGTCATCTCCGGCGTCACCAGCGCCATCTCGGTTCCGGCCGCCGCCGGCATCCCGGTCACGCACCGCGACGTCAGCCACATGTTCACCGTGGTCTCCGGCCATGCCCCGCTGACCGAGAACGAACTGACGCACCTCGCCGGGCTCGGTGGAACCATTGTGGTCCTGATGGGCATCGGCACCCTGCACCACCTCGCGGCCGGACTCCGCCGGGCCGGAATGCGGGCCGACATGCCGATGGCGGTCGTCGAACGCGGCTACCGCCCCGGCCAGCGCACCACGATCGCCGAGCTGGGCACCATCACCTCCGCAGCCGCGGGCTGCAGCAACCCCGCCGTCCTGGTGATCGGGGACGTTGTCCGGGTGGCCGAAGCCAACCGGGGCTGTGCCGGTGCCACGGCAGAGCTCGACCGTCTTGCTGCATCACTGATGGAGGCGTAAGGATTCCCATGAGCGCATTGAACGCCGTCGCCGCAGCCCTCCCGGAGCCCGGCGCACCACTGTCCCCCTTGAACCCCGCCCTAGCCTCCGCACTGACCGTCGGCGGCCCCGCCGGCTCATCCGCGCCGGAACCCGCCGAGGACGCGACCGACCGGGACCTTCCCCTGGACGGCTTCCGGATCGGCGTCACCTCGCACCGCCGTTCGCAGGACCTTATTGAGGCCCTGGAACGCCGCGGTGCCGAGGTGCTTCACGCCCCGGCACTGAAAATCGCCCCGGTCCGGGAGGACCAGAGCCTGATCGAGGACACCCGGGCGATCATCGCCGCCCGGCCCGATCTTTGCATCGCGACCACCGCCTACGGCATGCGCCGCTGGTGCGAGGCCGCGGACACGTTTGGCATTGGCGACCAGCTGCTGGAGACCCTCTCCGCGACCCGGATGTTCGTCCGCGGGCCCAAAGCCCGCGGCGCCGTGCGCGCCGCCGGGCTCGCCGACGTCGGAATCAGCAGCGACGAAACCACGTCCACGCTCGTGGACATGCTCCTGGCCGAGGGTGTGCGCGGCAAGACAGTCGCGGTGCAGCTGCACGGCTACACCGATGTCCGCCAGCTCGAGCGCCTGCGCATGTCCGGGGCCGCCGTCCTGACGGTCACCCCGTACCGCTGGGTCAAGCCCGACGGCGCCGACCGGCTGCCCAAGCTGATCGAAGCCGCGTGCAGCGGCAACCTCGATGTCCTGACGTTCACCAGCGCGCCCGCCGTGGACGCCATGTGGAGCACGGCGCACGAGATGGGCGTCTACAAACAGCTCGTGGAGAGCCTGAAGACCACTGTGGCGACCGCCGTCGTCGGGCCCATCACCGCGCAGCCGCTGCTCGATGCCGGGCTGCACCCGCTGATCCCGGAACGGTTCCGGATGGGCGCCCTGATCCGGCTGGTCTGCGAGCACCTGGCACTCAACCACGTCCGCCGGCTCGACACCGTTTCCGGCAGGGTGGAGTTGCGCGGCCGCTCGCTGCGCATCAACGGCGAGCCGGTCGAGATGGCGCCCGCACCGCTGTTGCTGCTGCGCGCGCTCATCGGCGCCGGCGGGGCTGTGCTCTCCCGCGAGGCGCTCTCGGACCTGCTGGAGCTGCGCGGTTCCGTGCATGCCCTGGACATGACAGTCAGCCGGCTGCGGTCCGCGCTGCCGGACACCCGGCTGGTGGAAACCGTGGTGAAACGCGGCTACCGGATCAGGGTCTAACCCAACGCGGGGTGCCGGCCTTCGAGACGGTGTGACCCACGGCATTACCGGCCGGTAAATACTGGCGAACGGGCAGGGCAGAAGCGGCAACACCCGGGAAACACCCCGGAAAAATCGGACGCCTACGCTGGGGGTCATCAAGCACACCGGCCACACGATGGCCACCCAGCGAAAGGGCCAGCACATGTCCGCTCCGGCAATGTCTCCCATCTCCACTTCCTCCCTGACAGGCGCTTCGGCTGCCGCCACCACGGCCGCCCGGCCCAGGATCGTCATCGCCGGCGCCGGCCGGGCCGCCCAGGCGCTCGTCCGGCAGCTCACCCGGACCCCGTTCGCCGGCGCCATCACCGTCCTCAGCAACCGGGACGACGCCCCCGAGGAATTGCTGGAGCTCGCCGTCCTGCCCCAGGTATCCGTCCGCTTCGGCCAGCCGGCCAGCTATATCGACGCGGAAAACCGCCGCGTGACCACCGCCGACGGCATGGAGTTCGACTACGACGAGCTCGTCATCGCCACCGGTTCCGCCCCCGCCGAGGCACCGGTGGAAGGTGCCGCCCGCTGCCTGAGCTATTCCACGATCGACGACGCCGCCGGGCTGGGCGAGGCCGTCAAGGACGTCACCCGGGTCCTGGGCCGCCGCCCCCTCGGCATCCTGGTCGGCACGGGTTCGGCCGCCGGCCAGGCCGAGGCCGTGCTCCGGTCCCGCGGCGTCCGCCCGGTCCGCACGACCGTGCGTCCCGCCGCCGTCGTTCCCACCGCCGCCGGGTCCGCCCTGCCGGCGTCGGGCATCGTCTTCGAGGACGGCTCCAGCATGAACGGTGACCTCGTGATCCTCGCCGAGGAGCGCATCGCCCGCGACGAGCTGGCCGCCACGGCCGGGCTCGCCACCGCTGCCGGCGGCGGGATCGTCATCGGCCAGGACTTCCGCACCTCCGTGCCGGGCATCTGGGCGATCGGTGACGCGGCAGCCTACGACGGCGTCCGGCTGGGGCTGCTCGTGGCCTCCGGTTCCGCGGCGTCGGTGTGCGCTTCCCAGTTGCTTCAGGCCACCATGGGCCGGCCCCTGGCGGCCGCCGCCTGAGGTGCCGGGGAGGCCCGGCCGGGGGCATCCGCCGGGCACATTCCTATGGCAAGATGGTTCCCTGATAAGCCGCGCACCACGCGGCGCCGCCAGGGCCCGCAGGCCCACAAGGCCAGGGAAGGGACCGCCGCGTCCCAGGCCCGCCACGAAAGGGACCACCATGAGCCAAGAAGCCGCCACCGGGGGAACGCCCAACATCGCCTCCTACATCGACCACACCCTGCTCAAGCCGGAGGCCAGCGAGGCGGAGATCCTCAAGGTCTGCGCCGAGGCGGCGGAGTACCACTTCAAGTCGGTGTGCGTGAACCCGGTCTGGGTCAAGACCGTCAAGAAAGCGCTCAAGGCATCCGGCGTCCTGACGTGCTCCGTGGTGGGATTCCCCCTGGGCGCCACGCCGAGCGACGTCAAGGCCTTCGAGGCCCGCGGCGCGGTCCTGGACGGTGCCGAAGAAGTGGACATGGTCATCAACATCGCCGCGGCCCGTGCCAATGACAAGGGCGCGCTGGTGGATGACATCGCCGCCGTCGCGGCCGCCGTGCACGAGGGCGGAGCCATCCTGAAGGTCATCATCGAAACGGCGCTGCTGGGCGATGACCAGAAGGTGCTCGCCTGCGAGGCCGCCGTGGAAGCCGGGGCGGACTTCGTGAAGACCTCCACGGGCTTCAACGGCGGCGGGGCCACCGCCGAGGACGTCGCGCTCATGCGCCGCACCGTCGGCCCGGACCTGGGTGTCAAGGCCTCCGGCGGCGTGCGTTCCCTGGCCGATGCTCAGGCTATGATTGCTGCAGGTGCAACACGTATTGGCGCCAGCTCCGGTATCGCGATCGTCAAGGGTGAACAGGGTTCGTCCGCGTACTGACCGTGCCGGCACCGCCCACAGTTTTGAGCCCCCCGGGGCCGAGGAGGAACGAATGTCCAGCAACACCACCCCGCAGACCGAGAACAGCCTCGGCTCGACCATCGTCATCTTTGCCGCGATGATGGTCCTGTTCCTCGGTGCGATCTACTCGCTGTCCTTCCTGACGCTGGAAAACACCTGGCCGATGGCCGTCTGCCTGATTCTCTTCGCCGCCGCGTTCTGGATCCCGCAGACCCTGCTGGGCCGCTCGGATTCGGCCGGCGAAAACTAGGCCACTCCTGACCCTTAAAAGACTGAAGCTCCGGTTCATCCGGAGCTTCAGTCATTTAACCGGTGGCAGTCCTAGCCGGGCACCAGCGCGAACAGGCCCTTGACCAGCCCCGTGCCGAGCGCCAGGGCCGCGGGGAAGTGCGCCTTGGCCACCGCCAGCCCGGCGCCAAACATCCCCACCATGGCGTAGCCGCTCACCGGGATCAGGACGAACCATTCCCGCCGCGAACCCGCCCGGCCCAGCAGCGGGATGGAGAACGCCCCGTTGGCCCTCCAAATGTTCTTCAGCAGCGGCAGTTTCCGCAGGACCTTGGGCGGCTTGATCACCAGTGGCCAGAGCAGCGGCACTCCCCCGGTGGTAATCATGTCGCCCACAATGTGCACCAGCACCCCGGTAAGCATCGAAACCGGCAGCCAGGTCCACTGGTGCGGCGCGAACCACGTCACGAGTCCGGCCATGAGCAGCCCGACGATCCAGTTGCTGATCCAGCCGAATTTCGGGAAGAGCTTCAGTGCCTTCGCGGCGATGTTGATCATGAACATGCACAGCAGGCCGGCCCCGACGGACAGCAGCCCCCACTGGGTCTGCACCTGCCACTGCCCGGCGATCGTGGCCAGCAGCACGAAGAACGCCGCGCCCAGCACCGAATGAGTGCCCTGCCGGTGGCCCCCGCTGGCGTTCTCAATGCCGCGCGCCACCAGGTTGGACAGCGGCGGCAGCGCATGCGCCACCGTGCTGGCGCGATGGTCCCAGTCGCAGACCAGCGCGGTCCCCGCCGTCGCCATCGCGCCGATCACGATTCCGGTGGGATCCAGGGGGTACCAGCCGAGCGCATACGGGCCGGTCGAGGCAATGGCTACCCACGCCGCGGCTCCCGACGCGGCGTGATGTCCTCCCATCATTCTTTTATTTCACCGCCGGTGTGGCAGAGACAGGGGCGTCGGAGAAGATGTTGCGGATCACGCCGTTGGCCCACTCCAGGATCTCGGCGTCCTGCAGGTCCCGGCCGCCGATCCTGGCGGTCTTGGGCTTCGGAACGAGCACGGCGTCCAGGGCCGGCTTCGCCTGCGCGCCCGGGTACATCCGGGTCAGGCGCATGAGCTTGGACTCGGGCAGCTGCGCCGGGGAGAACTTGATGAAGTTGCCCTGCAGCGCGACGTCGGACAATCCGGCCTCGCGGGCGCCCACCCGGAACCGGGCGACGTCGATCAGGTTGGTGGCCGGCAGCGGCAGTTCGCCGTAACGGTCCACGAGCTCCGCGAGGACCTCCTCGATCGCCTCGTAGGTGATGGCGCTGGCGAGTTTGCGGTAAGCCTCCAGGCGCAGCCGTTCGCCCGGCACGTAGTCGTGCGGCAGGTGCGCGTTGACCGGCAGTTCGATCTTCATTTCGGCGGCCTTCTCCTCCGCCTCGCCCCGGTATTCGGCCACGGCCTCGCCGACCAGCCGGATGTAGAGGTCGAAGCCGACACCCTGGATGTGGCCGGACTGCTCGCCGCCGAGCAGGTTGCCGGCGCCGCGGATCTCCAGGTCCTTCATGGCCAGCTGCATGCCGGCGCCGAGCTCGTTGTGCGTCGCGACGGCCTTGAGCCGTTCCAGGGCCACCTCGCCCAGCGGTTTTTCCGAGGGGTAGAGGAAGTAGGCGTAGGCGCGTTCCCGGCCGCGGCCCACACGTCCGCGCAGCTGGTGCAGCTGGGAGAGGCCGTACTTGTCCGCGCCGTCCACGATCAGGGTGTTGGCGTTGGAGATGTCCAGGCCGGTCTCGATGATGGTGGTGCAGACCAGGACGTCGAAGCGCTTTTCCCAGAAGTCCACGATGATCTGTTCCAGCCGGCTCTCGGACATCTGCCCGTGCGCCACCTCCACCCGGGCCTCCGGGACCAGTTCGCGGATCTTCGCCGCGGTGCGGTCGATCGTGGACACCCGGTTGTGGACGAAGAACACCTGGCCTTCGCGCATCAGCTCACGGCGGATCGCGGCGGAAGTCTGCTTGTCCGTGTACGGGCCCACGTACGTCAGCACGGGGTGCCGTTCCTCCGGCGGGGTGGCCAGGGTGGAGGTTTCGCGGATTCCGGTCAGGGACATTTCCAGTGTGCGCGGAATCGGGGTGGCGCTCATGGCCAGGACGTCGACGTTGGTGCGCATCTTCTTCAGCGCTTCCTTGTGTTCGACGCCGAAGCGCTGCTCCTCGTCCACGATCACCAGACCGAGGTCCTTGAAGCCGAAGTCCTTGGACAGCAGCCGGTGCGTGCCGATCACGACGTCCACGGAACCGGCCTTGACGCCGTCGGCGGTTTCCTTGGCCTCCTTGCCGGTCTGGAAGCGGGACAGCGGCTTGACGACCAGGGGGAAGCCGGAAAACCGCTCGGTGAACGTCTCGTAGTGCTGCTGGGCGAGCAGCGTGGTGGGCACCAGCACGGCGACCTGTTTGCCGTCCTGGACCGCCTTGAATGCGGCCCGGACAGCGATCTCTGTCTTGCCGTAGCCGACGTCGCCCGAGATCAGCCGGTCCATCGGGATCTCCCGCTCCATGTCGGCCTTGACCTCGTTGATGGTGGTCAGCTGGTCCGGGGTCTCCACGTACGGGAAGGCCTCCTCCAGTTCCCGCTGCCACGGGGTGTCCGGGCCGAACGCGTAGCCGCGGGAGGCCATCCGGGCCGAGTACAGCCGGATCAGCTCGCCGGCGATCTCCTTGACCGCCTTGCGGGCCTTGGACTTGGTGCTCGCCCAGTCCGCGCCGCCCATCTTGCTCAGCGCCGGGGTGTCGCCGCCCACGTACCGGGTGACCTGGTCCAGCTGATCGGTGGGCACGAAGAGCCGGTCGCCCGGGGCTCCGCGCTTGGACGGGGCGTACTCCAGGACCAGGTATTCACGCATGCCCTCGCCGCCACCGGCAACCTTGCGCTGGATCAGTTCCACGAACCGGCCGATGCCGTGCTGTTCGTGCACCACGGAGTCCCCGGCCACGAGCTGCAGCGGATCCACGGCGTTCCGCCGCTTGGACGGCATCCGGCGCATGTCCTTCGTGGAACCGGCAGAGGTCCGGCCCAGCAGGTCAGCCTCGGTCAGCAGCGCCAGTTTGAGCGGATCCAGGACAAAACCGCGGCCGACGGCGGCGGTGGTCACCTCGATCAGCCCGGCCTGCGGATCGGCCTCGAGCGTGTCCACCCGCGCGCACGGGATGTCGTTGTCGTGGAAGAGTTCGGCGAGGCGCTGCGCCGGGCCCGGGCCCTCGGTGACCACGACGATCCGCCACTGGTCCCGGACGCGGGAGCCGATGAAGTCCATCATTTCCGCCACGTCGCCCTGGTAGCCGCGGGGTTCCCGGGCGTGCAGGTTCAGCACGTCGACGTCGGGCAGCAGCTCCTCGTCGCTGGCCAGCGAGGTGATGGACCACCACGAGACGCCGTGCTCGAGGGCCGCGGTGCGGGTCTCGGTCAGCGAACGGAAGCTGGCCGAGTGCAGGGCAACGGATGCCGCGGAAGTTAAATCGAGCGGTGCGGTGCCGCCGTCGGACGCCGTCGACCAGGCGGCCTCGAGGAATTCCTCGTTCGTGGCGGCGAGGTCGTGCGCCCGGGTGCGGACCTTCTCCGGCTCGATCACCACCGCGATGGAACCCGCCGGGAGCTGGTCCAGGAACGGGACCATGGCGTCCACCAGTACGGGGGCCAGCGATTCCATGCCCTCGACGGCGATGCCGCCGGCGATTTTCTCCAGCATGTCCGCGGCGGCCGGGAGCTGGGACTTCAGGGTGGCGGCGCGGGACATGACGGAGGGTGTGATCAGGATTTCACGGCACGGCGGGGCATGGAGTTCGGTGGGATGGTGCAGGCCGGGCGCGGTCAGCGAGCGCTGGTCGGCGACGGCGAACCAGCGCATCTGGTCCACCTCGTCACCAAAGAACTCGACCCGGATGGGGTGGTCCTCGGTGGGCGGGAAGACGTCCAGCATGCCGCCGCGGACGGCGAATTCGCCGCGGCGGGTCACCATGTCCACCCGGGCGTAGGCGGCGTCGGCCAGGCTCTTGACGACACCGCTGAAGGGGGCCTCCTGGCCGACCTTCAAGGTCACCGGCACCAGTTCGCCGAGGCCGGCGACGATCGGCTGCACGACGGCGCGGACGGGGGCCACCACCACGCGCAGCGCACCGGCGGTGGACGATTCGGGGTGCGCGAGCCGCCGCAGCACCGACAGCCGCCGGCCAACGGTGTCCGAGCGCGGGGAGAGCCGCTCATGCGGCAGCGTCTCCCAGCTGGGGAACTCCGCGATCGTCTCGGCCGGCAGGAAGGCGCGCAGGGCCTCGGTCAGGTCCTCGGCCTCGCGGCCGGTCGCGGTGACGGCCAGGACCACGGGCACTCCCCGGCCAGCCCCTGCAGAGCCGGTTTCGTTTCCCGCCAGGGTCGCGAGTCCGTCCGCCATTTCCGCGAGCAGCGTGGACCGCATTCCGGCCGGGGCGCTGATCTGGTAATCCTCGCTGCGGGCGGCGAACCCGCGGGCGGCCTCGGCCTGGATCCGGGCGTAGTTCCGGTCTTCGGCGAGGACACGGCGCAAACCGGTGAGAGAGGGGCCGTTGAGGCTCATAGCTGTTGCTCCTGATGGGATCACGGGGTGCAGGCAACACGAATAGCCGAAATTCGCGAGAATCCCGGGCCCTCCAAGCCTACCGCGGAGCCTCGGGGCACGCCGACGGGCCCGGCAGGCGGGACCTGCCCGGGGCACCGCCGACGGGGCTAGGCTGGCTTCAGGAGCGGGCGGCCCATCCAACGCGGGCCGCGCACCGAATGGCTTGGTAGGCCACCCGCCAACTGCTGGCTGACAAGGAGTCACCATGAACGGCACAACCGCAACCCCCGAACCCGCTGGAACTCCTGCTCCAGCCCCGCAGGGAGCCACCGCGAAGGCCGCATCCCCTAAGACCGTGCTCGTCACCGGGGCCACCGGTTACATCGGCGGCCGGCTCGTCCCCCGGCTCCTGGAAGCCGGACACAGGGTCAAAGTCGTGGTCCGCACCCCGGCCAAGATCGCCGGCGTGCCCTGGCTGGACGACGTCGAGGTGATCCACAGCAGCCTCGACGACGGGGACGCCCTGCAGGCGGCGCTCGACGGCGTCGACGTCCTGTACTACCTGGTCCATTCCATGGCGGCCGGGGCCGGCTTCGAGGCCAAGGAAAAGACGATGGCCGGGACGGCAGCCCGGGCCGCGGCCGCCGCCGGAGTGGACAGGATCGTCTACCTCGGCGGCCTGCACCCGGCCGGAGCCGAACTGTCCACCCACATGCGCTCCCGCGAAGCGGTGGGGAAGGTGTTCCTGGAAAGCCCGGTGGACGCAGTGGTCTTCCAGGCCGGCGTCGTGATCGGCTCGGGCTCGGCGTCGTTCGAAATGATCCGGCATTTGTCCGAGACGCTGCCGCTGATGCCCGCCCCGAGCTGGGTGCGCAACAAGATCGAGGCGATAGCGGTCCGTGATGTCCTGTACTACCTCGTGGCGGCGGCGTCGCTGGAAGGACCCATCAACCGGACCTTCGACATCGGCTGCCGCCAGGTGCTCAGTTACGCCGGAATGATGCAGGAATACGCCGCCGAGGCCGGCCTGCCGCACCGTGTGGTGCTGGCGCTGCCGGTGCCGGCCCCCAAACTGGCCGGTCTGTGGGTGGCACTGACCACCCCGATCCCGCTCTCCATGTCCCTGCCGCTGGTCGAATCGCTCCAGCACGACGCCGTCGCCGCCGAGCACGACATCGACGCGCACATCCCTGTGCCGGAGGGCGGCCTGACCCCCTACCGGCGGGCCGTGGCCCTCGCCCTGGGCAAGGAACGCGACGGCCAGGTGGAGACCACGTGGGCCAGCGCCGGCGTCGACGCCGATCCCCTGCCGAGCGACCCGGATTGGTCCGGCCACGCCGTGTACGTGGATGAGCGCAGCTTCCAAAGCGACGTGGACCCCAAATATGTGTGGACCGTCATCGAAGGAATCGGCGGCCGGAACGGCTGGTACTCCCTGCCGCTGGCCTGGCAGGTGCGCGGCTGGCTGGACAAGCTCACCGGCGGGGCGGGGCTGCTGCGCGGCCGCCGGCACCCGCACCTGCTGGCCGAGGGCGAGGTGGTGGACTGGTGGCGGGTCGAGCGGATCGACCGTGGCCGGCTGCTGCGGCTGCGGGCCGAAATGCGGGCCCCGGGCCGGGCCTGGCTCGAACTTTCCGTGGAGCCGGAGGGGACGGGCAGCCGCTACCGCCAGCGCGCCATTTTCTTCCCCAAGGGCCTCAGCGGCCGCCTCTACTGGCTCGCAGTGCTGCCGTTCCACAGCGTCATTTTTCCCGCCATGTCGCGGAATATCACCGCCGCCGCCCGGGATCTGGAAAACCTCGAATCCCAGCCAGCCCGGCACACCACGTAGGATGTTGGAGCCCGAAACGTCCACTTCCACATCATGGAGGACCCCCTATGGCCCTGAGTGCATCCACTACCGTTCCGCACAGCGTCGACCGCGTTACCGCGGTTTTCGTCAATGAAGACTTCCTGCGCCACACGAGCGAACTCGTCGGCGGCACCCTGGAATCCTTCGCCGTCGACGGTGACACCGCCGGCGCTTTCAACACCACCACCGTGCGGACCATCCCCACCACCCGGATGCCGGACATTGCCCGGAAATTTGTTGGCGAAAGCCTGAAGGTGACGCAGCTGGAGGCCTGGGAGGCCCCCGCCGCCGACGGCTCCCGGCAGAGCAAGATCTCGCTGAAGGTCTCCGGCGCCCCGCTGGACGTGAATGCTGTCCAGCGTCTCGTGTCCGACGGCGGCAGCACCCGGATCGAGCTCGAGGGCGACGTGACCTCCTCGGTGCCGTTCCTTGGCGGCAAGATCGCCGACGCCGCAGAACCGATGGTCGGCAAGGCCCTGAACCTGCAGTCCCAGCAGGCCCAGGCCTGGCTCGAAAGCCACTGAGCCCGTGGAACTGCCCGCGGTCCTCGCCGTCGTCCTGATCGTCGCCGGCGTCTGGTCCCTGGTTGTCTGGCCGCAGTTCCTGCGCCGGGTCATGAAGGATCCGCGTGCCCGCGACGCCAACGGCAAGGCCACGCGCTTCCTGACCGTCCATGTGGTCCTGGTCAGCATCTCCATGCTGCTGGGGGCCGCGACGGCGGCGATTGGCGTGGCCGGGCTGCTCAGCTAGCATCCGGCACACCGGCCGTCATATGCCCGCCGGTGTGCCGGATTTCCTGCGCTCGTGGCCTGCCGGCGGATAGAATCGGCAAAAAAGTGGACAGCTGAAAGGGGACGCCAATTGCTACCCCGTCGTGCGGCCATGTGGGGGCTGGGGGCTTATGTGCTCATTCTTGGCCTCATTGCGCTCTGGCCCGTTCCCGTGGACCAGGGCGCCTCCGATCTGCTGTTGCGGTCGCTGCGGAAGCTGCACCGCTGGGGTGTCCCCGAATGGTTCGACTATCGGGTGCTCGAACTGGCCGCCAACATGGTCCTGTTCATTCCGTTGGGTGCCTTCGTGGCCCGGATCCTGGGTGCCCGGCTGTGGTGGGGCGGGGCCGCCGTCGGCTTCTTGGTCTCGGTCCTGATTGAGCTCGCCCAGCTTTTCTTCCTCCCGGCGCGCTTTCCCTCCGTCTCCGATGTCGCCGCGAACACTTTCGGCGCCATGATCGGCGCCCTTGCGGCCCTGGTGCTCATGACACTCTCCGCTGCTGTGCGATTCCGCGGTCCACCGCGTACTCTGTGAACAGGCCCGACGGGAGGACAACGAAAGTATGCGGATTTCGGTTATCGGTTGCGGTTATTTGGGCGCTGTTCATGCTGCTTGCATGGCCAAGCTGGGCCACGACGTTGTAGGCATCGACGTCGACGAACACAAGGTGGCGCAACTGTCAGCAGGCCACGCCCCGTTCTATGAACCTGTTTTGGACGATCTGCTGTCCGAGCTGGAAGAATCCGGGCTTCTGCGATTCACCACCGACATGGCCGCCGCCCGCGGCTCCGAGGTCCACTTCATCTGTGTCGGAACCCCTCAAAAACGCGGCGAAAACGGCGCCGATCTGCGCTACGTTGACGCCGCGGTCACGGCTCTGGCCGCCCATCTCTCCCCCGGCGACGTCGTGGCCGGGAAATCCACCGTGCCTGTAGGTACGGCCGCGCGGCTGGCCGAGGTGCTGGCCGAAACCGAGCCCGGCGCGATGCTGGTCTGGAACCCGGAGTTCCTGCGCGAAGGCCACGCCGTAACGGACACCCTGAACCCGGACCGGTTTGTCTACGGGACACCGGACGGAAGCGAAGACCACCCAGCGGTGGCTGTCCTGGACCAGGTCTACGAGACCCCGCTCTCGCGCGGGACACCCCGGCTGGTGACGGACTACGCTACGGCCGAACTCGTCAAGACTGCCGCCAACTCCTTCCTTGCCACCAAGATTTCCTTCATCAACGCCATGGCCGAGGTCTGTGAGGCCACGGGGGCCGATGTCACCCGGCTGGCCGACGCGATCGGGCTGGACGAGCGGATCGGCCGGAAATTCCTGAATGCCGGCATCGGTTTCGGCGGCGGCTGCCTGCCCAAGGACATCCGTGCGTTCATGGCCCGCGCGGGCGAGCTGGGCGCCGACCAGGCGTTGACTTTCCTGCGCGAGGTTGACGCCATCAACATGAGGCGCCGGACCCGGGTCGTGGAACTCACGCGGGAGCTCTGCGGCGGCACCCTGATGGGACAGCGGATCGCCGTCCTGGGCGCGGCCTTCAAGCCCGAAAGCGACGACGTCCGGGACTCCCCCGCGCTGAGCGCTGCCGCGCAGCTGCAGTTGCAGGGCGCTGTGGTGACGGTGACCGACCCCCAGGCCCTGCCCAATGCCGCCAAGCGTTTCCCGGAACTCCAGCTGGAGCCGGACCTTGAGACGACGCTGCAGAAGGCCGATGCCGTGCTGCTGCTGACCGAATGGCAGGCCTACCGGGAACTGGATCCGCACGCGGCCAAGGCGCTCGTGTCCGCGCCGCGCATCCTGGACGGCCGCAATGTCCTGGACCCTGCCAAGTGGCGGGCCGCCGGCTGGACTTACAAGGGCCTGGGCCGTCCCTAGGGCGCGGCCGTCAGCCTGCCAGCGGCCTGGCCGAGTGCGTCCTCCGCGGCCACCCATGAGAGCATGGCGCACTTGACCCGGGCGGCGTAACGGGACACGCCCTCAAACGCGGCGGCGTCGCCCAGCACCTCCGGGTCGGCCGGCACCTTGCCGCGCGAGCGCAGCACCTCGCGGAAGCTGTCTATGACCGTGCGGAGTTCCTCGACGCTCATGCCCTCGGCGAGCTCGGTCAGCACGGATGCCGAGGCCATCGAGATTGAGCAGCCGTCGCCGTCCCAGCGCAGCTCACTGACCTTCCCGCCGGCCACGGACACCCGGACCGTGATTTCGTCGCCGCAGGTCGGATTCAGCTGGTGGGACTGGCCGCTGCTGGCGTCCATGGGTGCGGCCGCGGCGGCCAGGCCGCTGCCGTGCCGGGCCTTGGCGTGTTCCAGGATGATCTGCTGGTAGAGCTGGTCAAGACTCATGGATGTCCGTCCTAGGCTTGGAAGTAGGCACGGACATCGGCGGCCGCGTTCAGGAACGCGTCCACATCGTCCGTGGTGTTGTAAAGATACGTGCTGGCGCGCGTCGTCGCCGCCAGCCCGAGCCTCCGGTGCAGCGGCTGGGCGCAGTGGTGGCCGACCCGCACGGCGATGCCCCGGCTGTCCAGGAACTGGCCGACGTCGTGCGCGTGGACGCCGGCGACGTCGAATGCCGCCAGGCCAATGCGTTCCTGTCCCGCCGCGGGGCCCAGCACCCGGATGCCGGGGATGGATTCCAAGCCGCGCACGAGGCGCTGGCCGAGTTCGGCCTCCCAGGCGTGAATGCGGTCCATCCCGGTTTCGCTGAGGTAGTTCACCGCCGCGGCCAGTGCGACCGCCTGCGAAATGCGCTGGGTGCCGGCCTCGAAGCGTTGCGGGCTCGGCAGGAATCCGGCCCGTTCCATCGTGACGGTGGTGATCATGGACCCTCCCGTCAGGAACGGCGGCATCGCGTTGAGCAGTTCCGAGCGGCCATAGAGGGCGCCGATTCCGGTGGGGCCGAGCATCTTGTGGCCGGAGAACACCGCGAAGTCGACGTCGAGCGCCTTGACGTCCAGAGGCAGGTGCGGCGCGGACTGGCAGGCGTCGAGCACCACGAGGGCCCCCGCGGACCGGGCCAGGGCCACCAGGGCTGCTACCGGGTTGATGGTGCCCAGGACATTGGACGCGTGGGTGAACGCCAGGACGCGGGTGCGCGGGCCGATGATGCCGGCGGCGGCCTCCAGGTCCAGGGCGCCGGCGTCGTTGATCGGGATGAACTTCACGACGGCGCCTGTCCGGGCCGCCAGCTCCTGCCAGGGGATCAGGTTGGCATGGTGTTCCATCTCCGTGACGACGAGTTCGTCGCCCGGGGCCAGGGCGAACCGGGCCGCTTCGGGTCCGGCGCCGGGCAGGGAAGCGTTGAGGAAAGAATAGGTGAGCAGGTTCAGGCCCTCCGTGGCGTTGGAGGTCCAGATCAGCTCATCCCACTCGGCCCCGACAAAGTCGGCGACCGTTTCCCGGGCGTTTTCGAATGCCTCGGTGGCCTCGACGGCGAGGTGGTGCGCCCCGCGGTGGACCGCGGAGTTCCGCTGCTCATAGAATTCCTGCTCGGCCTCGAGCACGCTCAGCGGGTTCTGCGAAGTCGCCCCTGAGTCCAGGTAGACGAGCGGGAAGCCGTTGACGTGCTGTTGCAGGATCGGGAAATCGTTGCGGATCCTCAGGACCTCCTCGTTTCCGAGGGCGGCGGCAGAGCGGCGGAGGTGGGCTGGGGTGGCAACCATGGCGGGGACTCCTGGATCGGCGTTCGCTGCGGCGTGCCCCGTGCCGCCCGGAAAGCAAGCGGCGCGAAATACATCACACAGATTAAACCTAATTATCCCACGTTCCCGCAGCTCTCCTGCGCGGCCACCGCGCGGACCCGCACACCGCGGAACGCGCACACCGCGGAACGCGCTCACCGCGGAACGCGAGAGGAGTTCCGTGCCCCGGTAACCGGCTCGAGGGGCCATCGGCTCGCGCGGCGGTGCCCTTCGGTGGCCAAGACCCGGACCGCGACGGGCGCATTGCCCAAGGGCAGCCGCAAATCGACCCCCAGCCAGGGGGTGGGCCGGTGCTGCCCGAAAATGGCAAACGACAAACAATAGCGGCCGCGGCGATGACCGCAGGGGCCGCGGCTGTCCGTCGCCGGGACCCATTGGCGGGAGCCGTGGGCCGACGGGATCCAGCAGCGGCATCCAAAAGCGACATCCAACAGGGGCGCCGGAACAGCCGGCCGGCTCTCACTGCTACGGCGCAAGGTCTGCCCCGACGCAGGGCTTGCCCGACATGCCGGCGCTTGACGCCAGGGCCGGCGAGGGCTTGCACACAAGACGTCGTCACCCGCCGCTACCCCCTGCGGCGATGCCCGCCGGTACCCGTGTCAGGGTCGCGCTTCTCGAAGGCGCGGACCCGCGTGAAGACCGGTTAAGGGAGCCGGCGGCGGCTGGGGGGAGAGCCTCGGTCTCAGAAGGCTCTGACGCCGCCGGCTCCGACCTTGGCGCGCGGCTGCCCGTTGAGGCACCGCACGATTCCAATGAAGGAGTTAGTGGGAAAGATTACGGCCCGATCACCTCTAATGGTGGCAGTGGCTGCATCCGCAAGCAAGGAATTTGAGACCACACTTTCCTCGGGCCATGCTTGCGGTTGCTGACCGCCCTCAAGTTCCTCATTTTGAGACCTTTGTGAGCTGTTCGGGGTGGAGCTGTTCGGGTTAGTGCTGTTCGTGGGACTGGCTTAAGTCAATCGCCCGAACGGGCTCTGCACACGAGTAGCGTTTACCCGACTTCTGAGGCCCTACTCGCCATGGCACTACTTGGAGCTACTCCCGCTGGTCCCGGAGTCCACCCGTGCTGTACGCACGCCACAGCCAGGTCAGGCCACGCCGGGCCGGGCCGGACCGGTCAGGAGGGCAGCGGGCCGAGGTCCAGGAGGTCCGCCCGCCGGCCCACGCCGAGCTTGGCGAAGATCCGGGACAGGTGCCCCTCCACGGTCCGAAGTGACACACAGAGCGCGGTGGCGATCTCGGCGTTCGTGGCCCCGCCCGACACCAGTTCCAGGACTTCGGTCTCACGGGCAGTCAACGGGGCGCCGTGATCGCTGCGGACGACCTCCAATTGCGACAACATTCCGGCCTCCACCAGGCGGTGATGGACCCGGCGCTGGACCGCGGTAAGCCGCCACCGCTCCGGGTCGTCTGCCAGGATCCGCTCGGCCTGCTGGGCGGCCTCAAGGGCAAGGAGCCCGTGCCCTGCATTGAGCGCGTCGTCGCTGATGCCAATGAGGTCGGACGCATCCGACGCCGACACCGCTCGCGCGTAGGACTCCACCAGCCTGGCCTCCGGGCCGTCGACTGCGCCGCTGCTGAGGGCGAGGGCCTCGGCGCCCGAGGTGTCACCGCCGCGGAGCGCGAGCCGCCTGATATCGGTTTCGACGCCGCGCAGGCTCTCGTGCAGGGCCTCGTCCGCCAGCCGCGCCAAAGCCCCGGCACCGCTCCCTCCGGGCCCTTCTCCGGGTTCAGCCGCCCGGCAGTACGCCTCTGCCAGCAGGTGAAGGGTTTTCGGCTCCCGGTACACCGAGAGCCGGTAGGCCAGTACATGCTGGCTGGCCTCATGGTGGCGTCCGACGGCGGCTGCGGCATAGGCCGCGACGGCGCGCGCAAACGGCAACAGACCTAACGGGTCGGCGATAGTGAGCTCTTCGACACTCAGCCGAAGTTCGGCCAGGCTTTCACGCATCCTGCCCTGGCGCAACCGCGAGTATCCCCGCATGAGGTGCAGCATGCCGCCGCTGTACAGCAGCCGCCCAGGCTCACGGGCCGCGTAATCGTCCAGGACATTTCCGAGCCGGTCCCAGTCGCCGGCCCAGATCAGATTCAGGCAGTGGCGCACCACGAGGTCCTCGTAGACCAAGGGTAGTTCCAGGCTTGCGGTCCGGGCCCCGCCCCATGCCTCGCCGTCCAAACGCAGCCCTGCGCGGAGTTGACCTTGGGCGGTCAAGAGTTCGGCGAGGAGGGAAACTGCCGGGACCCGGATTTCGGGATAGGCGCCGGCCGCGGCGATGAGTTCGCGCAGCACGGTTCCAACTGCCATGAACTTGCCGTCCCACGAGTGACTCAGAAGCTCTGTGGCCAGTCCCCCGGCGGCTGTCACGTCCGGCGGCTGTCCCTCCGGAGCGCGTCCGGAAAGGTCGGTGCACGTCGCGAAATCCGCAGACAGTGAATCCCGGGCACGCGATTCCAGGAGCCCTGGTTCGATGGGCAGTTCAAAGGCCGGGCGGTGCGTGCCGGCGTCCGGATGCTGTTGCCGGGCCGGCGTTGCGGACCCGAGCCGGGCTGCCAGGAGGGCAGCCAGGTAGGACGGCCGTCCGGAGGGCACCGGCTGTGCGGACTCCAGACACGCCACAGCGGCCTCGGTGTGCCCCGCGATGAAGTGCGAATAGGCCAGCTGGATCCGGGCCTCGGGGAGGAACCGGGCGTCCCGGATGGCGCCAGCCACCCGGGCCGCGGTCCCAGGGTCCAGGTCCGTGTTCGCGGCGACAGCGGCCTGCAGGAGCTGGATCGGAGGGATCTCTACGCCGCAGTCCATGGACCAGCGCAGCCGGTTGAGGGCCGCTCCCGGCGCCGCGGCCCGCGCCGACGGAAGCGACAACACGCTCGAACGCAGGGCCGAACTGCGGCCGGCCGGGACCCGCTGGCGGATAATCTCGCCAAGTATCGGGCTGGCGGCCCGTACCAGCCGGTCATGTCCCGTGGAGACGGCAATGATGCCCGCGGTGTCCAGGGCATCGACGGCCTTGGGACCACTGATCCGCAGAATCTGGGACAGGGATAGCGGTCCGGCCATGGCAACGATCGTGGCGGCGGTCTTTTCCTCCGGTGTCATGGAGCGCAACTGCCGGTCGACAACGTCGGCGGCCGGAACTTGGGCCATGTCGGGGTTGGCCAGCAGGAACCACACTCCGTGCCGGAGGCCCAAGGCGCCGCTGGCCCGGGCATGCTGGATCAGGGACATCAGCATGAGCGGATTGCCGTCGGCCGCCTTATAGAACAACGCACTAACCCACGGAGAGACGTCGGCCCGCAGGACCTGCTCACATAGTTGGTGGGTTCCGATCCGGCTCAGCGGGTAAAGGTCGAACTTGGAAATTATCCCGTCGTCCCAAAGCGCGAGGAACTCTTCCGGAATCATCGGCCCGGGACGGCAGGCCACGAGGATTCCCGCGGCGCCGGTCGCCGCCGCCTGCGCCAGCTGCCGGACGGTCCCATGGTCGAGGCAATGCGCATCGTCGACCACAAACAGAGGGCGGTCCGCCTCGGATTTCAGGCTGCGCGCCATCGCTTCCACGACGGCTGCGTAGGAGTCGAGTTCCCGGTCAGGAAGCCGGGACAAGTACGGCGCCAGGGCCCCGAAAGGAACGCTGGCCAGAGCCGAAGTGGCGGTCAGCCGAATCAGATGGCGGTGGGGCTCGAGTTCGCGGATGGCGGCCTTGAGGACGGCGGTCTTGCCCGCGCCCGCGCCGCCGACGATGAGCGCACCTGATCGGGTGTCGTCACGCAGGCAACGCACCAGGTCCTTGACCAGCGCCGAGCGCTCGATCAGTGCCGAGGTCTCAGCCAGGCTTTCCATCGCCGGTTCTTCCTGCCAGTTTCTGCCCGTCTTGAACAGACGTCCGGGTTGCCGCCTGCAGTCTGCCGGGCTCAGCCGAGCCTGGCGCTGTCTGCCGGAGTCGAGATGACATCTTTGAGTTCCGATCGGCTGGCGACGTGCAGCTTCGAATACACCTGATAGAGGTGTCCCTCCACAGTGCGGACGGATACGTGCATCTGTTCCGCGATCTTGCGGTTGGACGTACCGGCAGCAGCCCGGACCGCCACTTCACATTCCCTCGCCGTCAGGGTTGAGGT
This sequence comes from Arthrobacter sp. P1_D4, assembly GCF_056406115.1. Lineage (NCBI taxonomy): Bacteria > Bacillati > Actinomycetota > Actinomycetes > Micrococcales > Micrococcaceae > Arthrobacter > Arthrobacter sp. P1_D4. Next base: position 12,900 of record NZ_JBFUAU010000008.1, on the reverse strand, counting down.
TGTAAGCGACCGCAGCCCGTTCTTCGGACTGCCGAACTTGTCATCGAGGGACTGCTGCGCCCGCTGGGCGATCCGCAACGCGATGCGGTTGCCGGCGTCGTTTGCGCAGCCGACGGCTTTCCGCACCGCGTCCCGGGCGAACACGGTGTTGCCGCATGCCTCAGCTTCCTTGGATGCTGCCAGTAACTGTTCGCTGTCAGCCTCCCGCATGCCTTCGGCCAGCCGCGAGCACAGGGCCGCGAATTGTCCGGTCACCCTCCCGCTCAGGCTGCCGAGCTTCTGGCCCGCCTGGCGGTCTCCCAGCCGGGCCGCGGCGGACTGGAACAGGAGCGCGGGGGCCAGTGCTGACGTTTCAGCGTCGTTGCCCGCTTCGGCCGAGAGCGCACGGATGGACATTGCCCTCTGGCCGAGCTCGGCCTGGGCCGACAGTTCGAAATAGCGTGTGAGCCGTTCCACCAGCCAGGCCGCGGGCGGCCGGGCCTGGGCAAGATCGTCCAGCAGCAGGCCGGCCACTTCCTCTTCGCCCTGGAGTGCGGCGGCATAGGCACACACGGCTGCGGCCAGGCCGCCCAAAGCGTCGGGGTCCTGCGCCCGGAGCTGCCAGCGGCCCGCCTGGAGCCGGGACAAGGCGTCGTCGAGGTGTCCGGCATGCAGGTCCATGACGCCCTGGCCGATCTCAAACATCCCGCCCAGCCTGGTCTGGGGCTCTGCGCCGCTGTACGTCTCCTCAAGATAGACGGACGTTTCCCTGAACTTGCCGGAGAGCAAAAGGAGGAGGAGGAACCTGCCCCTGATCTCACGAACCGCATGGTCCCTGAGCTGCACACCGGCTGTGGCCGCCAGGATCTGCTTTCCAAGGGCGAGCGCCCGCACCACGTTGCCTGTGACGGCCAGGGCCTCGCTGCGCAAGCTGGCGGTCAGGATCCTTGGTTCGGTGCCCAGGTCCCCCGCGTCCACGCCGTCGGTTATGGCCAGGACCTCGTCGTAGCGTCCACGGAAAGCGGCGAGCCCAGCCTCCGCCAGGCGCAGCCGCTCCCGGGCTGCAACTGCAACTGGACTCTGTGCGGCGGGCTCGGCAGCCAGCCGCTCGGCGAACTCCTGTATCCGGGCTTCGGGGTCGGCGCCTGGGGCCGTGCTGCGTTTGTCCAATTCCACGCGCAGCAGCTGCAAAGCGGTCCACTCGGTCAGGGGAAGCTTGGCGCACGCGCCGTCATCCAGTGCCTCCAGAACCCGGCGTGCGGAGTCCTCGTTGTTCACCGAGATGTGGGCATTGACTGTTTCGATGGCCATCAGGGCGGCGGGTTCGCTTCCTTCGACCTCCTGGACAAATCGCAAGGCGGCCGCGTGGTCGGATGCTCCGTTCGCGGCGCGGGCGGCGGCCAGGGCGACCTGGGAGCTCACCTCTTCCCCGCAATCCAGAGCCCAGGCGACGCCGGCCGAGCCGCCGGTGTCCAGCGTGTCCGATTCCTGGAGCACGGCCGTGAGCCGGCGGCGGAGTTCGGCGCTGCGCCCGGGCGGGACCACGTTGGCGACAATTCCGGCTGTTACCGGGTTGGCGATGCTGACCATCGGCGGATGGTCGTGGGTGACCCGGATCAGGGCCCGCTCCTGGAGCGCGTCCATATCCTGCGGGTTGGCGATGAGCATGAGGGTCTGCAGCGGGACTGCCCCGGCGAGTGCCAGCAGTTCAAAGACGTCGCGCTGGCCGTTGCCGAGCCGGTTGAGGCGTGCCTTCACGACGTCCCGGATCTCTCCGGTCAAGGCGATGGGGCCGTTGCCCAGGAACCATACACCGTCCTGGCGGATCACTGTGCCCAGCTTGATCTGCTCCCGGGCCAGGGAATGGAGGAACAAGGCGTTGCCCCCGCTCGCACTCCAAAGCGCCCGGGCAGCGGTCAGGGAGAACCGGCCGCCGTATTCGTGGTGCAACGTTGTTGCCGTCTCTGCAAAGTCGAACGGTCCGAGGTCCACCCGTCGGAGCAGGTCATCCTTCCACAGGCCCATGATGTCCCCGCCGATGTGCGGCATGTCAACGCACGCCGCCAGCAACGTGACATGGGACCCGGCGCTCAACTGGGCCACCATCATGCTGGAGAGCTCGTCGAGGTCATGGGCGTTGTCCACGAAGAGGACGATTCGCCGGCCTTCGGATTTGTTGTGGAGCAGCTGGGTCAGTCCGCGCAGCACCATCAGCGGGTGCTCGAGGTGTGAGGCGTCGAGGTCGTTGAGCAGGACGCTCAAGGCCCCGTAGGGAAGCTTGGAGGATATGGAGCTGCCCCTGACCTGGACTACCAGGTACTCGTCGCCGAGCTGCTCCAGGGCGCGCTGGGCGATAAAGGACTTGCCGGCCCCGTGGTCGCCCACGAGTACGATGCCGCAGCCGGAACCCGACGTCAGGGTCTCAACGATGTCGGCAACGACCTCCTGGCGGGTGAAGGGTCTGTCCTTACTGCGGCCATGACCGTTTCTTTGCGCCGGAAACACTATTTCTGTCTGGCCGCTGCCCGTTGGCAAGCCGGCGTCTTGCTGGAACATATGAGAGACCTTCGCAATCAAAGTGTGAGCGGTGATACCTCAACGGTAGGGACTACGCGTATTTTCGGTATGCGTAAGTAGTACTCGATTACCTAGCGAGTATTCCGCCCGCTCTACGTAGCTGTACTCAGTTGGACCGGCGCTGCCGCAAGGCTTAAACCAAGTAGTCGCAATCCCGCCGCACGTGTCCGGCGCCGGTAGCGGCCCGGACACCGGGGAAGCGGCCCGCCACGGCCGGCCGGCCGGCGGACACGGCCCCACGCGGCCTCTCCCTTGCTTGCCGCTAGTGCCCGCCGATACCGGGAAGCTGCTCACGGCCCTTGACGTTGAGTTTCGCGTAGCTGCGGTAGAGATGGCCTTCAACCGTGCGCACGGACACCTGGAGCTCTGCGGCAATCTGCCGGTCAGTGAGGCCGCGTACCGCCAGCGCCACAATGTCGCGCTCGCGGCGGGTCAGTATGCCGAGCGAGTCATCGTTCTTGGCCGCTTCGTCGCCGGGAAGGTCATCGGCCCGGTCCAGGCACCGCTTCCGCTGGGAATTGGCCATGCGCTCCCTGAGGGTGTCGCCCGCGGCCCGGTAGGCGTGCGCCGCGGCGTCGTAGGCGAGGGCGGCAAAGGCCCACAGTTCCGCCGCCTCACAGGTTTTCGCGGCCTCAAGGAGGTCTGCGGCGTTGTCGGCGCTGATGGCTGCGGCGTAGGCGCAGATCGCGGCGGGCCTTGGCCCCTCAAGCCTGGCCCGGAGCTCGAGCAGCCTCGGCGCCGAGTCCGTGTCCCCCAGGGCCAGGCAAAAGGCCAGCGCGTCGAGTTCGAGCCCGGCGGTGTCCACGTCCGGGTACGGTCGGCCGAGCCGCTTCAGTTCGGCGATGGCACCCGGGTAGTTCCCGAGCCGGGCCTTTCCATAGACCACGGCCATCGCGGCCAGCGAGCGCATGTACTGCGGCAGGGCCGCGGGTGCTGCCTCGAAGTCGGCGAGGAGTAGCTCTGCCTTCGTTTGGGCACCGACTTCGGCGGCTGCCGCGAAAGCCATGGCCGCCGTGAGCGCGAACAGCTGCTGGGGGTCGGTCAACCGCAGCGCTTCGAGCGCGGCGCTTAGCGTGTTCAGGGCCTGGGCGGCCTTGCCCTGGTAGAGCAGGATGATGCCGTGCGCCGCGTGCACTCCCCCGCCGAAGGAAATCAGGTTGGGCCCGGATCCGGCGACGAAGCCGGTCAGGAGGCTTTCCGCCCCCTGCCAGTCGCCGGAGTGAATTGCGGCGGCCGCGGAACGGACCACGAGGAAGTCGGTGAGGAAGTAGAGCTCCTCGTGATCGGCCCCGGCGGCCTCGATGGCCCGGGTCATCGCAGCGAGGGCGCTCAGTCCCTTGCCGCCTGCCAGGAGCCGCTCCGCGTCGAGGCAGAGCCGGAACGCCTGTACGAGAGTGTTCGACGGCAGGGTGTTCGAGGGTAGGGTGCCGGCAGCCGCGTCCTCGGTGGACGCCCCCGCGGCCGGGGCTGCCGCGTACTCGCCCGCCAGCGCCAGGACCATGGCTTCCAGGATCTCCAGCCGCTCTTCCGTGGCACGGTGAATGGCTTCGGCGTCGTCCGGCCGGGCAGCAGCGAGGCGCTCGGCGGCGCGTCGGAGCACCTGTGCCCGCTTGATGATCTCTGCCGGCGTGTTCCCCAGCGCTGACATCGTTGCGGCCCACAGGAGGGATCCGGCCAGGAGCCCGGGGATGCTGTTTCCCTGCCCGAAATCGGCGTCGAGGATGTCCCGGGCCGCCACGTAGTCGGAGGCGTTGTAGCGGGTCCGTGCTATCACGGCGCGGGCCGCCATCTGCAGTTCCGGATCCTTGACGAGGACGGCAGCCTTGCGGGCGAGCTCGTCCTCGTAAAGCCGGCTCGCCAGCACGGCCGCCCTCAGGAGCTGCCGGTCCTCGACCTCCGCGCCGCACTCGATCGACCAGCTCACTTGCCGCAGCAGTCCCTCGGCAGACGTCGGCTCGCTGTCCATCTTGCGCAGCAGGCTCTGCCGAAGCTGCAGGCTCCTGGCCGGCGAAATCAGGTTCCGCAAGGTGTCGCCGTACACGGTATGCCACAGCCGCAGCTCACCCGTCCCGGTGTCCGTGACCCGGATCAGTTCGCTGTCGATCAGTGATCCCACGGCCTCTTCGCCGGCCACCGACTCGATCAGTTCCCGGGACACGGGTTCGGCCAACGCCACGAGGTTCAGGGCCTGGCGTTCTTCCGGCGAGCGCAGCAGCAGCTGGCGGCGCACGACGTCGGTCAGCCGGTCACCGTGGCTGTTCAGGTGCCGGGTGAACAACCAGACACCGTTGCGCCGCAGCAGCGTCCCGTCGTTCCTGGCGTCGTCCAGGAGCCCGTTGAGGAGCATCGGGTTGCCGCCGGAGGCCTCCCACAGGATCTCGGCGACGTTTGGCAGCACTTGCGAGCCGAGCTCGCCCTCCAGCATCTCTGTGGTCTGCGCGAGGGTGAGCGGGCGCAGGTCGTGCCGTTCGGCGATGCCTTCAAACCAGAGCTGCAGGAGCGGTTCCGGCAGTCCGGGCCGGGCCGCCGCGCCGACGAGCAGTTTCGCCCAGCCGGCCGCCGCCAGCTCCGCGAGGATTCCGGCCGTCGCCTCGTCGAGATCGTGTGCGTCGTCAACGACCAGCAGGAGGGGCTTCTGGGTGGCCCGCTTCTGCTCTTCCAGATGCGCCCACAGGGTCCTCAGAACGGCCAGCTGCGATGTTGCTTCCTGGACCGGCAGTCCGACGATGAAGGGGCCCAGGACACCGTAGGGCACCTTGGTCAGCGACGCGCTGCCATGGATCGGCACCGGCGTCACCTCCGGGCCCAGCTCCCCGACGACGGCATCGATGAGCCTTGACTTGCCCATCCCGCTGTCGCCGAGGACGAACACGGCGACATGGCTGCCGCCCTGGAGGGCTTCCACTGCCGACATCAAATCTTCCGACCTCCCGGTCAAGGCGCGGGCCGGCGCCGTGCCGGGGTTCCCCGCCGGCCCCCTAGATGAGTCCAAGCAGATCACTTCGCGAAGAAACGCCGAGCTTCGTGAACACCTGGTACAGGTGGCCCTCCACGGTCCTGACGGAAATGCCCACTTCCAGGGCGATATCCTTGTTGGAGACCCCGTTCCCGGCCAGGGTGGCAATTTGCCGCTCCCGGTCTGTCAGCAGCGGACCCTTGTTGCGCGGCATGACTGGCAGCGCCGGCACGGACTCCGAGAGGCTCTCCAGCATGCTGTAAGCGGCGTTGGCGCTGGCGGTCAGCCCGGCGCCCTTCGCGAAGTCGAATGCGAGCGCGGCGCACCGGGCCTGGACGGCGTCCAGTTCGAGCCCCGCGGCCTCCCCGGCGGCTTCGAGCATGATCGCGGCGTCCTTCTTCCGGCTGCCGACGGCGACCGTCCGGGACAGCTCGGCCAGCGGCCCCTGCCGCAGCCCGGCGATTTCCTCCATGAAAAGAAAATCCTTGACGGTGCCGTTGACGGTGGCCCCGAGCATGCAGATGCCGGCCAGGGTGTAGCGGCCCTTCCGGAAATGCTCCTCCGCGGACCGTATCAACCGGTCCTTGGCCTCGGGGTCACCGAGCCACCGCGACGCCATATCCATGCAGAACTCGGTGGAACTGCCGACCGTGAAGCGGGCCGGGCCGTCAGCCGAGCGGGCCCGGTCCAGGTAGATCGTGGCCTGGACCGAGTTGCCGGTCTGGGCGTAGGCAAAAGCAGTGGCGGCGTAGGCCTGGCGCAGGGACTGCAGGCTCGCACGGACCTCCAGCTGGGCGATCGCGGCCAGCAACGGATCCAGAGCCATGTACCCGCGGCCGGCATAGACATAGGCGAGTCCGACGGCGAGGTCCGTAGCGGCGCTGCCGGAATGCAGCCCGTGCCCGGCCCGGCCGCTCGCGTCCTTGAGCATGTCGATGGCTTGGCGCCACAGGCCCGAGAGGAGCAGCACGTTGAAAGAGCGCCAGGCGAAGTTTTCCCGGATGCGCGGCACGTTGGACCACTCGCCCAGCTGTCCGCCGATTTCCCGCATGAGTTTGCGGGCATCGAGTTCGTGGCCGGTCATGGACCAGGCCTCCATCAGGATGATGGCCGACCTGAGCCGGTGCACGGGATCGGCACCGGGCACGTCCGTGGTGGCCGCGGTGGTAAGCCGCTCCATCATGGGCTCGAAATCCCCGATGAAAGAGAAATAGTTGAACTCGCACAGATCCAGGCAGAGCCCCGCCCGGGCAAGCGCCGCAGGGGCGGGGGACGGCTCGTCCAGGCTCAGGTCCTGGAGCCGGACCCTGGCCTGCCCGAGCAGTTCGGGGACCTGGCCGGAGCGGTCGTCCAGCCAGGCCATGCAGTCAGCCTTCGCCGCGATGAATTCGGCGAAGTTCTCGGCCGCAAGGCCGTTGACCTGCCGTTCGGAGACGTCGTCCAGCGCGGACATGGCCTGCAGCGGCAGGCCGAGCTGGAGGTAGGCAGCCGATTTTTGGAGCTGCCCTTCGGCCCATTCAGGATCCGAGGGAGAGAGGCTGCCGGCGCATTTGAGGGCAAATTTCGGGTCGAAGAGCTTGACGGCGGCACTGGCAGCCGCGACGGCGTGCGCGGGTGCCAGCTGGGCGTGGCAGTCGTGGGTCCACGCCGCGTAGGCCAGCAGGTCTTCGACTGTCAGCTCGTCCAGTTCATGTTCCTGGTGCCCGGGGACCTTGTCCCGGAGCTCCAGCCGGCGCTCCACGCTGAGCCAGTTGCGGACAATGTCGCCGAGGTAGCGGTCGCCCAGCGTGACGAGGTGACGGTCAGCGCGGTCGACCACGATCTGGCCGGCCTCTTCCATGTCGGCGATGACACCGGGGCTGTACATCCTGGCGAGCCGGGACAGGGGCAGGGTCCGGGCGCAGGAGAGGACGTCGATGACCTCCCGGGCCACGGGTGTTTCCCTGGCATACCTGGCTCGGACAATATCCTCCAGCGCCGTGCGGCCATCGAGCACAACCTCATCGAGCAGTGTCCACACGGATCCGGACAGGACAAGGTTTCCGCGTTCGATTTGTTCGGAGACGACGGCCTGCAGGAGCGTGGGGCTGCCGCCGACCAGCTGGTGCAGCTGGCTTGCCAGGGCGGTCGAGACCCGATGGCCCAAAGCTGACTGCAGGACCTCCAGCGTCTCGAGCTCGGTCAGGTTGGCGAGCCGGACCTCGGCGAGCTGGCCGGAAGTGATGAGCCAGTAGAAATCGGGCGGAAGGTCAGTGGTGCGCTGGGCCGTTGCGATCAACCGGGCGGTCCGGGTCTGCAGCAGGTTGAGCAGGACCCCGGTGCTGAGTTCATCGAGGGCGCCGGCGTTGTCGAGCAGGATCACGCACTGGCGCCCGGCGGCGTCGTCGCGGATCAGCGAGGTAATGCCGTGCAGGATGGCGGTCGGCGAGCCCAGGGAACTCTGCGGGAGCCGCGCAAGGGTGAAGGCGAGGCAGCCGTATGGCGTTGCCGACCCCGGCCCTGAACTGCGGAGCTGGATGGTGTACACCTCGGGGCCGAAGCCCGCGAGGGCGGTCCTGCCGACAAGCGTTTTGCCCACGCCGCGGTCGCCCGTGATGACGACGCCCATCCGGTCCTGGGCAAGCAGTTCCTGGCGGACACGCTCAGCATCAGCGTTCCGCGCCAAACCGGACCAGCCGTGTCTCGCGACCTGGCCGGCAGCATGTTCTTCTTCGGCGGGTGCCAATGTAGTGGAAACATTCCCCCAGCCCAGCGAATCCCTCGACATGTAGTTTCCTTCGTACCGCTTTGCAGACAGCAACCCCGAACTGCCCACTTAGAAGTAGCGTATCCCTATCCCCCGACGTGAGAGTAGACAGATCATAGCTGGAATGCGGAAAGCTTGGAAAGGAAACACGCAATCCGCATGCAACTTAGTCGCCGCCTGCCTGCCGCGGGCCCGGGCCGGCCCACGGTCGGGGCGTTTAGGCTGCGTGTTATTTTGCCTGCGTTTACGTCCGGGAGGGGTTACGTCGCCTTGGCGGGGTGGAACTTTTGTTGGGCGGCGGTGAGGCCGTCCCGGACCAGGACTTCGACGGCGTCGGCAGCTGAGTCGATGAGGAAGGGCAGTTCCTTTTTCTCCGGCGCGGAAAAGTCACGCAGGACAAAGTCCGCGGTCTCCATCCGTCCGGGCGGACGCCCGACGCCCACCCGCACGCGCAGGTAGTCCTTGGTGGCCAGGGCCTTGGAGATGTCGCGCAGTCCGTTGTGGCCGCCTTCGCCGCCGCCGATCTTGAGCCGCACGGTGTCGAAGGGGATGTCGATCTCGTCATGGACGGCAATGACATGGGCCGGATCGATGCCGAAGAACTGGGCCAGGGCAGACACCGGGCCGCCGGAGACGTTCATGTATGACAGCGGCTTGGCCAGCACGATCCGGGGTCCGCCGATGCCCAGACGCCCTTCGAGGACCTGGGCACGCGATTTGTGCGATTTGAAGCCACCGCCGACGCGCGAGGCGAGTTCGTCCAGGACCATCTGGCCGACGTTGTGCCGGTTGTGGCTGTACTCGGATCCGGGGTTGCCAAGGCCTACGATCAGCCAGGTGTCGGTCATGGGTCAGTCCTTCGGTGGGACGCGGCCGGGGGCGCGGCCAGTGGGGCGGGGCAAGTGGGGCGGGGCAAGTGGGGCGGGTCAGGTGGGGCGGGGCGGGTAGCCGGCTACGGGGCGCGTACGGCGCGGGCTACGGCACCAGAGACGACGGCGGCCGGGCCCCTGAGGGACCCGGCCGCCGTAAAATTCGCCGGAATTACTCGGCTGCTGCTTCGGCTGACGGTGCGGCCGCTTCGCCTTCTTCGCCCTCTTCGACGTTTTCGGTGGCCTCGGAGATGTTGACGACGAGTGCTTCGGGGTCGGCCAGCAGGGTGGAACCCTTCGGCAGGACGAGGTCGGAAGCGTGGATGTGCTCGCCGGCGCTACGGCCTTCGATGCTGACCTCGATGGCGGTCGGCAGGTGGGTTGCCTCGGCCTCGACGGAAACGACCGTCATTTCCAGGTTGTGGACGTTGCCCGGAGCCAGCTCGCCGCTGAGGTGAACGGGCACGTCAACGGTGACCTTCTCGCCGGTGCGGACGGTCAGCAGGTCGAGGTGCTCGATGATCTGCTTGATCGGGTTGCGCTGGATGTCCTTGACGAGGGCCAGGTGCTGCTCGCCGTCGATGTCCAGGGTCAGCAGGGCGTTGGCGGTGCGGACGGCCAGGGTGGTGGCCTTCGCCGGCAGGGTGATGTGGATCGGCTCGGCACCGTGGCCGTAGATGACGGCCGGGATCAGGTTGGCCATGCGGGCGCGGCGGGCGAAGCCCTTGCCGAATTCGGTGCGGACTTCTGCTGCGAGCTTCTGCTCAGACATGGATATCTCCTCGTGGGATTTCAAGCTGTGGGACTAAACGGTGTTCAGCAAGGGCGGAGGTCTGTTTACGACCTTCAACGCCGGGCTGCCGTGCGGCTGCCCTTCAGAAGGAGATTCAGACCCAGTCGATTACGGAGACCAGCAGTCCGGGTTCCGATTAATTCACATCAATACGGAATGCCGGCGCTCTCCCTCGCCAAGGTTTCGGTACAAGGCTACCAGCGGAGGGACCGGTTTCTGAAACCGGGCCCTCCGCCGGCCGGCTTAGGCCTGGCCGTCGAACAGGCTGGTGACGGAGCCGTCGTCGAACACTTCACGGATGGCGCGCGCGATCAGCGGCGCGATGGAGAGCACGGTCAGCTGCGGGAAGCGCTTGTCCGCGGTGATCGGCAGCGTGTTGGTGACCACCACTTCGCGGGCGCCGGACTCGGACAGCCTGCGGGCCGCCGGATCGGAGAACACGGCATGGGTCGCGGCGATGATGACATCCTTGGCGCCGGCGTTCTTGAGCACCTGGACGGCGCCGGAGATGGTTCCGCCGGTATCGATCATGTCGTCGATCAGGACGCAGGTGCGGCCTTCAATCTGGCCCACGACCGTCTTGGAGACGGCCTGGTTGGGCACGGTGAGGTCCCGGCTCTTGTGCACGAACGCCAGCGGCGCGCCGCCGAGGCGCTCGGCCCACTGCTCGGCCACGCGGACGCGGCCGGTGTCCGGCGAGACGACCGTGACCTTGTCCGAGCCGACCCGGGTGCGGATGTAGTCGGCCAGGAGCGGAATGGCCATCAGGTGGTCCACGGGGCCGTCGAAGAAGCCCTGGATCTGGGAAGTGTGCAGGTCCACACTCATGATGCGGTCGGCGCCGGCGGTCTTGTACAGATCGGCGACGAGGCGTGCCGAGATCGGCTCGCGGCCACGGCCCTTCTTGTCCTGCCGGGCGTAGGGGTAGAACGGGGACACCACAGTGATGCGCTTGGCGGAGGCCCGCTTGAGCGAATCGATCATGATCAGCTGTTCCATGAGCCAGTTGTTCAACGGGGCAGGGTGGGCCTGGATCACGAAGGCATCGGTGCCTCGGACGCTCTCGCCGGCCCGCACGTAGATCTCGCCGTTGGCGAAGTCGTAGGCGTCCAGGGGCAGCAACTCGGTGCCGAGCTCCTTCGCGATCTCCTTCGCCAGCTCAGGGTGCGCGCGCCCCGCGGCCAGCACCAGCTTCTTCTCGCCGTGTGCCGTAATTTCGCTCATGATTGCTAGCCCTCTTCTGTCGGTGCCGGAGTAGTGGAGGATGTTGGGGCGGCGCCCGCGGCGGAATCCACCGCGGCAGCGGACTCGGCCAGGGCGGACTCGGCCAGGGCGGCGGAAACGGAACCGGGGCGGTTGGCCGCAACCCAGCCGTCCGAGTTCCGCTGCTTGGCCAGGGTGACTGCGAGGGCGCCGGCCGGGACGTCCTTGCGGATGATCGCACCGGCGCCGCTGTAGGCGCCGTCGCCCACGCGCACGGGGGCCACGAACACGGTGTTCGAACCGGTGCGCACACCCGAGCCGATCACCGTACGGTGCTTCTTCTCGCCGTCGTAGTTGGCCGTGATGTTGCCGCAGCCGATGTTGGTGTCCTCGCCGATCTCCGCGTCCCCGGCGTAGCCGAGATGGGACAGCTTCGAGCCGCGGCCGATCGTGACGTTCTTGGTTTCGTAGAACGCGCCGATCTTGCCGGTCTCGCCCAGGACGGTGCCCGGGCGCAGGTAGGTGAAGGGGCCCACGCTGGCGCGCGCCCCGATCGTGGAGCCGGAGCCATGGGTGCGGATCACCGTGGCGCCCTCGCCCACCGTGACGTCGGTCAAGGTGGTGTCCGGGCCGACGACGGCGTCGCGCGCCACCGTGGTGCGGCCATGCAGCTGGGTGTTGGGCAGGAGCCGGACGTCCTCGTCGAGCGTCACCGTGGCGTCGATCCACGTCGTGGCGGGATCCACGACGGTCACGCCGGCGCGCATCCAGGCTTCGAGGGTGCGGCGGTTGAGTTCAGCGCCGAGCGCCGAGAGCTGGACGCGGTCGTTGGCGCCCTCCACCTGCCAGCGGTCTTCGGTGACGACGGCGGCGACGCGGCCGCCCGCGGCGCGGGCCAGGGCCAGGACATCGGTGAGGTACTTTTCGCCCTGGGCGTTGTCCGTGGTGACGTGGACCAGCGCGTCGCGCAGGACGGCGGCGTCGAAGGCGTAGATGCCGGAGTTGACCTCACGGATTTCGCGTTCGGCGCTGGTGGCATCCTTGTGTTCGCGGATTCCCGTGACGGTTCCGTCTGCTGCGCGGAGGATGCGACCGTAGCCGGTGGCGTCCTCGAGCACGGCGGTGAGGACGGTGACGGCGTTGCCCTCGGCCTCGTGGGCGGCGACGAGCTCGCCGAGCAGGCCGCCGGTGAGCAGCGGGACGTCGCCGTACGTGACCACGACCGTTCCGCCCAGCCGTCCTTGGGGGTCGAGCGTGTCGAGCGCTTCCAGTGCCGCCTCGACCGCGCGGCCGGTGCCGGGCACATCGTCCTGGTCCACAATCAGGGCTTTCGGATCGAGGGCGGAGACGTGGGCGGCCACGAGGTCGCGTTCATGCCGGACCACCAGGGCCAACTCGCGGGGGCTGATACTGCGGGCCGCCTGGAGCGCGTGGCCGACCAGCGAGCGGCCGCCAATCTCATGGAGAATCTTGGGGGTACGGGATTTCATCCGGGTACCGGCCCCTGCAGCTAGGACGATCACGGCGGCTGGGCCAGTATTCTCGGGGCTCACGTATTGGCTCTCCTTGCTTGGTTGCGCAGTGTGTCTCGCCAAGTTCCGCCCATAGGACTCGAACCTATACTCCACGGCTCCAAAGGCCGGGGTGCTGCCATTACACCAGAGCGGACCGTGCCCAGGCTTGACCTGTGGCACGAGAATCAATTCTGCCACGAAGGTTGATGCTCGTGCGACTCAGCGCCGCGGAAGGGGCGGGCAGGCGCGGGTGGGCGCGGGTG